>JAMCWZ010000059.1 GCA_023480765.1 Nitrospirota bacterium
GAAGAAGAAAATCGATCTGGACCGGACGGAGCTGGAAAACGCGACCATCAACCGGCAAATGATTCAACGAAGTTACGACAAGGGGCTTGTCGACAGTGTGACCCGTATACAGGCGCAGGCCGAATATGTGACGGCATATGAAACACTCATTGCGGATCGTTTTCGTCTGAGGATGATTCTGGACGAACTGGAATGGCAAGTCGGTGAATGGCCCCCGGACGTGAGAGTCACGTCAAAATAGAAAATAAAGAAGGCCTGACAAGGCTGACAAGAAATGAAAAAAAAGTCTGCAAAGTTAATGCCTGACAAGGCGTTCTCTTGTCTTTTTTTCCCCGTTGCACTACCATTTCTGGCAATCGGCGAATAGAAAAAATCGTCAAGGATTTTAGGGGAGCAGAAAGAACAGGGCATCTGCGAAAAAAACAGATGTCTGGAGCAACAGGAAAGGAGGTGTCCATTGCGCCCAAGGAAAAGAAGAAAAGTCTCCATTGTCGGAGCCGGAAACGTGGGCGCAACCACTGCCCAGAAGATCGTCGAAAACGGGCTGGCGGATGTTGTCATTCTGGATGTGCGGGAAGGCATGGCTCAGGGAAAAGCCCTGGACATTCTTGAATCGGGCCCATTGCTGGGATTTGATACCCGTATTGTGGGGTCAGGGAACTACGAGACGATCGAAGGTTCGTCTGTCGTTGTTGTGACGGCCGGATTCTCCCGGAAACCGGGGATGAGCCGGGAGGATCTGCTGCACAAGAACGGGGATATCATGATTGAAGTTGCGGAAAAAATTCGCAAGCATGCTCCGGATTCCGTTGTGATCATGGTGACGAATCCCATGGATTTGATGGCCTATATCCTCTGGAAAGTCACAGGTTTTCCCCGGGAGAGGGTCATCGGTATGGGAGGTGCCCTGGACTCTTCCCGGTTTGCCTATTTCGTTTCCGAGGTCACAAACACGTCCGTCTCGAATATCCAGACAATGGTGATGGGGGGACACGGTGACGATATGGTTCCTCTCCTGGAGTTTTCAACGATTGCCGGAGTTTCCCTGAAAAAAGCTCTGGATCCGGATGTTCTTCAGAAGTTGGTGGCCCGGACCCGGGATGGAGGAGGAGAGATCGTTCGTCTCATGAAAGACTCGTCCGCCTATTTCGCTCCGGCCGCGGCCATTTACTCAATGATTGAATCGATCCTTCACGATCGCCATCGGGTGATCCCGAGCTCCGTCTACCTGGAAGGGGAGTATGGTGTCAAGGGCGTTTTTTCCGGCGTTCCTGTCCAGATAGGAAACATCGGACTAGAAAAAATTGTTCTTCTCCCCCTGTCGGCGGAAGAGGAGGAGGCTTTTCACCGATCGACGGAGTCCATTCGTCAGGGGATCCGAACAATCGACCGGCTTTTTCCTGATCTGGGACGCTCCTGAGCGAACATGAAATTGTGGCCTCCCTTGCCAATGGACGGGGCTCCCTTCGGAGACCGTCCAGGTTTTTCGGGGGTTCCGTGAGGCGCGGAGAGAGACTTTTCCGAAGCCGCTTCTTTGTCCTTGGAATCTCTGCCGTTCCGATCGTTCTGACCCTGTTATACATGGGATTTATTGCCCACAGGCATCTCCAGCAAAGAGGAACAGTGCCGGTGGACAGTCATCCTCTTCCGGAGGCCGAAGTTCTGATCCGTCATTTTCATTACTCCCGGACGGTGGATGGCAAGACGAAGTGGTTTGTTGAAGCCGAGCGGGCCTCTCTGGGAAAGGACGAAACCCAGACCAGAATATGGGATCTCAAAGCCCGGATTCGCGTGCGACGGGATCTCAAACTTGTTGTGACGGGAGAAAAAGGTGTTATCGACCAGGTCCGCCACAGGTTCTATGTGGAAAAGGTGACACGACCTGTTGCGGCCCGTTTCTCCAATGGCCTGACAGTCATCTCCTCCCATCTCAATTATGTGGATCGCACAGACCAGATTCGCACGGATGGCCATGTGATCATTCTGGGGCCAAACATGATTATCCAGGGAAAGGGACTGAAATCCGTCCCCCGGAACCAGATGTTTCGGATTGACCGGAAAGTGCATGCCGTCTTTGCTGGTTGACGTGAGGAGAAAGAAGACATTTTTCGGGGGCCTGCTCCGGGGGAAACGACATGCTCTCCGGAGCCTGGAAGCGGTTGTCTTTTTTCTTGTCCTGCCGGGATCTTTCTTTCTTCTTGTCGGGAAGGCATGGGGGGAGCAGCCGGTTTCGACGGTGATCAATGCCGACAGAATGTTGGCAGAAAATATCCAGAACGAGATCCATTTTGTTGGACATGTGCATCTGGTCAAAAAAAATCTGGTTCTGAAGTCGGACAATTTGGACGTCTTCTTCGTTCCCCCCTCCCGGGGAGCGACGCTGATGGACAATATGCATGCCCGTCAAAAATCTCAAAAAATTCAGACGATGATTGCGATCGGCCATGTGTACATCAAAAAGGGAAACCGCATCGCTTATGCCGGAAAAGCGGTCTATATTGCCCAGGGACATTATTTTGTCCTGACCCGCCTGCCGGTGGTCATCCAGAATGGGGACCGGATATCGGGAGAAAAAATCACGTTTTTTACCCGGATCGACAAGAGCCTTGTTCAGGGGCACAGTCTCATGCTGCTTCATCCGGCCAAAAAAAAGGGAGCTCCGGCAAAGTCGACTGACTCCAAAGGAAAGGGCTGACCGCATGTCCATCGAAGTCCAGGACCTTCGTAAAAACTATCGGAAAAGATGGGTCGTGGACGGGGTCAGCATCAGCGTGAACCAGGGAGAGGTCGTTGGTCTGCTTGGTCCGAACGGAGCCGGGAAAACAACAACTTTTTATATGATTGTTGGTCTTGTCCGGCCTGATGGCGGACAGATTCTGATGGATGACCAGGACATCTCGCGTTATCCGATGCATGTCCGGGCAAGGACCGGAATCAGTTACCTTCCCCAGGAATCCTCCATTTTTCGGAAGTTGACCGTGGAGGAGAATATTCTGGCAGTCCTTGAATATATGGACCTCTCCAGCGAAGAGCGTCAGGAACGACTCGAAAAACTGCTGGAAGAGCTGAATATCGCACACCTTGCAAAGAACAAGGCCTACACTCTCTCCGGAGGTGAACGGCGACGTGTTGAGGTCTCCCGGGCGCTCGCAACGAAACCGCGTTACATTCTGCTGGATGAGCCTTTTGCCGGAGTCGACCCGATTGCGGTGATTGAAATTCAGAAAATTATTGCCCAGCTCCGGCAAAGCAATATCGGCGTTCTCATCACGGACCATAATGTGCGGGAAACGCTTGAAATCACGGATCGGGCCTATGTGATCAACCAGGGCAAGATTCTGGAAGAAGGGACCCCCCGTAAAATTGCCTCCAGTCCAAAGGCACGGGCCTTCTACCTCGGAGAAAAGTTTACCCTCAATGCAAATGTCCTGGAGGAAGAAATTTGATTCGCCAACGTCTGGAGATAAAGCTCGGCCAGAAGATGGTGATGACTCCCCAGCTCCAGCAGGCCATTCATCTTTTGATGCTTGCGAAGCTGGACCTGAGAGAGGAAATCCTGCAGGAAACCCAGACCAATCCACTTCTCGAACTGGAAGAAGAAGGCGATTGGGAGGATTCGGTTCCCGAAAGCTCGATCGATCACCTTCCAGCCGACAGCGAGAACCGCGAGACCGTTCCGGAAGAAGAGACGAATCCTGACCCGTTGATGAGCTGGGACTACTCCCTTCATGAAGACATGGACGACTCCGGGCTTTACCAGGAGGAACGCTCCATCCGGGAAGACCCGGAAAGCGATTTTTCCTATGAGAAGGTTCTGGCTGCTCCGACGACTCTGGAAGACCATCTCATCTGGCAGATTTCGTTTCGGGAGATGTCTCCGGTGGAGAAAGAGCTGGCACATTTTCTGATCGGAAACATCAATGAGGATGGTTATCTCGCTGTTTCGGAAGAGGAAATCCCCGAATCCCTGAGGACAGACCCCGAGATGTTTCCCCGTGTTCTCTCCTGGATCCAGGAGTGCGACCCTCCGGGCGTGGGGGCTCGAAACCTGAGGGAGTGTCTGATGATCCAGGCTCGTATGCTGCATCTTGAAAAGACGGTTGTCTGGTCTGTTCTGGAAAGCCATCTCGATGAGTTCATGGAAATGAAATACAAGGGAATTGCCAGGGCGCTTTCTGTTTCCGTGGAGGATATTCAGGAAGCGGGAAAAATCATTCGAAAGCTGGAGCCCAAACCGGGGCGACCCTATTTTCGGGATATGGCGATGCCCATCTCTCCCGATGTCCGGTTTTATGATGCCGGACATGGAGAAATTCGTGTGGGTCTGAATGAAGAGGGGGTACCGAGGTTAAGAATTCAATCGGCTTATAAGTCTCTTCTCAAAACGATGGAAAAAAAGGATAAGACACGGGAGTATATTGAAGAAAAGCTGCGATCGGCGATGTGGTTTATGAAGTCAATTGAGCAGCGAAAGAAAACGATTTTACGGGTTGCGGAAGCAATTTTGCGCCACCAGGAGGATTTTTTTCGTCGGGGGCCGCTTGGCCTCAAGCCACTTGTGCTGAAAACGATTGCGCAGGATCTCGGGTTGCATGAGTCGACGATTTCCCGGGTTACGAACCAGAAATATGCCGAAACCCCTTTCGGCATTGTGGAACTCAAGTTCTTTTTTTCCGGAGGGTTGCCGTCTCAGTCCGGGTCGGAACATTCGTCTGTCAGTGTAAGGGAAAAAATTCGCGACATGGTTCATGGAGAGTCCAAGAGTGCGCCACTGACGGATCAGGAAATCATGAACCGTCTGGGGAAGGAAGGGATCGTCATTGCCAGGAGGACTGTCGCCAAGTACCGGATGGAACTCGATATTCCCCCGGTCAACAAGCGCAAGCAGGAACGCGCGGTATGACCGGACAACCGTATCATCAAAAAGACAGGAAGGAGTCAGAAACATGCAAATTACCCTGACAGGACGACACATGGAGATTACCGAAGCCATTCGGGCAAAAGTTCAGGAAAAAATGGAGCTGCTGGACAGGGTGGCCCCGGAAAACTGCCGTGCCGATGTGATTCTGGGGGTTGAGAAATTTCGACAGAAAGTTGAAGTGACACTGCATGCCAACGGACGTCTGATTCATGCCGAATCGGTGACGAACGACCTTTATGCGTCCCTGGATCTGGCGGTCGATAAGCTGGAGAGGCAGCTGGTGCGGTTTAAGGAAAAGATTCGTCACGGGCACGCGACGAATGGCCAATCCGGGAAACCCACCATGGAGAGTGTTTCGGCAGACAACGGGAAGCCATTACCATCACTGGTCAAGACAAAACGTTTTCCGGTCAAACCCATGTCACTTGATGATGCCATTCTGCAGATGGAGCTTCTCGACAAGGATTTTTTCCTTTACACCGATGTGGCTTCCGAATCCCTGAGGGTCCTTTATCGACGAAGGGATGGAAGTCTGGGACAGATTCAGCCCGAGTAATGAGGAAGCGGGGGGGGATCTGACGTGGCCAGAACCCGGATACTCTTTGTCAGCGGGCTTTCGGGCGCCGGGAAAAGCCATGCGATCCGGGCTCTGGAAGATTTGGGATATTTTTGTGTCGACAACCTTCCTCCGCCCCTCCTGCCGACGTTTTCCGACCTTGTTACGCATCATGTGCCGGAAATGTCTCATGTTGCGATCGGGGTGGATATTCGGGAACGGGAGTTTCTTGACCTGTTCCTTCGTTTTTTTGACGAGTTCCGTTTGGAACATGCCAATGTGGAGCTTGTCTTTCTGGATGCCGATGACAACGAGCTCGTCCGGCGTTTTTCGGAGACCCGACGACCTCATCCTCTTCTGAGAGGAGAGGGGACTCCGGTGATCGAAGCCATCCGGGAAGAGAGGGAAAAGCTCGCCAAGCTCCGAGAACGGGCGGACCGGATCGTCGCGACGACCGACCTGAAGGTTTCAGAGCTCAAGTCGATCCTCAAGAAGTATTATGGCAAGGGGGAAAAAGAGGAGCAGTTCAAGCTGTTTCTGATGTCTTTCGGTTTCAAGTATGGGCTCCCCATTGACTGCGACCTGGTTCTGGATGTCCGGTTTCTGCCAAACCCCAACTATGTTCCGGATCTGAAACCGCTCACCGGTCTGGACAAACCGGTGCGGGACATGGTGTTCTCCCAGGGAGGAGAGGGATTTGTCCGGCAGACCGAGGAATACCTTTCCTATCTTTTGCCGCAGTATGTTGAGGAAGGAAGAAGTTTTCTGACCCTTGGGATCGGATGCACGGGAGGACGGCATCGTTCTGTAGCCATCACGGAAATCCTGAAAAACAAATTTGTCTCCCGGGGATACGAAATACGGGTCATCCACCGGGACATTGAAAAATAATGCGTGTGGAGCGAGGACAGGATATGCAGCGGAAGGGGCGCATGGTTGATATCGGAAGAAAACTTTATCTGTCGGGAGGGCTTCTCCTGCTCCTTCTCGCTCTGTCGGGGTGTGAATCGGCTCCCAAGAAGAAACCCATCTATTCCTATGAGCTCCCCTGGTCCGGGAAGGTCATACGGGCAGACACCTTGTCCCGGATCGATGGAAATCCCTTTGACGGAAACAAAAGGCTTGATGCCTACCTTCAGGCCCGAAAACAGGCGGAAGAGATTCTTCTTCAGCAGATTCGGAAGCTTTACCTGACGGATCAGGAGACGGTCGGCGAGGCCATTGATCAAAAACCGGCAGTCACAAAACGTATCATGGAATCCCTTTATCCTTCGTTATTTCTCAAGAAAGCTCTCAAGG
>JAMCWZ010000089.1 GCA_023480765.1 Nitrospirota bacterium
ATGAAGAACTCTCCCAGATCCGTCTCCAGAAAAGCGCCATGGAATGCATACCTGTTCCGATGGCCATCACCGATCCCGAAGGAGAAATCGAATGGTGCAACGACGCGTTCCAGAAACGCGTCTCGTCGGACATTCTCCGGATGGTCGGCAATGTCCCGGAGTTTTTGGTTCGGGGAGGAGAAAGAGACGAGCTGGCCCGTCAGATCTGGAATACGCTGAACGGAGGCTCCTTTTTTTCAGGCGAAATCCGGCATGCGGCAAAAAACGGAGACGTTTCGGTCACGGATACCCTGATTACGGCCATTCGGAACGAAAACGGGGACATCCGGCACCTGATCCTGACGGAAACCGACATCTCGGAAAAAAAACGTCTGGAAGACATTTTGAAAAGACAAGCGTGGAGCGACGGCCTGACGGGCCTTCCCAACAGGACCCATCTGGAAATTCTGATGGACGAAGCCATCCATCGGTCACGCCTTTCCGGAAAGGGGGTGGCCGTCTGCTTCTTCGATCTGGACGGATTCAAACCCGTCAACGACCGCTTTGGCCATGCCTTCGGAGACCGGATTCTGGTCGAGGTGAGCCACAGGCTTCAGAACTCTGTCCGAAGCGGTGATACCGTCGCCCGTCTGGGGGGGGACGAGTTCGTCCTGCTTCTCGAGGAAATCGACCGGAATGCGACGATTCACCAGCTCCTCGCCCGAATTCTCGAATCGATCGCCCGTCCCTTCGAAGCGCCGGGAACGCCTCTCAGCCTCACGGCAAGCATCGGTGTCACAATCTATCCCGAAGACCTTTCCCCCTCCGACGTCCTCCTTCGTCATGCCGATCATGCCCTGTATCAGGCCAAGGAAGACGGGAGAAACCGGTTTGTCCTTTTCCGTCCGGAGACTCCGAGAACCATGCAACCGGATGCCGGACATCTTCCGGAGGTCTTCCCTGTCCGGTCCGGGGAGGAGAAAAGAGCCCTCTTGCTGGATCCGGAGCTGGATCTGTCTTCCGGACGGATCTCCGGAATTCACATCCGGCAGGACGCGCGGGAATTGGACAGACCGCCGGACACCCCTCCGGA
Source organism: Nitrospirota bacterium (assembly GCA_023480765.1). Next base: position 1,073 of record JAMCWZ010000089.1, read on the forward strand.
CAACCTGTCCAGATGGTCTCGCTATCGGGATGAACAGTTCTCCTTGCTGAGACAGGGACTCCGCATTCTCTCGGATCTGGAAAAGGAAGGATTTGATCAGACAGTGACCATTCCCGTCGACGCAAGGCTTTTGATCGAACCGGGATTTCTCTCCACCCTGGAACACATGGTCCAGACAATGGGACTTTTAAACCTCTCCCGACTGGAACTTGCCCTGGAGTCGACAAAAACCATGGACAAACCGGGTGACCCCGCGGGAATCTTCCTGCGTTATCGGGAAAAAGGATTCTCCCTCTGTCTGGATGATTGTCTGGGGCAGTCTCTCCATGCCATGGAACAGATCCGGGCCTGGCCACTGTCCCGGGTCCGCATCCATCCCTCCCTGACACGGGAGATTTCGGAAAACGACAAAGCACTCGTCATCTTCGACAGTCTGGTCCATCTCGCCCAGGCCTACGGACAAAACGTCATTGCGGCCGGTGTCGATGACCGGGACACCCTCCGACTGGTTCTCCGTTCCAGTGCCCGATTCTTTCAGGGCTCTCTCCTCTCCCCGCCTCTCGAACCCGAACAACTCCGGAACTCACTGAAGGCCTTGTCCAGCCAGACTCCCGGGACGGGCACCCCCCAGCCCAAGCCGGACTTTTTTCTTCTCATGGGAACGATGCAGCACCAGCGGGCGATCCGCCGACTTCTGGAGCTTCTGGAAACAGGACGTCCCTTTCCTTATTCCCTGGAAGAAGTCGATAGCCCCCGCACCTGCTACCTGGGAAGATGGCTCGATTCCCAGCGAACAGACCGGTTGGCCGGAGATCCCCTCTTCCAGGAAACCGTCCGCCTGCATACCCGCGCCCACGCACTCACCGGTCAGATTCTCCGTCTGCACCAGGCAGGAAAACTGCAGGAAGCCCGGTCACTGGTACCAGAAATTCTGGTCTGCCGGAACAGCATCCTCGACACACTTCCCCTCTTTTCGACCGACTCTCCGACACAACGCCCCTGATCCACAGACTCAAGTCTTTCGGAAAACTCTCCGACAAGAGCGTCAGGTCACCTTCGAGAGTTCTGACCAAAAAACTGCCTGAGTCTTTCAGGCCCGACATTTATCAAGGAGATTTCCCATGGTTTCGCGCTGTTTTCACAACCGTCCCTTCGGCCGGTTCACTGTTTTCTTCCTGCTTGCGGTCGCCCTCGCCGTTTTCACACCCGAAGCACCCAAGGCGCGGGCGGCAACGTCTGGAAGCGGGGCGTGGGATTTTCTGGTGTTCGGCAACTATGACATGTCCACGGTCGATACCGGCAACATCTCTTCGTCCCAGTCTTACAACACGGCCCTTGCGGCTACCGGGCAGGCGACATCGTTCGCCAACACGTTTCAGAACGGATACGGGGCCGGTCTCGCCATCGTTTACTGGTTCAATGATGTTCTGGCGTTCCGGGTCGGGGCCCAGGGGAATTTTTTTGAAGGCAAGGGTTCGTCGGTCTACTCTGGCGATTCTCTTCAGTCCGCCCCTCTCTTTGGCGGGTTCGAAGCAAAGCTCTATGGGGATCCGGACTATTTTCTCTACGGGGTGATTGATGCGGGAGCGGCCTATGAAGAATCCGTTTCGGGAGCTTCGCCGACCCTGTCGAACTACCTGAACCACGGGTGGTCAGCTTACGGGGATATCGGACTCGGGCTGAATCTCGACTGGATTTTTGTCGAGGTGAAATTTGCCTACATGCCCCAGTTCGTCCCGGATTATGGGCACGGACAGAACGGTTTTTACTATGTTCCGGTCACGGCCGGTTTCAATTTCTGAGAACGGACAACCTTTCCCTGACAGGGGACGGAGGCCCGAACGGCTCCCCCGAAGGCGCACCGTCCCCGTCATGACTTCTTCCAGACCCTTTTCTCCGAAAACGCAAACCTGGAAACCGTCTGTCAAGAAGAACGGACGACCGGGGACTTGTCAGACCGACACCAGCGTGACAAGTTCCACCGCCGAAGACACGCCGAGTCTCACGGGAACACCGAAATAACCTGTACCCACATTGACGAGAAGCCACTGGGAAACCCCCTTCTCCTCCCGCCGAAACAGCCCCCTGTCAAAGTCATAAAAGAGGGTTGCCAAGCTCCATCTTCCCCAGGGAAACCCGATCTGACCTCCATGCGTGTGGCCGGAAAGGGTCAAGGTCGCCGGGTAGGGGCGAAGGTCGTTCCAAAGACCGGGATTGTGGGCCAATACAACCACCATATCCCCGTTTTCCGGATGAACGTTCTGAAAGGCTTTGGCCGGATCCGGCCCGCCCGTTCCATCCTCTCTTTCCGAGGCAGGGTCACTGATCCCCACGAGGAAGAGCGTCCGGCTCCCCCGGGAGATCGGAACGCTCCGATTTTCCAGAACCCCCCACCCGTTTTCCTCAAGGCGCTTTTTGACCGCCGGACCGTCGATCCAGTATTCATGATTCCCCAGAACGCAATACACTCCTTCCGGTGAAGAGAGATCCCCGAAAAAAGACAGAAACCGGTCCAGTTCCGTCAAGCGCCGGTCGATCATGTCCCCTGTAAACACCAGGAGATCGGCGGAGACGGATTCAATGGTCCTTCGAAGGGACTGGAGTGTGGAAGCGGATTCGAACATCCCGACGTGGACGTCGGACACCTGCAGAATCCGAAACCCTGACAGCTCCGGGGCAAGGCCGGGAATCTCCACCGTCCGCTGGTGCACGGCAGGGCCCCGGAAACGGTTCACCACGACCGTTCCGAGGATCAGAACGGCCATCGCCGCGACACCTTTCGCCTGGAAGACGGGAGAGAGAAGATTCGAAGTCCATCCACCTTGTCCCAGAAAATGAAAAACATGGCCTGCCATGTCCAGAAGGGCGACAGACAGGAGAAACATCCCGGAAAGGAAAAAGTGACCAAAAAACAGGGGCATGAGCCAGAGAGGACGTGGCCAGTTCCTGGCAAACGCCATCCTGAGGTAGAATGGCATGGTCAGGGTCAGAAGCAGGTAAATCCCGATTCCGGCAGATGAGACTCCCGCATGGTCAAGCCATGCCGCCACCCCGGCTTCGAGAAGCGTGTATCCCCCAAAAACAAGAACGATAAACGTCCTTATACGCATGCCGCCTCGTTCGGAACGCCGTTTCAAAAAACGTGCACCTGGACGGAAAAGTACTTGTGAGGATCTTTTTTCATATCATCCAGAAGCGCATTGACACGATCCAGAGTTGCGTCCATCTTCTGCCCCATCGCCGGGTCCACCAGAATCTGGCCCGCGGTCCCCTTTCCGGCCTTGAGGTCCTTCAGGATTCCGGCCATCGCATGGATCGATGTCCGGAGATCCCCGGCTGTCGCGGGATCCCGGGCAAGCATTCCGAGGGAACCCTGCGGATCATCAAGAGAAGCCATGACACCGTCGAGATGCCGGAGAATATCGTTCAGACGCCGGGTCATCTCTCTGGAGTGAATCAGGGAAGACACGGGGCCCTTTCCATGATTCACGTCCTCCGCAACCGAACGGATCTCGCGCGTCGCCTGATCGAGATTATCATACAGCTCGGGTTTCGTCATGAAACGCCCGACTGTTCCGTGTCCCTCCCGGACCTGCTCCATGAGCTCCTGCATGGAAATCGAAAGATTCTTGAGATTTTTGACCAGATCCGACCCCTTGCCCAGAACGGTCTCCATTGTCAGGGTTGCCTTTCCGTAGATCGGAAGGGCAGGATTGATCGGCCCCTTTGAGAGATCTCCCGGAATCAGTTCAAGAAACTTGATCCCCATCAACCCCTGAGTCCGTATCACCGCCGATGTCTCCTCCGAAAGGTCCGGCAGGCGGGACGCGGAAAGGCGAATACGAACCTGGATCAGCTGCTGGTTATGGAAACGGACGAAATGGATGCTTTTGACGAAGCCGCTGTTCATCCCCGAAATCCGGACCGGTGCTCCCACCGTAAGCCCCCGGACATTATCGAACAGAATCGTCAGGGGAACCTGTTTCGAAAACAGGTTCTGCACCTTCCCGTATGTGACGATCGCCAGGGCTCCCAACAAAAAACTGATCCCGACGATCAGTCCCACTCGAATTTCGGACAGCTTCAGATTGCTGCTCCGTTTCATTGCCACCGGACAACCTCCCCCTTCACCAGACTTTCCCCGGACTGGTCTGTCATGTGGACAGAAAAGTCCGGACAAACGGATCCGTCGACTGTTCGATCGTTTCCCGATCCCCTGTCAGAATGACCTTCGCATCATGGATGAACGAAAACAGGTCTCCGACCCGAAATGCGTCGTGCAGATCGTGCGTCACCACGAGACTCATCACATTAAACTCGGACTGGACCTGGCGGACCAGATCGCAGATGGAGCGGGAGGTAAACGGATCCAGTCCGGTCGTCGGTTCATCATAAAGCATGACTTTCGGGTCCTGGGGGGCCATTGCGCGGGCAATGGCGACCCGCCGCTTCATTCCGCCGGAGAGGGCATCGGGACGCTGGTCGATAACCTGCTCGAGGCTGACGAAACGAAGCAGTGTGCGGACGCGCTCCTCGATCTTTTCATCGCTCCAGTCCGTATGTTCCCAGAGCCAGAACCCGACGTTTTCTCCCACCGTCAGAGAGTCGAAGAGGGCTCCTTCCTGGAAGACCATTCCAATGCGCTGACGATAACGCAGCAGCTCTTTTTCATCCAGTTGTCCCACGTTCTCGCCATCCACCGGATCGGGGTCGGGTCCATTCCGATCGTTTTTCTTGCCAGTATTTTCGCCGGACTCGACATGGCCCTCCAGTTTGAAGTTGTCATGGCCCCCTATGGAGCCCGGGCATTGCTCGGAAAAGTGGTGACAACCTCGATCATCCGGGACATGGGCCCCGTCCTGGCTTCGCTTGTCATGTCCGCCCGTGTCACGGCCGGTATTTCGTCCGAGCTCGGCATGATGAATTCTACCCAGCAGATCGACGCTCTTCGCGTCATGGGTGTCGATCCCCTGGACCGACTGGTCGCTCCCCGCATTTTTGCCGGAATCGTGATGATGCCCATCCTCAGCATCTCCGGGGATTTCCTGGCTCTTCTGGCAGGCCTCGGCATCTCCATGGCGGTCGGTCATGTGCCGGCCCCCCTGTTCTGGTCGGGTGTCCGGGACGCCCTGACGGCCCAGAACCTGACGGATGCTTTTCTGAAACCTCTTTTCTTCGGATTCATTCTTACATCGATCGGCTGTTATTACGGGATGAAAAGTGCGTCGGGCGCCTTTGGCGTTGGAAAGAGCACGACCAAGGCCGTCGTATCGGCGGCGATCTGGATTCTGGTGGCAAATTTTCTCCTGTCAAAACTCCTGATCAACGTCTGGGGATTAACCGGATGATCCAGTTTGAGGGGGTGTCCCTGGGGTATGGCGACCGGGTCGTTGTCAGTGACATCAACATGGAAGTTCCGGATGGAAAGACGATGGTCATTCTGGGAGACAGCGGATCCGGAAAGTCGACCCTTCTGAAAGGCATCCTCGGAATTCTCCAGCCTTTTTCAGGAAGGATCCTGGTGGATGGCGAGGACGTGGGACAACTGGATGAAAAAGAGCTGCTGCGTTATCGTCAGCGCATTGGAATGGTCTTCCAGGAAGGAGCCCTCTTCGACTCTCTGACGGTGGGAGAAAACGTCGGGTTCTGGCTCTGGGAAC
>JAMCWZ010000010.1 GCA_023480765.1 Nitrospirota bacterium
GTTCTGGGGCGGAGAGAGGTCCCAGAACAGAAATGGCTTGTTCTTCCCCCCACTTCAATTCTTGGGCAAGATGAAGGATATCCTCAGCAGTCACCTGATCGATCCACTGCTCGATTTCGGTCACGGCAATTTCGCGCCCCCAGTTCAAGAGATCTCTGCCCATCTTGCTCATCCTTCCTCCGGCTGATTCGAGACCGAGAAGAAGCGATGACTTCAGCTGGTTTTTAGAGCGTGTGAGCTCGCTGCTCGTCAACGGAATCTTTTCCAGTCTCCGGAGTTCTTCCACAAGGACAGATGCCAGCTCTTCGCGACGGGACGGCCGGGTGGAAGCGGAGATCCGGACAATGCCCCCATCAGAGAAAGAGAGAGGACTCGAGAACACAGAATAGGCCAATCCTCTTTTTTCCCGAACTTCCTGAAAAAGGCGAGAACTCATGCCTCCCCCAAGATGAGTGGTCAGAACTCTCAATGCTGTCTGGCGCGGATGAGGCTGCGGCAACCCCCGAAGGCCGAGACAGAGATGAACCTGTTCATAGTCATCTTCCTCTTCCATTCGGGAAAACGTGGGAACGGGCGTTGTCAACGGTGAAGAGGAGAGATTCCGGACAGAGATGTTCTGAAATGCATTTTCGAGTGCGTCAATCACTTCATCCCAGTGAACATTGCCGGCAATCGTGACAAAAAGGTTTCCCGGGTGATAGTGCTTTTTAAAATACTCCCGGACGGACAGCCGGGAAAATCGGGTGATGGATTCCTCAGTCCCAAGAATCGGAGCTCCAAAAGGGTGGTCACCAAAATAAATTCGAAACAGATTTTCCATCACCCGGTCTTCCGGATCATCCTTCGATTCAGCAAGTTCTTCCAAAACGACTCCCCGTTCCCGTTCCAGCTCCACCGGATCAAACACCGAATTAGTCAGGATATCCCCCAAAAGGTTCCCTGCCTGTCTGGAGTTCTCTGTCAGAACAGTGGCGTAAAAGGAAGTCACTTCCTGGCTGGTGAACGCATTCATTTCCCCACCAAGAAAATCCATTTCATTGGCAATGTCTTCGGCACTTCGGGTCGTTGTTCCCTTAAAGCACATATGCTCAAGGAAATGTGTAACTCCCCCTTCCTCCGCTGCCTCGAAACGACTCCCCGTCCGGACCCAGACACCAATGGATGCCGCCCGGCTTTCCGGCATTGGATCCCAGTAAACACGCACACCATTTGCAAGAGTATGTTCCTTATAGGGCATTTTTTCTTTCCTGACAGAAAAAGGTATCCATTAAAATTGATCCCGACCCGGATGAATATATCATGAAGGATCTCTCTGAAAAAACGAACCTGATAGAGCTGAGAAGGGATTCCACCTCGAAAAGTGGGTTATTCGAGCGGCACTAAAAAGAAAAAAAGGCCCGGAAAACCGGGCCTTTCAGAATGAAAAAATAAGAGCTGACCGGGGAAGAGAATCGCTTTACCCACCCTTGGGAAGATAAAACGGTGTCGAACCCACGTAAGTAAACAACCAAGTCCACAGCAGGCCAAGGACGATGGCTACTACAACGAGGCCGTTAGCCCCCTTGTTCACATCCATGGAGAGTCCCCCCTTTCCGCGTTGTTTGTCAGCGGGCTTCAGCGCCCGCTGCCGACCCGGACCTCCCGATCGGCCCCCACCTCAGCGATGGCCTCTTTCCGGGAAAGCCGGATTTTCCCCTGCCGATCTACCTCCAGAGCCTTGACGAGAATAAGGTCTCCTTCGGACACGACATCGGAAACCTTTTCAACTCGACGATCTTCCAGCTGAGAGATATGGCACAATCCGGTTGTACCCGGAAATAATTCCACAAATGCCCCATAGTCTGCAACTGTTTTTACTCGACCGAGATAAATTTTGCCGACCTGCACCTCTTCAACGATCTGGTTGATCATATCAATCGCCTTTTGCGCGGCGACCTCATCCGTTGATGCAATCTGAATCAATCCAGAGTCATCGATTTCAATTTTCGCGCCGGTCTTTTCTGTGATTCCCCGAATGACCTTTCCGCCTGGTCCGATAACTTCCCTTATCTTGTCCTGTTTAATCTTAAGGGTCAATATCCGCGGGGCAAAGGGGGACATGTTGTTTCGGGAAGACGGGAGGGCCATCTTCATTTTTTCCATGATGTAAAGGCGACCTTCCCTGGCTTTTTGCAAAGCTTCCCGCATCAGTTCAACGGTAATTCCTGTGATTTTGATATCCATCTGAACAGCAGTAATACCATTTTCCGTCCCCGTCACCTTGAAATCCATATCCCCGAGGTGATCTTCCAGACCAAGAATGTCCGACAAAATAGCAATCCTGTCCCCTTCCTTGATGAGGCCCATCGCAATCCCTGCCACGGCAGACTTGATCGGGATACCCGCATCCATCATCGCCAGAGATCCGCCACAAACCGTTGCCATGGATGACGATCCGTTCGATTCAAGAATGTCTGAAACCAGACGGATCGAATAAGGGAAAGAATCCCGGGCTGGAAGAACCGGCTTCAAAGCTCTTTCAGCCAGATTGCCGTGCCCGATTTCCCGGCGACCGGGACCTCTCATCGGTTTTGTTTCACCGACTGAAAAGGGAGGGAAATTATAATGAAGCATAAACCGCTTTGTAGATTCTCCTTCCAGAGCATCGATTCTTTGCTCATCGTCGGATGTTCCCAGGGTCGCAACAGAGAGGCTCTGGGTTTCTCCTCTCGTAAACAAAGCCGATCCGTGGGTCCGGGGAAGGATTCCCACCTCGATCGTGATCGGGCGAATATCCGAGAGTCCTCTGCCATCAGCCCGGACTTTGTGGTCCAAGATCATTTCGCGCATGATTCGGCGTTCCAGCTCGTGGAAAGCGTTAAAGATTTCACGCTCTTCAACAACCATTTCGGGACTGCTTGCGGAAAACTCCTGAAGAATCTTTTCCCGGACATCTCCCAAAATTTGTGCTGTCTGTTCCTGGCGCTCTTGTTTCACCGCAATTTTCAAGGCTTCACGGAGTCTTGGCGCTCCCATCGACTCCACCATATCCATCACTTTTGGAGGAATCGGCACAGCAGGGAGAGGTCTTTTTTCTTTTCCTGCCATTGCCCGAAGCTTTTCCTGAGCTTCGATCAAGGGAAGAATAGATTTGTGGGCCAAATCAATGGCAGACAGAAATGTTTCCTCCGAGATCTCATTTCCCTGTCCCTCGACCATCATAATGGCATCGCGAGTGCCGGCAACAACAAGGTCCAGGGTTGAACGTTCTTGCTCATCCAGTGTCGGATTAACGATAAACGTTCCGTCTACACACCCTACCTTCACCGCAGCAACAGGATTCATGAACGGGATATCCGAGACATAAAGCGCTGCCGAGGATGCGACAACAGCCATCACATCCGAAATTCCGCCGCGATCAATAGAAATAACACTTGCAATCAGTTGGGTATCAAAGAAAAACCCTTCCGGAAAAAGTGGTCTCAATGGCCGATCGATCAGTCGGCTGTTCAGAATTTCGCGTTCTGACGGCTTTCCTTCACGTTTAAAGAACCCGCCGGGAATTTTTCCTGCAGCATAAGCTCTCTCCTGATAATCGACCGTCAAAGGCAAAAAATCGACGCCAGGTTTACTGACCTTTGAGGCAACAGCCGTTGCGATGACAACGGTACCATCCGCCCAGACGACGACTGACCCGTCTGCCTGCTTGGCCATGCGGCCAGTTTCCAGCCGGACCGTTTTTCCACCAACAACGGCTTCAACAAAGATGGGGTTCATTCTTTTATCCTTTATCCTTTCAACATCCAAATCCTCATATAATAATAAAAAAGGCGGTATTCAGATGGCCATACAAGAGCCTTCGAAAAGCTCCTGAATGCCCGTCTGAATCCGCCCTGGACAAAACAGCCTTACTTCCTGAGCCCCAAACGCGTAATGACGTCCTGATATTTTGTAAGATTGACTCTCTGCAGATAATTCAGATGACGTCTCCTGAGACTCACCATCAGAAGAAGACCACGGCGAGAATGTTTATCTTTTGGAAACTTTCGGAAATGTTCACCCAATTGATTGATGCGTTCTGTCAGGATCGCAATTTGCACTTCAGGAGAACCCGTATCCTTGGGGTTGATCTGAAAACTGGAAATAACAGACTGTTTTTTTTCTTTAGATAACGCCATGCCAACAAACCTTTCAATTGAACGATGATTCCACTTGTGAAACCGTTTTCATGCCTTTCAGAGCCAGTCGATCAACTTATCGACCTGGGCAACGGGCAAACCTTTTGGAAGCCTGTCGAGCTCCACGCTTGACACGGAAGTCTTCCCCACTGCGATACATTTGCCTTTACGATCAGATATTCTAACCATTTCTGACAAATTAAACAATCCACTCGTCCGATAAATCTGAAAAGCCGGGATCCTGGCTCCTCGATGAATATCCGGTAAATGTGCATCTAAAATCCGGATTTCAGGAAAACTCTCGAGGATTCTGGAGGGACTCCACAAACAAGAGGAAAGACCCTCGTCCATGTCCATGGAAATCAAGTCTTCAAGGGAAACAGCATCCTCAGCACGAAAATGACCGAACTCTTCCCGGCGCAAGAATACGACGTGTCCACCTAACCCCATCGCCTCTCCGATTTCTTCTGCAATCGTCCGGACGAAGGTTCCCTTTGAACACTTCACCCGAAAAGAAGCAGTCTTTCCGTCCGGAAAAACGGTCAACATTTCCAAGGAGTAAACTTCAATTCGACGGGCTTCTCTCTCTATTTCAATCCCTTTTCTTGCAAGTCGATAAAGAGGAGTTCCATTTTTCTTGACTGCCGAATACATGGGCGGCTTTTGGAGTCTCACACCTGTAAAAGACTGGAGCAGATTCTTGAGCTTGCTCCTGTCCAGTTGATCAAACTTGATTTCAGTCAGAGGCTTTCCCTCCGAATCCCCCGTATCCGTCGTGACACCAAATCGAACGTCGAACCGGTATGTTTTGTCATATCCATGAATCATTTCTGCCAGTCGCGTGGATTTCCCGACAAAAACGGGAAGGACACCCGTCGCCATTGGATCAAGTGTTCCACCATGTCCGACACGGATAAATCCAAGATTTTTACGAACACTGTCGACCACATCATGCGATGTCATGCCGGCGGGTTTGTCCACAAGAAACATACCCGATGTTCGTTCGGTCCGGGGGCTGATTGACAGTGGATTCACTGTTCACCTTCAAGTTCGTCCATCAGAGAAGACGTATTCTTTTTATTTTTATCCGTTTGTCTAACGAGAAAATCGGATTGCGAATCAGAATTAGCAATCTCGGGGGAAGGTAGAAATTCGATATCCGGGATCCATTTCATACGAAGCAGTTTTCCGACTTCTTTGCGAATAAGGCCTTTATGACGTGTCAGCAATCGACCATAATAGAGTGGATCCTCCCCAGGAAAAACGGAGTAATGAATACGCGCAACTTTCAGGTCATCGGGCAGATTGACATAAAGAATTGTCAGCCTCCCTAAAGCCGGCTCCGCCGAAAAGCGAGAGAGAACGAGAGCAACAATCTCCCTGATTTCAGAAGAAACCCGGTCAGCTCTGCGGTAAACTGGTTTCATCAGATGAACTCTTGGATTTCATCCAGAACCTGAATTTCTGGATGGGAAACGACAAAAGAGACAACAGCAGATAACGTTTTTTCTACCTGAGCATGGTTTGCCGAGACATACACAACTTCAAGAACAGATTTTTGCCAAAGGTCCATATCACCTGTTTCGGCAATAGAAACATGATACCTGTCCTGGATTTTCTTCTTCAATCCGGCAAGATGAAATCTCTTTTCCTTCAAAGAATGGGAATACGGAAAATGAAGGACAAGGATCAGATGACCAATTGAACTGTGCCTACTCCCTGCCAACGTCCCTCATATCCTTGACCTATCCCTCCAGTTTTGCGGCAATTCTCTCTTCCGTAAAGCACTCAATGATATCACCCTGCTTGATATCCTGATAGTTCTCGATAGACACACCACATTCATATCCGGCGGCAACTTCCTTGACATCATCCTTGAATCGCTTCAACTGATTGATTTTTCCCGTATATACGACAACATCATCACGAAGAAGCCGCACATTCGCCCCACTCTTCTGGACAATCCCATCGAGCACATAGCAGCCTGCCACTGTTCCAACTTTACTGATAAAATAGACTTCTCGCACCTCAACACGACCAAGCACCTTTTCCCGAATCGTCGGCGCAAGAAGACCTTCCATTGCCTTCCGCACGTCTTCAATCGCATCGTAAATAACAGAATAAAATTTGATATCGACTTTTTCTTTTTCGGCAAGAACTGCCGCCTTTGAATCCGGGCGGACATTAAACCCGAGGATAATAGCGTTTGATGCTTGTGCCAGAAGAACATCCGTTTCCCGGATACCTCCGACGCCCTCATGAATGAATCGGACACGCACCTGAGAAGTACCGATCTTGCTCAACGCATGTCGGATAGGCTCAAGAGAGCCTTGCACATCGACCTTCAGAATCAGGTTCAACTCTTTTGTTTCCCCTTCTTGCATC
>JAMCWZ010000102.1 GCA_023480765.1 Nitrospirota bacterium
AGCGTCGTCTTCCCATGGTCCACGTGACCGATCGTTCCAATGTTCAGATGGGGCTTTGTTCTTTCAAACTTCGCTTTGGACATTTCTTAGCTCCTTGAAAATTAATTATTGTGCATTTGCCTTCGCTATGATTTCATCGGCGACAACTTTTGGAACTTGTTCATAGGAGTTAAAGAGCATACTAAAAAGGCCGCGACCTTGGGTCATTGAACGAAGATCAGTTGCATAACCAAACATACCAGCCAATGGTACAAGAGCATCTATGACCTGAGCTCCGGAACGGTTATGCATTCCAAGAATCTTGCCTCTTCTGCTATTCAGGTCACCCATTGTGTCACCCAAATACTCTTCAGGAACAATAACCTCAACCTTCATGATCGGCTCTAGGATCGTTGCTTTCGCTTTTCTGACACCATCCTTGACAGCCATTGAACCTGCTATCTTGAATGCCATTTCAGATGAGTCAACATCATGGTATGACCCAAACACCAGGGCTACCTTAAGATCAACAACGGGATAACCAGCTAGAACACCGCCTTGAAGTGCTTCGACGACACCTTTTTCAATTGCAGGGATATACTCCCTAGGAACAACGCCTCCGACAATCTTGTTTTCAAAAACAAATCCCAATCCACGTTCTAGAGGTTCAATTTCGAGAACAACGTGGCCATACTGCCCGCGACCACCTGTTTGTCGAATATACTTGCCTTCAGAAGAAACAGCGCTATTAATTGTCTCCCTATAGGCGACCTGTGGTTTTCCTACATTAGCATCGACCTTAAACTCTCTTTTAAGACGGTCAACGATAATTTCCAGATGAAGTTCACCCATTCCAGACAGAATGGTCTGGGCCGTCTCCTCGTCCGTGTTAATGCGCAGAGATGGGTCTTCCTGAGAAAGCTTGCCCAGCGAAAGCGAAAGTTTCTCCTGATCAGCTTTTGTCTTTGGCTCAATCGCCACAGAAATCACTGGTTCAGGAAAATCTATGACTTCAAGTATGATTGGAGAAGTATCTTCGCATAAGGTATCACCGGTCATAGTATTTTTAAGCCCAACAGCAGCTGCTATATCTCCGGAATTCACTACCTTGATATCTTCTCTCTTATCAGCATGCATTAAGAGTAGCCGACCAATACGCTCTTTTACTTTTTTTGTTGAATTATAAACATAGGAACCAGCTTCAAGCTTGCCAGAGTAAACACGAAAGAAGGTTAACTGACCGACAAAAGGGTCCGTCATAATCTTGAATGCAAGTCCCGAAAATGGCTCTGAATCATCTGCCTTGCGATTGATTTCCAATTCTGTTTTAGGATCTATCCCGATAATATCCGGCACATCAACTGGGCTGGGAAGATAATCAATGACAGAATCAAGAAGAAGCTGAATGCCCTTATTCTTAAAGGCTGCCCCGCAAAGAACAGGAGTTCCCTTCATAGACATTGTAATTTTACGAAGCGCCGACTTGAGCTCGGAAGAAGAGATGGGAGAACCATTTAAAAACTTTTCCATCAAGTCATCATCAAGTTCAGCGACAGACTCCACTAATTTTTCCCTGTACTCAGCCGCCAGTTCTTTCAGATCGTCAGGAATCTCCCGGACATTATACTTGGCGCCTAGAGTTTCATCGTCATAGAAGATCCCTCGCATTTCCAACAGATCAACAACGCCGACAAACTCTGATTCCTTACCGATGGGAATTTGCACCGGAATTGGCTTTGCCTTGAGACGATCAACCATCGTTTGAACGGAGGAATAGAAATCCGCTCCGATTCGGTCCATTTTATTCATGAAAGCGATTCGAGGAACCCTGTATTTATCGGCTTGGCGCCAAACAGTTTCTGACTGGGGCTCAACTCCTTGAACGGAGTCAAAAACAGCGATTGCACCGTCAAGAACTCTCAGGGAGCGCTCGACTTCAATAGTAAAATCGACATGTCCAGGCGTGTCGATAATATTGATTCGAGTGTCCTTCCAAAAGCAGGTTGTCGCAGCAGATGTAATCGTAATCCCACGCTCGCGCTCCTGCTCCATCCAGTCCATGACCGTTGTACCCTCGTGGACCTCGCCCATACGATGGAGCATACCGGTATAAAAAAGAATTCGCTCCGTTGTCGTTGTCTTCCCAGCATCAATATGGGCCATAATTCCGATATTTCGGGTTTTTTCAAGAGGGTACTGCCTCACTGCTCTTGCCTCCTACCAGCGATAATGCGCAAAAGCTTTATTTGCTTCTGCCATTCTATGAGTGTCTTCTCTTTTCTTGACTGCACCGCCAGTATTATTAGATGCATCAAGCAATTCTCCCGCAAGCTTCTCTTCCATCGAATGCCCGGCTCGCTTATAAGCACTGTCAACAATCCATCGAAGAGCCAAAGAAATTTTTCTATTGGGGCGAATCTCAACAGGAACCTGATAGGATGCTCCGCCCACTCTGCGAGACTTAACCTCCATGGCGGGCTTGACATTATCTATCGCCTGCTTAAACAGCTTCAAGGAATCCCCCCCCCGTCTTGCTAGCCATCAAATCGAGAGAGTCATACAGAATTTGTTCAGCGACAGATTTCTTCCCTTTTTTCATAATGACATTAATTATTTTAGAGACAAGTCTACTATTGAACTTCGCATCCGGAGCAACCTCTCTCCGATCGACACGCCCTGGCCTTCTTGGCATTGACCCTTACCCCCACAAGTTAGAAGCGATATTGAGCCTATTTCTTGGCTTTTTTGGCTCCATACTTGGAACGTCCTTGTTTTCTGTTCGCAACACCAGCAGCATCCAAAGCACCACGAACAATATGATAGCGAACACCTGGAAGATCCTTGACCCTTCCACCCCTCACAAGAACTATCGAATGTTCCTGAAGGTTGTGCCCAACCCCTGGAATATAGGCGGTTACCTCAAAACCATTTGTCATCCGCACACGGGCCACTTTCCTGAGAGCAGAGTTCGGCTTTTTCGGCGTGGTGGTATAAACCCTAACGCAGACTCCCCTTCTCTGCGGACAACTTGTCAACGCAGGGCTTTTGCCTTTTGCCGCCATCTGTTTGCGGCCTTGGCGCACAAGCTGATTAATTGTTGGCACAGTACCTCCTCGTTTTAGGACAACCGAAGCATTCTAATGATAATTTTCAAGTGAGTCAAGAACCTGACCCACTCATTTCATTTTGCGTTTCACCTTCTCCTTCACCAACTGCCGTCATTCGGAACTTTGGAAACCCAGTACCCGCTGGAATCAAACGTCCAACAATCACATTTTCCTTTAAGCCGACCAATGCATCTGTCTTTCCATTTATAGCTGCTTCAGTCAAGACCCTAGTCGTTTCCTGGAATGATGCGGCTGAGATAAAGCTTTCCGTTGAAAGTGCAGCTTTTGTAATCCCTAAAAGCATAGATCCACCTTTTGCGGGGAGCTTCCCTGACTGAACTATTTGGTCATTGACTTCTTCAAATATCCCTCGATCAACCTGACTTCCTACAAGGAAATCTGTGTTTCCTGGATCATCTATTCTAACCTTACGAAGCATTTGACGAACAATAACTTCGATATGCTTATCATTAATCGAGACGCCCTGAAGCCGATAAACCTCTTGGACTTCATTAACAAGGTAAGTCATCAGGTCTTGAGGTCCAAGAACATTCAGTATGTCATGCGGGTTTACGGAGCCATCCATAAGTGGTTCACCAGCTTCAACCCAATCATTTTCATGCACGCTAACATGTTTTCCTTTTGGTATCGTATATTCCTTTTCTTCGCCCTGCTCATTTTTAACAAGTATGACTCGGTTCGAGCGCCCCTGTTTTCCATCTTTAAACTCAACAATTCCTTCAATTTCCGTAATTACTGCCTGCTCCTTCGGTTTTCTTGCCTCAAACAGCTCCGCTACCCGAGGGAGACCACCAGTAATATCTTTTGTTTTTGTAGATTCTCTTGGAATCTTTGCAATAACATCACCTGTTGATACACTTTCCTTTTCTTCAACCAGAATATGCGCACCAATTGGCAAAGGGTATTCTTTCCGGGACTTTGAACCGGTTTCACGAATTTCTATTCTTGGGCGCATATTTTGTTTTGCATTATCAATAATGACACGACTTTTTAATCCTGAGGCTTCGTCTATCTCTTCCCGCATGGTAACTCGGTCCTGAATATCGCGGAAGACTACCTGACCACTTGCTTCCGTGAGAATGGGAGTCGAGAAAGGATCCCACTCCACCAACTTCGTACCGATAGAAACTTCTTTAGCATCTTCGAGAAGAACACGCGCGCCATAGACAATCGAATAACGTTCTTTCTCTCTTCCATCTACCCCGACGATTACCAACTTCCCATTTTTGGACATGGCAATGTTGGCACCTTCCTTGTTCCGTACCGTCGTCAGGTTGTCGTATCGGACTTTTCCATCCCGCTTTGCTTCATGAATTGACTGCTTGGCAACCTGGGCAGTACCACCAATATGGAAAGTTCTCATTGTTAACTGTGTACCTGGTTCACCGATTGATTGAGCTGCGATAATTCCAATGGCTTCTCCAAGCTCAACCCGCTTTCCAGAGCTCAGATCCCGGCCATAACATGCCGCACAGACTCCACGTCGAGTTTGACATGTCAAAACAGATCTAATTTTAATGAGGTCAAGCCCGGATTCCTTAATGCGCTCAACCTTTTCTTCATTAATTTCCTCACCCGCTCCAACGACTATCTCAGTAAAACGCTCCTGGTTTTTCAGGACAGTGACAGAAATATCTTCTGCCGCTACTCTTCCCAGAATGCGCTCTTCAAGAGGCTCAATTGTTTCACCGCCTTCGACCAAAGCAGTTACTTCAATGCCGTTTAATGTTCCACAATCTTCTTCCGTAATGATTACATCCTGAGCAACATCAACCAGCCTGCGCGTGAGATAACCGGAGTTTGCAGTTTTAAGAGCTGTATCGGCCAGACCTTTTCGTGCTCCATGTGTAGAAATGAAGTATTGAAGCACATTCAAACCTTCTCGGAAATTTGCCGTGATCGGAGTTTCAATAATTTCTCCGGAAGGTTTGGCCATCAAACCCCTCATCCCACCCAATTGCCGAATTTGCTGGGCCGATCCTCTTGCCCCCGAGTCTGCCATCATATAAATGGAGTTAAATCGGACGGGTGATTCCCCTGTGCTGATAGCCGTACCATTTTGTACGGCTAATTCTTCCGCCTTCAACTCCTTCATCATTTCATCTGCTACAAGCTCGGTAACTTGGGCCCACTTATCGATCACCTTGTTATAACGCTCACCCGCGGTAATCAAGCCTTCATTGTATTGATTTTCGATTTCAAGCACTTCGAGATTTGCCTTTTCGATAGCCTCTGACTTGTTTTTTGGAATTCTCATATCTCCAATTGCAATGGAAATTCCTGAACGAGTAGCAAACTCAAAGCCTATCTGTTTGATCCTGTCCAAAAATCCTACCGTTTCCTGCCTTCCGGATTTCCGGAAACATTGATCGATAAGGTTTGTCAGAACTTTTTTCGTCATTTCCTTATTAACTTCTTCAAAACGGATCCCGGGCGGAAGAATTCCGGAAAAGAGGACCCTTCCAACCGTTGTTTCATAAGTTTTGATTTGACCGGAAATATCTGTCATCCGAACCCGGATCCTCGCGTGGGGCTCCACAACGCCAGCATCATAAGCAATTCGGACTTCTTCTGAAGAACTGAAAGAAAAGCCCTCTCCCTTAGAACCCTTGCGCTCCTTGCTAAGATAATAACAACCAAGAACCATATCCTGGGTGGGTACCATGATTGGTTTTCCATTCGCCGGAGACAAAATGTTATTGATGCTCATCATCAATACTCTTGCTTCCAGCTGAGCTTCTATAGACAAAGGAACATGAACAGCCATCTGATCGCCATCAAAGTCGGCGTTAAATGCTGCACAAACAAGCGGATGGAGACGGATCGCCTTGCCTTCGACCAATACAGGGTCAAACGCCTGAATACCCAGTCGATGTAAGGTTGGTGCCCGATTTAGAAGAACCGGGTGCTCTTGAATCACTTCGTCCAGGATATCCCAAACTACCGGATCCTCTTTTTCAACCTTTTTCTTTGCAGTCTTTATATTGCTGACCAGACCTCGAGCTTCAAGTTTTTGGAAAATAAATGGTTTAAAAAGCTCAAGTGCCATTTTTTTCGGCAAACCGCATTGGTTAAGCTTAAGCTCAGGACCGATTACGATCACGCTCCTACCTGAATAATCGACACGTTTACCCAAGAGATTTTGACGGAATCGTCCTTGTTTACCTTTAAGCATGTCTGAAAGAGATTTCAAAGGTCGTCTGTTAGCACCTCTAATCACTCTGCCTCTGCGGCCATTATCAAACAAAGCATCAACTGCTTCCTGCAACATACGAATTTCATTATGAATAATCAGTTGTGGCGTAGGCGAAGATACATCCAGCAACCTCTTAAGACGATTGTTCCGGTTGATCACTCGACGATAGAGATCGTTTAGATCCGAAGTCGCAAAACGCCCCCCATCCAAAGGAACTAGGGGTCGAAGATCAGGAGGAAGGACCGGAATGACATCGAGTATCATCCATTCAGGTCGGTTACCGGATTTCCGAAAAGCCTCAACGATTTTGAGCCTTTTGGATATTTTTTTCTTACTGGCAGAGCTGACTGATGGATCAAGCATTTGAGCATGCATTTCAGTAGCCAGGTCATCAAGACGCAAGTTTTTAAGAAGAGTCCTGATGGCCTCTGCACCGATTTCACCTTTCATGTTCGATCGGGGAAAATCTCTTTTGTATCTTTCAAACTCCTCTTTAGAAATCGGTCGATGACGCTTGAAGTCGAGATCAAGATCCTCACGCATCTTGTCAAAATGAGACCCTGTTTTATGGATATTTGTTAACTGATCTTCCTCGACAACAACAAGGATCATATCTGTTTTAAGAGAAACATCCGAAAGCTTTGTGCCCCCACGATGCAGGATGTTTCCAGTATCTTTCGAGTAAAAATCAAGCGAGAGAGGATTTCGGAACTTAATCTTGATACCGTCTTGACTTTCTGCTCCGGTCTGACCGTTATCTTTCGATCTGCTTTTCTTCGATTTCCCTTTTTCTTCATTGGAGGCAAGAAGGCTCGCCCACTCTTCAAATTGACCAACTTCTCTTTCAACAACTGCGATAATCGGAAGAGTCTCATTATCCTTAAAAAAGTCATCTGTCACAGGGTCCGACAATTTCGTGGTATCACCTTTTGACGGAGAAACCTTATAGACAGCCTTGGAATTTTTCTGAAGAAGAGAGCGTATCTGGCTATTTTTTGCTTGATCAATTTGATCAAGCACATCACCTAAATCCGTGATGACGTAGGATTCAAAATAGAGGATTTGATCCAGATCCTTGATCGTCATATCAAGCAGATTTCCGATTCTGGACGGAAGACCTTTCAAGAACCAGATATGTGCAACGGGAGCGGCCAATTCAATATGGCCCATTCGTTCGCGTCGAACCTTGCTCTGAATAACTTCGACACCGCATTTGTCACATATAACCCCACGGTGCTTCATTCTCTTATATTTGCCGCAATTACATTCCCAGTCTTTTACTGGCCCGAAAATTTTTGCACAGAATAGACCATCTCGCTCTGGCTTAAACGAACGGTAATTGATTGTTTCAGGCTTTTTTACCTCGCCAAAGGACCAAGAATGAATCTTTTCCGAAGACGCCAACATAATTTTTAGAGCCGAAAAAGACAGGACTTCAGAGTCCATCCTCAGTGGGTGTGCGTGGCGATGATGCCCTCCCCCACCAAAACCATCTTCCTCAAGCATGCCAGAGTCCGGAGAGACGGAGGACATTGCTCCTTCTACAGCAGACCCGGTAGTTTGCTTCATTTCATCCTTGTAGTTTTCATTTGACATCTTATTTCTCCTTTGTTTTCAGGAGCTCAATATCCAAAGCCAAACTCTGAAGTTCTTTAATCAAAACGTTAAAGGATTCGGGAAGTCCAGGTTCCAGGTAGTTTTCCCCTCGAACAATAGCTTCATACATGCGACTACGCCCGGAAACATCATCAGATTTCACCGTCAAGAATTCCTGAAGAGTCGATGCTGCACCATAAGCCTGGAGAGCCCAAACTTCCATTTCACCTAGCCTTTGTCCACCAAACTGCGCTTTTCCTCCCAAGGGTTGCTGGGTCACAAGAGAATAAGGCCCAATGGAACGGGCATGAATCTTGTCATCGACGAGGTGGTGTAGTTTAAGCATATACATCACCCCAACCGTTACTGGACGCTCAAATGGTTCTCCTGTTTTTCCATCAAGTAATACTGTCTGACCAGTCTCAGGTAGTTGCGCCTTTTTCAACTGCTCCTTGATTTCGGCTTCCGATGCTCCATCAAAGACAGGAGATGCAAAATGGACATCGAGCATCTTTCCAGCCCAGCCCAAGTGGGTCTCCAATATCTGACCAACGTTCATACGAGATGGGACGCCTAAAGGATTTAAAACGATATCGACAGGAGTACCATCAGGAAGGAAGGGCATATCCTCCATAGGCAGAATCCTTGAAACAACACCCTTATTACCATGGCGGCCAGCCATCTTATCCCCTACAGAAAGCTTACGCTTCATAGCGATATATACTTTTACAAGCTTCAATACACCAGGAGGAAGTTCATCACCGCGCTTCAGACGGCCAATTCTTTCATCATGACGCAACTGAATGGCTTCAATTTTCTCTTTTGTCTCTCTCTCGATAGAAAGAAGCTCATCCTGCTCCTTAGGGTCAGACAAAGTAATAATTGAAAGATCTGACAACTTCTCCAGGATCTCTTGTGTGAGTCTCCTCTTTTTCTTAAGCAGGACATCCCCTGTCTCTGAATCGAGGATGTCTTCCTTAATGACTTTTCCTATTAAGAATTTTCGGATTTTAAGGTTTTTTGAACTCTCAAGCTCTCTCAGGTCGTCTTGATAGCTTTTAGTTAGCGCAGTCACATCCTGAGTTGACATTGGAGCAGGGAATTCCTCTTTTTCAACACCTTTTCTTGAAAGGATCCGGACATCGACAACAATTCCCTCGATTCCAGCCGGAACAGTTAGAGACGCATCCTTCCAGTTAGCTGATTTGTCTCCAAAAATTGCACGCAGCAATCTCTCTTCCGGGGTCAGTTGTGTCTCAGCCTTAGGTGTCACCTTTCCGACAAGAATATCTCCAGGCTTAACTTCTGCTCCTATCCGGATGATTCCACTCTCATCAAGATTTCTCAGGGATTCTTCGGACAAATTTGGGATGTCCCGAGTAATCTCTTCCTTTCCTTGTTTCGTTTCCCGCGCTTCCAGCTCAAATTCTTCAATATGGATGGAAGTAAACATATCATCTTTAATCAGCCGCTCACTGACGAGAATAGCGTCTTCAAAGTTGTAACCACCCCATGGCATAAAAGCCACCAGTACATTCTGTCCCATGGCCAGGTCTCCCCGGTCAGTGGAAGGACCATCAGCGATTACATCTCCTTTTTTAACTTTCGTGCCAACAGGCAACAAGGCTTTCTGGTTCAAACAAGTGTTTTGATTAGACCGCTGAAATTTAATGAGGTTGTATTCCTTGGCCTTGTCCTGTCCCTGATAACGAATTGCAATCCGGGATCCGTCAACACTCGTAACCTGACCGTCATCCTCTGCGTAAATCACGTAACCCGAATCACGTGCAACAATACGCTCCATACCAGTTCCAACGACGGGAGCACTTGCCCTGAGCAAAGGAACCGCCTGCCGTTGCATGTTTGATCCCATCAATGCACGGTTTGCATCATTATGCTCAAGAAACGGGATCATAGCCGTTGCCACAGAAACAATTTGCTGCGGTGCAACATCAATAAACTGGACCCTGTCAACAGGTACCGAAACAAAATCTCCCTTATGTCTTGCAGTAATATGGGATTCGATAAACTTTCCGCTCTCATCTACTGGGGTATTTGCCTGAGCAATAATGTATTTATCCCCGTCCATTGCAGAGAGATAAATAATTTCGGGAAGGACTTTTCCGTCCTCAACCTTCCTGACCGGTGATTCGATGAACCCAAAATCATTGACACGGGCAAACGTTGCCAGAGAAGTAATAAGTCCGATATTTGGACCTTCTGGAGTTTCGATCGGACAAATTCTTCCGTAATGACTGGCATGAACGTCTCGGACTTCAAAGCCAGCCCTTTCACGCGTCAGACCTCCAGGCCCCAAGGCCGAAAGTCGTCTTTTGTGAGTAACTTCCGCCAAGGGGTTTGTCTGATCCATAAACTGGGATAACTGGCTAGAGCCAAAAAACTCTTTTATGATGGCCGAAACGGGCTTAGCATTGATCAGATCCGTTGAAATAATGGCGTCTGGATCTCCGAGATTCAATCGCTCCTTGATTGCGCGCTCCATACGCACCAACCCGACGCGGAATTGATTTTCCAAGAGCTCACCGACGGATCTGACTCGCCGATTGCCAAGGTGATCAATGTCATCAACCTCACCTTTATTTTCCAGCAATCCAACCATATAGCGAATAACTTCCACGACATCATTTTTAGTCAGAAGACGATTATTAAGATTCTCTCGAATTCCCAACTTCGAATTAATCTTAAGTCTTCCAACAGAAGACAGGTCATATCGTTTTGTATTGAAAAAGGTCTGTTCAAAAAATTGTCGAGCCGTTTCAACATGTGGAACTTCTCCCGGCCGGATTTTCTTATAAATTTCAATGACTGCCGGGTCGGACTCAACTCTATGGGGATGATGCCCGAGGTCAACCAGCTCCCAGAAGAGTTCTCCCATTTTAATACTGCTCACTGTTACAAGGGGAAGAACCTCACTTTTACCTTTTTTGGCCAAATCAATATCTTCGAACTCCGCTGCTTCTCCAACAGAGCGCAGGTGATGACCTTTACGGGTTTCTCCCATAGAGAAAAGAAGAACTTTTGAAAGAAGATCCTCAGGCTTTGCCGGATCCTTGCTCGTCAGGACAAGCTTCTCTCCCAGATTATCTGATTCCAATTGCATCGATACAGGAATTTCATCATTTTTGCCTCGGACAAGAATCGCCTGTCCAGAAGTTTTTATCATAGAAGCCAATTCTGCAGTCATCACTGCACCATCCGTCAGGAGGACTTCTCCGTCAGAGGAAATCAGCTTAAAAGTGGACTTTGCCCCCAAGCGAACATAAAAACGCCTTTTTTTACTCTGAACAATGATTTCCTCATATGGAAGAAAGCGATTGGCCAAAGCAATCGTTAATTGCTCTGAAGAAAGCCCCTTGGAGAGGATGTAGCGCAGAAAATAAGACTTTTCATTTTCAACAGATGTAACCTTGTCTCCGGTGAGAGTCTGATGAATAACCGCTCTTCCTCTCTGGTTCATCGGAACAATATAGGCCTCCAGCTTTTGGATACCTTTCTCAAACATCTGTAGCAGTAAAGGCTTTTTATTTTTATCGAAATCTTTTACGCCCAAGGGTTGCGTTGGTGTTACAAGAGTTTTTACAAAATCCGCAGGATCGAGAATTTCTTCAGCTGCGTAATATTCGTCGATTTCTTTATCCGGAAGAGCTTCAAGAATTGTAAAGACATTCTTGTCTTTGTCTTCCCGGAGAGACAACGAGTAAAACTTTTTACTCCTATGATGAATCGTACCAATATTCTTTGTTTTTTGGAGAAGACGGATATTGTCTTTTGATAGAGGTTCTCTTTCATTCAGTACCGTCTCATCGACAAACCGAACTCTATCCCCCTCCTCTTTTGCTACGCGCGAAACTATTCGAAATGGAATCGGGGAATCGAGCGAAAGCTCCGTACAACGGAAAACAGTCATTGGTTGATGGACTGCAAACTCTTTGGTTTTCAACTGAAAAGGAAGTATTGATTGCAGAAGAGTTTCGTGTGCTTTTGAATGCTGTTCAAACAGGGAAAGGAGACCTTTCGCATTAAGCAATTCGCTTGAAAAGAATCCTGCTTTCTTTTTTAGTCCATCGTTCAGGGATTCAATGAGTTTATGAAGCTCAGGTGAGGCATATTCTGCCTTCTTGGTTGATGTCAGAAGAGAATTCACCGGGATAAAAAGTCCTATGTTCTTCGAATCTGAATGGACTTTTACATCCGTAATATGAAAGTCAGTCCCTGTTTCGGGATTATGGAAACGAATAGAGAGATCCACTCGGTCTTTTAGCACACGATTCAATTCAGCCGGATCAGACGGCAGTGTTTCCTCTCTAAATATCGGACCTTCATGGTCACGCAATTGAAAGACAAGAGATTCCCCAGGAACGAATGGATAAAAAGCGACAATTTGGGGAGTCCCTGGTTCAATAAACAAGGATTCCGGCGCATAATACTCTTGAATGATGCTGGATGCTGTCAAACCAAGAGCCTTCAACATGACAGTAGCTGGGAACTTTTTTTTCCGGTCTATTCGAACAAAGAGGTTGTCTTTCGGATCGTATTCAAAATCAACCCATGAACCCCTGTAGGGGATTATTCGGGATGTAAAGAGAGGTGTCCCCGCGACACGGGTTTTGGTTTTGTCATGAGAAAAGAAAACGCCAGGGGACCGATGGAGCTGACTGACAACAACTCTTTCCGTACCGTTGATAATGAACGTCCCTTTTGATGTCATAAGCGGGAGGTCACCCAAATAAATTTCCTGCTCACGAAGTGTCTTGACAGTCGAGTCCTGAAGGTGGGGAGAAACAAAGGATTTTGGACGGTCGTTTTCCTTGGTTTTTTCCAACACAGCGATTCGTACCTTGATTTTCAGAGGAGCAGCGTGCGTCATACCTCTTTCGATCGCTTCGCGTTCACTATACTTCGGCTCGCCAAGAGAATACTCAAGAAAATCGATCCTAATATTTCCGTTATAATCCTCAATGGGGAAAACGCTAAGGAACGCCGACTGAAGGCCCCAATCTTCCCGTTGTTCTGGATCAGCATCAAGCTGCAGGAATCGGTCATACGATTTTTTCTGAATTTCAATCAGATCCTGAACATCGAGATATTGTTGCCCGAGTCCAAAAAAATGGCGGTCAATCTTCGTTTTCTTGTTCATCGATGGTTTCCTCATTAATATTCCGTAAAAATCAATGGTCCCCGAAAGGAAAGTGTCCTACTTCCTGATCTAGATTGCTCGGTCTGCCAAATGAAACGGCTACGTGTGAGTGCTCAGGGAACAATGACATCCCGAATCAATTTGGTTCGGGTACTAGGAAAGTATTGGTTTTGCAATGGCAAAAGGCGGTATAGATCACTCTTAAAAGGCGAAGTGGAAACGAAGCATATATTTCACTCGATCGAGGAAGTATGTGTTGCATCATAGATAAAATAATTTTCTCCAAAAGAAAATGCAGGGTTGACGAAGAAAAGGGTCAACCCTGCCAACTGAAAGAAGAAAACTGGTAAATCTAGGTTACTTAACCTCGACTTCAGCACCAGCAGCGGAAAGCTTTTCTTTCATCGAAGCAGCTTCTTCTTTAGTCGCTCCGTTCTTCAGGGGCTTGGGAGCACCCTCAACAAGATCCTTCGCTTCTTTCAGGCCAAGGCTTGTCAGTTCGCGAACGACTTTAATGATATTAATTTTTTTATCTGCTGGGGCTGACTTCAGGATAACATCAAACTCCGTTTTTTCTTCGGTTGCAGCTGCGGCTGAGGCAGCAGCAGGAGCTGCAGCTACCGCTACGGGAGCGGCGGCGGAAACTCCAAATTTTTCTTCCATATTCTTGATTAGTCCTACAAGCTCAAGAACAGTGAGATTTTCAATACCGGTCAAGATTTCATCAACAGTCATTTTCGACATCTGAGACAACCCTTTCTAAGTTATTCTTGAGCAACTTGAAGTTGTTAATACGGAAGATAAACTTCCGCGTATTTGGAAAGGTTGTTGCCATCAAGCAACAAAAATCATCCTTTCGTCTTGGAATATTCGCTCAGCCCATAAACCAATTTCTGAACAACCTGATTGAGCCCTTGCGTTGTTTTGGCCAACGGCGAAGAAAGTAGGCCGAGCAGTTGTGCGTAAAGGGTTGCCCTGTCAGGAATGCGCGAGAGCTCAGTGAGTGCCGGAGCTTCTAAGCGTTGGCCTTCAAACACCCCTGCCTTGATTGAAAAGGCACCATTTCCCTTTGCATAATCGACAAATGCCTTCAACGCCCCAACAGCATTTTTTTCTTCCTGGACGATCAGCACACCGACAGCTTCTCTAAAATCTTTGTCCAGGACCTCTGCCGCTGTTCCTTTTGTTGCGATCTTGGCCAAGGTGTTCTTGTAAATTGAAAACTCTCCTCCCTTAGCACGAAGATCTCGACGCAAGTTTGTTAAAGACGAGACGGAAAGCCCCTCGTACTTGGCAATAACCATAAGTTGAGCCGACTGGGCCCTTTGATTTAACTTTGTAACCTGGAGGGTTTTTTGGGCTTTTGTTGCCATCATCCTACCTCTTTCAGGATGGAATTAACGTCAATAATTACACCGGGACCCATCGTTGTCGAAATAACGGCCTGACGGATGTATTTTCCTTTTGATGTTTGAGGTTTTGCCTTTGAAATAGCAGAAAATGCAGTCATCAGATTTTCCCTGATCTGAGGGATGTCAAAGGAAACTCTACCAATGGGAAAGTGCAGGACCCCACCCTTATCCGATTTGAACTCCACCTTACCTTGTTTCGCTTCCTTGACAGCTCTGCCGATATCAAATGTAACAGTTCCCGTTTTTGGATTAGGCATTAAACCTCTTGGACCAAGCACCTTACCAAGGCGCCCGACCATCCCCATCAAATCCGGGGTTGCGATGACCGTATCAAAATCGAGCCAGCCCTCTTGAATACGGGCAACGAGGTCATCGGCTCCGACATAATCAGCTTTTTCATCCAGAGCTTCTTTTTCCTTTTCACCCTTTGCGAAGACCAATACCCTAACTTTTTTCCCAATACCATGCGGAAGCAGGACGGCGGCTCGAACCATTTGATCGGAATGGCGCGGATCAACACCAAGATTTACAGCAATGTCCACTGATTCATCAAAGGACGAAAATTTGACTTCCTTGATAAGTGCGATTGCCTCATCAACGGAGTACAATCTGCTTTCGACCCGACTTCTCGCCAGTTTGATTTTTTTTCCTTCTGACATTTTCCTGCCCTTGCAATAACGTTAAAATCGCATGCCAGAAAAATCACCCTTCTATGGTGATCCCCATACTCCTGGCAGTTCCTTCTATAATCCGCGCAGCATGATCTACATCATATGCATTGAGATCAGGAAGCTTCTGCTTGGCAATTTCCATCAACTTTGAGCGAGATAAAGTCGCAACCTTCTCTTTATTAGGAGTCTTCGATCCTTTGGGAACAGCCGCTGCTTTCTTCAATAGATCCGAAGCAGGAGGTGTTTTTGTAATAAAAGTAAACGACCGGTCCTTATATACAGTAATGAGAACCGGAATAACAGAATCTCCCATTGTCTGCGTGCGCGCGTTGAACTGCTTGCAGAACTCCATAATATTTACGCCATGCTGGCCAAGCGCAGGACCAACTGGTGGAGAGGGGTTGGCTTTTCCAGCTGGAAGTTGGAGTTTGACATAACCTGTGATTTCTTTTGCCATTTTAGTCCCTTGTCTTAGACAATTTGATCAAAGTTACAATCGCTCAACCTGAAGAAAATCAAGCTCAACAGGGGTCTGGCGTCCAAAAATACTCACCAGAACTTTTAGTTTTCCATGATCGTTATCAACTTCTGAAATCAATCCGGAAAATCCCTGGAAGGGGCCATCTGTAATCCGAACCGTTTCAGATTCCGAAAAATGCTGTGATGGGGAAGGCATGGCCGTTCCGGATTCGATTCTGTCAAACAGCTCCGAGACTTCTCTGCTTGACATTGGAATCGGAATCGTCCCATTTCCAAGAAATCCGGTTACCTTAGGAGTTGAAAGAACAAACTGGATTGCTTCTTCGGTCGGCTCCATCTCCACCAGTACATATCCTGGAAAGACTTTCCTTGAAGAAATCTTTTTCTTTCCTTCTTTCAATTCCGTAACATTTTGGATCGGAACAACAACCTGGCCGACAATATCCGACAGATCCTTTAAAACAACCCGTTCCTCGATACTTGTCTTGACCCTGTTTTCAAAACCCGCATAGGTATGAATCACATACCAATTCTTTTTACTGTCTGAATCTTTTTCCTGCCTCATCGATACTGCCACCTTTGGGATTAAGATAAAATGAGGGCCATCCCTCTTGAGAGCAGCATATCCACCAACGCCAGATAGAGTGAAAGCAAGATTACGAGAACAAATACAACTCCCGTCGCCCCCATTGTCTCCTGCCTTGAAGGAAACGATGTTTTTCGAACCTCAGCGACAACCTCTTGATAGAAAGATCTTCCGCGCTGTATCGAAGCGGTTAGAGAGAGTTTTCCCACAAAATCTCCGTTTCTGGCAGGCCAGGAGGGAATCGAACCCCCAACCCCCGGTTTTGGAGACCGGTGCTCTGCCTAATTGAGCTACTGGCCTATGAGCGCTATTTTGTTTCCTTGTGGACAGTATGCCCATTGCAACGCCGACAGAACTTTTTTAACTCAACCTTATCAGGCGTATTTCTCTTGTTTTTCATCGAGGAGTAATTTCGGTCTTTGCATTGGGTGCAAGCAAGCGTGATGATTTCCCGCATTGATCAGCCTTCTCTCATTTCTATCGTTTACTGGATCACCTTGGTAATGACACCGGCACCCACGGTCCGGCCACCTTCCCGAATCGCAAAGCGCAAACCGTCTTCCATGGCTATCGGAGTGATCAGCGTTACCTTGATCCGTATATTGTCCCCTGGCATCACCATTTCGACCCCTTCCGACAACGTCACCACTCCCGTCACATCCGTTGTCCGAAAATAAAACTGGGGCCGGTATCCATTGAAAAATGGCGTGTGCCTTCCACCTTCTTCTTTCGTCAGAATATACGCTTCCGCTTCAAACACTGTGTGCGGCGTGATGCTCCCGGGCTTCGACAGCACCATCCCACGCTCCACGTCTTCCCTCTTTGTTCCGCGAAGCAGCAGTCCCACATTGTCACCCGCCTGCCCCATATCCAGGATCTTCCGGAACATCTCCACTCCGGTCACGACTGACTTCTGGGTATTATGAATCCCGACGATCTCGATTTCTTCTCCAACCTTGACCTGACCACGCTCCACCCGGCCCGTCACGACCGTTCCCCGTCCGCTGATCGAAAACACGTCTTCGACAGGCATCAAAAAGGGCTTGTCCACATCGCGCGTCGGCGTCGGAATATATTCATCAACTGTATCCATCAGCTTCAAAATAGGAGAGCAAGCCGCACAATCTCTCTTCCCGCATCCGCACTCCAGCGCCTTCAGCGCCGAACCCCGCGTCACCGGTATCGCGTCGCCCGGAAAATCATACTTCGACAACAATTCCCGCACTTCCAGCTCAACCAACTCCAGAAGCTCCGGATCGTCCACCATGTCTGCCTTGTTCAAGAACACCACAATATACGGAACTCCAACCTGGCGCGCCAACAGTATGTGCTCCCGCGTCTGCGGCATCGGCCCGTCTGCTGCCGAAACCACCAGTATCGCGCCGTCCATCTGCGCGGCTCCCGTAATCATGTTCTTCACATAGTCCGCATGTCCGGGACAGTCCACATGCGCGTAATGCCGCTTGTCCGTCTGATACTCCACATGCGCAATCGCGATCGTGATTCCTCTTTCCCGTTCTTCCGGTGCCTTGTCGATCTGATCGTACGCCAAAAATTCCGCCATCTTGTTCGCCGCCAGCACCCGGGTGATCGCCGCCGTCAGCGTCGTCTTCCCATGGTCCACGTGACCGATCGTTCCAATGTTCAGATGGGGCTTTGTTCTTTCAAACTTCGCTTTGGACATCCATGCCTCCAATACACAGGAAAATTTGACAAACAAGATTCGCAGACGCGTCTAAAAAACGATCAGGCCTGCAAACTACCTGAAAGAGCGCCGCAAAAAAAAATCAGCAAATCTTATGGAGCCCTTGACCGGGATTGAACCGGTGACCTCATCCTTACCAAGGATGTGCTCTGCCAACTGAGCTACAAGGGCATACCCGGTCTTCGGACAAAAACTGGAGCGGGAAACGGGATTCGAACCCGCGACATCCAGCTTGGAAGGCTGGCGCTCTACCGCTGAGCTATTCCCGCAATAATAATTTAGTCCTGTCTGGAACCTCAATCGCAAAATGGTGGGGAGGGGAGGATTCGAACCTCCGAAGCCGTCTGGCGACAGATTTACAGTCTGTTCCCTTTGTCCACTCGGGAACCTCCCCATACTTGGGCTCGTTCCTTATTTTTGCAACCAAGCCCTAAGAAATATTGGGGAAAAGGGAACCCCAAATCTGAAACCTGAATTTATAGCCCAAAAACAAAAGGGAATTATATTCTCGGGAATGAACTTTGTCAACGCATTTATTCTGTTCTCTTTTGGAAATCATTTCAAAGATTTTTTTTCATGTCTTCATAGCCGTTTTGACTTGACGCATCCCCGCCAAGAAATAAGACAACGTATCCTGAGTCTCAGGGTTGCTCAGCAATCGAACGATACCCATGATACCCCCGCCACTTATTGCTGGAGGTGACGGGATTTGTTTCAGGATATTGTAAACATTCCCCTGCCAGGAAATACCTGCTTCCAAAAGGATCATCACTCTTTCCACCAAAGAGTCCGTCAAGATCCTTCTGACCGCAACGAGGGCAGATGCAATCTCAGGGATAGTTTCAAAAGCTCCGGCTTCCTTCAGGCGACCGAGAGCCTCTGTCAGATCTGAAAGAGGAAGACTCTCTATACGCTCCAGAATTTCGGAGGTCTTTTCCGCCTGAGTAGCAACACGTTCTACCAAGGTATCCACACCCATGAGCTGAACGGCTCGAACGGCTCCCCCCAACTCCACCAATGAGCGAAAGGCACCCGTTTTCTCCCCAAGCTCAATGTCTTCAAATATACGAAGAAGAGTGGGTGCCCCCTTCTCAATCTTCTCCATCAAAAGCATCAACTCCGGGCTGGTCAGACGGTCAAGCAGAATTGAAGCTTTTTCTACAGAATCTGCCAGTCGTTCCACCATCGAGTTCGTTTGAATTTCCAAAAGAGCTTTTCCGGCTACCTGGGCTTCTTCCAGAACCTTGACTCTTTCAAGCAAACTTAACAAGACTCTTTCCGTATCCGGTTCGCCTATTTTTTTTTCCAGTGAAGGTGCCTGGTCCGTTCTTTCCATTCTATCCCCCTTCCCTCAAAGGATTCCCCGTGCAGTCAACCAGTATAGCCTGTTGTATGTGAGCTTCATCCAGTGAACAGCAGAGGTTGGAGGAGGGGGGGGATGGAGGATTCGTATAATTGAAGGTGATATATGTTGCCTGATTCTTCCCCGTCTCGATAAAGCAAAACACTTTCCCATCGTACATGCGGGATGCTTTTTCTCCATGAACAACACTAATGACATTCTCGACCAGTATATCGGCAGAAAAATGTGCGGTTGAGCCTGCCTTGGAAACAGGAAGATTTGTTGTATCTCCCACCACGAAAATATTTTCTTGCCCCTCCATCTGAAGAGTCTGCTTGTTTGTCGGGATCCATCCTCCCTCACCAAGATTATTGTCGAGAATCACTTTTGCCCCCCGATGAGGAGGGATAGTGATCAAAAGATCAAACGGAACAGTCGACCCTTCCAGGCTGGTCAAGGTTTTCTTTTCCGCATCGACTTCTTTCATGTTGAAAAAGGTTTCCGAACGGATGTTTCGCTCTGCAAAAACAGGAACAGCCCATTGGGCGACAGCAGGTATGGTATGAAGCGCTCCTACGGGGTAGGTGTAAAGAATATCCGACTTGTCCCTAATTCCACGATGGCGGAGGTAATCGTCCAACATGAGCGTAACTTCAAGGGGTGCAACCGGGCATTTATGAGGAACGCCCATTGCCACAACAATTTTCCCCCCGGAAAACTCCCGCAAGGCAGTTCGAAGTTTTAGTGCTCCCTCTTCGGTATAGAACCAGTGCCCTGCTTTTTCAAGACCCGGAATGAGGTCCGGTCGGGGGACAGACCCTGTCGCAATGACCAATACATCAAAAGAATACTCACGCTTGGAGGAAGAAACGAGTTTTTTTGCTGGAAGGTCAATCTTTTCGATCGGATCCACAACAAAATCGACAAGAGGATCCAAAAGAGATTTCTGTGGCCTTTTGATCTCTTCGGGACGCACAAGGTCAAATGGGAGATAGAGCCAGCCGGGCTGATAACTATGGGTATCCGTGTTGCCCAGAAGCGTCAACGAAATAGATCCGGACTTGATCTCTGAAGGGATTTTGCGTGCAATCTGATTCGCCACAATTGTTCCGGCAATACCACTTCCTAGAACAACAATTTTTTTTGACATCGTTTGCCCTCCTTCAAATAAGGATCCATCCTCGAAGACATTGACCCTGCTGGAAATCTGAATAAAAATGCGCTACCGTTCAAAATTGGGGCGAAGACTGTTTTTCATGGACCGGATGAAACATGCTTCTCCAGCCCAGATCTTATGACCAGATATGACTGCACCTTGGTGCGAGAGGCGGGAGTTGAACCCGCACGGAGTTTCCCCCGCCAGATCCTAAGTCTGGTGCGTCTGCCGTTTCGCCACTCTCGCAGTTTGTCTTGAGAATTCTAGCGAAAAAGATGAATAAAATCATGCACGAACGGAATAATCTTTTTTGGGAATTCCTAAGCGGTATCTTATTGCTATCAGTAGATTTGTATATTATTCTCCATGGCCTTCGTACCGAAACACCCGTTCTCAACTTTCCACTGCTCGCCCTGTTGCATACATTAGCCGTTCTTGTCGTTCTCCCCTCTGTTCTCCTGGGCAAGTTTCCCTTCTCAAGAGTTGCCCGAAGAGGCGAGATGCTGGTCATTATTGGAGGCATCACACTTATTATCGGATTCTTATTTGTACCAAGATCCCTCGTCATAGCCGAATCCGGACTGATGCTCCTGACCGGAGCATGGGTCCTGCAAAGGATCCTTCCAGAGCATTCTTGTTATGGCAGTCCCGCTCCGGAGCGTGGTCTTTTCTGGGGGCTCCTTTTGACTGCTCTCACGGGAATCTTTTTGGGACTCACGCTAGCTCGCCCATCGATCGATCCCATCCCTTTCCGGGGGATTCTCCTTCATGGATTTATGGGGATTGCATTTACGCTGACTTCTTTTTCCGTGATTTTCAGCAGTCCGGAACCCGGTATCCGCTGCTCTATCCGAAGAAACCTGACAGTTGTGTTCTACCTGTTAGGGATTGCATGTCTTTTTACCCTTCCGTTGACCAAAAACATCTTGCCATGGATCATGGCCTCACTTCTTTTTCTCCTTGGGGCTCTTTTTTTGGGATATCGCCCCCATCGGACTCAGTCGTTTACCGGGATTCTTATATTGACTGGAGTTATTATCATCTTGTCCAATGCAGGCTGGAAAGTGTCACCTGGCTCTTCAATGACCTTTTTCCTATTGGCATGGCTTTATCTTCTGGCAGGCATGTCTTTCAGTTCGGAATTGTCTGGTCGATTACCTGGACTAACGGGAAGCCTCATCTTCCTTTTCGGCGTTTGGGAGTCCCAAAAGGGGTATCTGTATACCGGTTTTCTAATCCACTTCCTAACCGTAATAACAGTTGTCATCCTCCCTGTTTTTCAGAGGACCCGTCAAAAAGTGGGAGTCGACCTTTAGGCAGAAGGGGAACACCTTTTTCACTTCACTCGGAAGACTCTTCCTCCGGAACAGAAGTTTCCCAGACTTCAACGTCGTATGCGTGAACTCTTTTGACCCGACATTGAACGATACTTCCCTGAGATGCTTCTCCACTCAAAACAAGCACTTCTCCATCGATCCCGTCCGGAGCCATCCCTTCCAGCCTTCCCGACAAAATCAGAGGGGACTGTTCGGACGGTCCCTCGATTAAAACCGGCATCACTTTTCCTGGCCAGTCCTTTTTTTTATCGAGGGAAATTGCCTTCTGAATGCCCATCAGTCTCTTGCGCCTCTGCGTTTTTATCCGGGCAGGAACTTGCCCATCCATATCAAAGGACGGGGTTCCTTCTTCACGAGAGAAAGGGAAGACCCCAACGTGATCCAGTCGAGCCCAATTCAGAAACTCTTCAATTTCGAGAAATTCTTCCTCCGTCTCACCGGGAAAGCCGACAATGAATGTGGTCCGCAGAGTAATTTCAGGTAGTATCTTGCGTATCCGATCAATAAGTCGCATGGTGGATTCCCTGTTTCCAGGCCGGTTCATTCTTTTCAGGACTGTTCCACTGACATGCTGAAAGGGAATATCAAGATACTTTAATATCGTGGAAGAATCCCTGATGACCTTCAAAAGCCGGTCTGTCACCTGGGTCGGATAGGCATACAACAATCGCACCCATGGAATCCGTCCGATCCGGTCGATCTCCTCCAGGAGACGCGGCAACCCTTCTCCGTCCTCCAGGTCACTTCCATAACGGGTCAAATCCTGAGCGATAAGTGTCACTTCCTGAACACCCTCGTCTGCCAACATTCGCACTTCCTCCAGAAGGCTTTCCCTCGTCCGGCTGATCTGGAGACCACGAGACAGAGGGATTGAACAAAAGGAACAAGTGTGGTCGCATCCCTCTGAAATCTTCAGGTAGGCCCGATGTGACGGAGTCAGTCGTTTCCGTCTGAACGGAATAGAAGCAGGCGATATGAGAGGAGTTGAAGAAAAGACGTCCTTTGTCATCGGGGAAACCAGCCGTTCGGCAATTGAGGCTTCCTCGGAGGGCGACAGAAGCATATCCACTTCAGGCAAAAGACCCGGAAGCTCATCCTTATAGCGAGAAATCAGGCAACCCGTACCCACAAGAATCTTTGCTTTGCCGTTTTCCTTGTACTGTGACATTTCAAGGAGGGTATCGATAGATTCTTTCCGGGCATCTGTCACAAAACTGCATGTATTGACCACAATGACTTCCGCTTTCTCCAGATCGGGAATCACCTGGAAACCTTTTTCCGACAGCGCATGAATCATGGACTCCGTATCGACCAGGTTCTTGGGGCATCCAAGACTGACGATACCGACAGTCTTCTCCTTCAGTTCTGTGATGTTGGCGGGAGACCACTTCTGCCCGGATGGCGATTCGTCCTCATTGATATCCTTCACATTTTCATCCCTCTGATCCCGGGACATATGGAAAACCTCCGGCATATTGATTATTATGGCTTCAGCCTTTGGCATCCTTCACCTGAAGGACACCGTTTCCCGGACGTACCGGGCTTCATTCCTGAGAAAGGCCCATTTCATGAAATGGCTTCTAATAATCCTGATATTCAGCGTCATAGGGGTCGGATATCTTGTCGTGCAGTCCGGACAGAACTCGCAGAAACTGGGAAAGATTCAAAATCAGGTCACTACACTTCAGTCCCAACTGAACAAAGAGAAACTGGATGCCCTGAAATCCCTGCGGGGAGTCAAGCGCTCCCTTCACCTCCATATGGCTGAATCTTCTATTGAAGATGCCGTCCACGACATTCTGGACCAGAACTATGGACAAGCCGATTCCGCAATACGATCAGCACAGGACAACGTTAAAAAAGCCCGTTTAGACAAGGACGTGTCGGGAAATCTGACGGAAGCGGAAAAACTGCTGGGCTTATCCCTCGAGGAGGCCAGGAAACTCGATCCAAAAACTGTTTCCACCCTCAACGAAGCGGACCGGGATATTCGAAAAGAAATCTCCGGGTCCGCAAGCTAAAACAGGGTCAACCGGGGATTTCGTCCGGACGACGTTTGAAGATGCACTGGTAAGGAACTTCCGGGTTGTTCATGACAATAACCTGAACAAGCTCCCAGCCTTCTTCCCCAATGAAATTCAGCTGGTTTTCCACCTGCTCCCGGCTGACACCGAATACCCGGTATTCCCAGGAGGCCATTCGTCAACCCTCGCCTTTTCCTGTTTCTTTTTGGACCGGGAGCAAGCTTGTAAAACGGGCTTTCTTCTGATGAACCCGGCGAAGACGCTTCTTGATCCTTTTCAGGTCCTTATCCTTTGGTTGATGGGTTTTATCGATCTTTTCCCGGAATTCCTGCCGCTTTGCTTTAAGTCCCTGACGACGAACATCTAATTTTTCGATTTTTCCTTTAACAATAGCCTCATCCATGCAATACGTTCCTCCGGTTGATGACACATTAAAAATAAAAGTGAATACCGCCCCGTCTACTATTGACGTACGACAAAAGCTTCTCCCAGATCCGACCGAAGGGTCCGGGCATAATCCCTGGCACGGGACACGGATTGAAATCTTCCGATGCGAACCCGGTAAATTGTTCCGCCAGGGTAAGAAGACCTTACAATATGCGCATCCGGATAGCGATGAATTTTTTTCAGATAGGTCTTCGCTTGGTCGTAAGACGTGAAGGAACCGACCTGCACTTCAAATTTCCCTTCCGCAAGACTTTCCTCCGGGGAAGGTTCTGAAGACCCGTTCAACACGGTCAATCGAACAGGAGCGGTCCCTCTCCCCAACATACCTATCTCATTCGCCGCTTTCCAGGACAAGTCGATGATACGCCCGCTGACAAAAGGTCCTCTGTCATTGATAACAACATCTACGGATCTTCCATTTTCCAGATTTTCCACCCGAACACGGGTACCGAGCGGAAGCGTCCGATGGGCTCCGGTCAGGGCATCTTTCCGGAATATTGCCCCGCTTGCGGTTCTTTTGCCATAAAATGTCGGCCCATACCAGGAGGCGATCCCTGTTTCCTGGCCCTGAGAAAAAATATCTCCCTCTGATGGAGAAGTTTTTCCCCAAGGACCTTGCCTTCCCCCTCCGGAAAAATTTGAACGTCCCCACGGAGACGATTTGTAGGTCGAAGAACACCCCGCCAGAATAAAAAGCGTCAGCGCAAGAAAGGTCCCTGGACGCAAAAAAAAGTTCAGGCGTTCTTCAAGCTTCTGTGGATTCGTCATTTGCCGATGGACGGATTTTTCGGAAGTCAAGCCAGACATCCAGAACCCCAATAATCCCCAACAACAACAGGATTAGCGGTTGTAAAAGAATGAAACCCGCCGAAATAATCCAGAAGAGTCGACCGAACTTCCGGCTTTTTGCATACGATACAATAACACCCGCCCCTTGTCCTACATACAGGATCGAAAGACTGAAAAAAAGATTGATTCCTGCAATCCTGGCAGGGTGGACCGGAATTGCGACAAGGGCCAAAGACAGGATAAGAAAAAAAATCATCGGGTCCCAAAGGATCCATCGATCAATTCCGTACCCGAAGCCTGCGGCAGTCTTGCGGGAAAGAATCCCTTTGACCATCCCCATCAGAATCAGGGACGTCAGAAAGACCGTTGCGACAAAAACACCCGGGGTAAGCGACAAAAAAGACAGAAAAAGCTCTGGTTCCATCTTCAGAATCAAGTTCTGATCCACGGCCGGAACCGGGGATGGTGCATTCTGAAGATAAAGATGGACGACTTGGTCGAAAGACCGGAAAAGCTCTTGCTTCAAACTCTCCAGGATCTTCCCCCCCGTCCGGAAATAAAAGAATCCCAAGATGAAGGAAAAAAAGGCGATCATTTGAAGGGATATCGCGAAGACTGAAGAAGAAAAATCCTTATGCCGACGAACGAGCTCGCCGGCAAGAACCCCGGACATTCCTGCCCATGCGATATACAATAACAAAGACAGGGGGTGTCGCGTCAGAAGTTCGACCAGAAGCCCGGAAAGAACCATCGCACCCACGCCCAA
Source organism: Nitrospirota bacterium (assembly GCA_023480765.1). The sequence goes on from JAMCWZ010000102.1 coordinate 25,773, forward strand.
CTGATAGCGATGGTAGGCAATTTGTGCCAAAGCCAGAGGTACGCCTGAAAACATGGCCACGAAGTATCCTGCTCTCGGGAAAAAAAATATTCCGACAAAAAGAGCTGCCGACGTGGAAGTCGTGAGCGCCAACGGCACAAAAGGGAATTTGGGTTTCAGGTCTACTTTTCCTCGGAAAAAGCAAAGAAGGCAACATTCCGCCCCTGCTTGATCGCAGCAGCGAGACTTCTCTGATGTCGAGAACAAGTTCCGGAGAGTCTCCTCGGGATGATCTTCCCTCTTTCCGTCAAAAATCCTTTCATCGTATTAATATCCTTGTAGTCAATTTCAAGCTTCTCAATACAAAATCTGCAAACTTTTTTGCGCTGGAACGATCTTGCCGGCAAACTCATCGGTTTGTCCTCCCCGAATTATGTCTGAGATAATATTCTTCCTTCACAGTGAAGGATGTTAGAAAGGGATATCCCCATCACTTTCGGCTTCCATGGGAAATCCCTGAAAGCCAGTTTCTTCCTGAGGAGAGCTTCCTGTCGAAGAGGAAGCCGAGCGTCGCCCCGAGCCTACAAAGGTAATTGTCTGGGTGACGACCTCCACCTTACTTCTTTTCTGGCCTTCCTGTTCCCAACGACGCTGTTGCAATCGACCTTCAATGAGAACGGGGGAACCTTTCTCCAGGTAATTCTTGACCAGGTCGGCCTGTTTGCCAAAGGTGACCACATCGATGTAGGACACATCCTCCTTGGTTTCATTTTCCTGTCGATAGCGGTTATTGATCGCCAGGGTAAAAGAAGCCACCGGAGCTCCATCCCGCGTAAATCGCACTTCAGGATCCCGGGTCAGATTCCCCATGAGAATGACTTTGTTATAGTTACTCAAACAGCTTCTCCCTCTCTCGTCGATCTGGGATGTTCGGACTTCTCTTCTCCTGCCCCTTCCGTGGAGGGAAGGATGAGCTTGTTCTTCCGTACAACCATCGTCTTGATAATGCGTTCATCAAGACGTGTCTGTCGGTCAAACTCCGCAACGTCTTCCGATTTCTGAAACTCGACAAAGAAAACGACATATTCGGCACGGCGCTCTTTTTTCAACTCGTAAGATAACCGCCTCTTGCCCATCTTCTGCACATGATGAACTGTTCCCTCACGGGAAACAACAAGATTCTGAAACTTTCCGAGGACCGCAGCGATATCCTCCTCCGAAAGATTGGACTTGATCAGAAGAACACACTCATAAAATGCCATCACTGAAACCTTTCCGGGACATCAGCCCATTACACGTGAAAACGGAAATACACCACATCTCCGTCCTGAATGGTGTACTCTTTCCCCTCCAGACGAAGAAGCCCTTTTTCCTTGACGGCCTTCTCGGCGCCAAGACGGTCCAGATCGTCAAATTTCATCACTTCTGCCCGAATAAATCCCCGTTCGATATCCGAGTGAATTTTTCCGGCAGCCTTTGGAGCCAGCGTGCCCTGTGGCACTGTCCAAGCCCTCACCTCATCCTCTCCCGCCGTCAGAAACGTGACAAGATCAAGGATACTGTACCCCATGCGGACAAGTCTTTCGAGCCCGGATTCCTTCATCCCGAGGTCCTCGAGAAAAAGTCTGCGCTCTTCCGATGGAAGCGCAGAGATTTCCGATTCGATTCGGGCAGAAACAGGGAGCAGTGGCGCATTTCTGGCCTCCACTGCTTTTAAGAGACGATTAAAAACGTCCGAGCCAAGATCCGACATGTCATCCGAGACGTTCGCCACATACAACACAGGCTTC
>JAMCWZ010000077.1 GCA_023480765.1 Nitrospirota bacterium
GATGCATGCCGTCCAAAGCCCTTCTCCGTCCCGCCCATGTCTTTCATCTGATGAAGCACCGGCTGAAGGACCTCGGTCTCTCGGTCGACGGCTCGGTAAAAGCGGACATTCCGGCCATTGTCCGGATGAAAAACGCCATGATCCGGGAAATGGCAGAGGACGCCCGGAAAACCATCGAAGCAACGCCGGGGATCACCCTTCTCACCGGAAGTTTTTCCTTCACAGGTCCCCAGGCGGGGCTTCTGGGTGATACGCCCGTTCACTTTGACAAGGCGGTCATCGCCACCGGATCCCGGGTCCATGTCCCCGCCATTCCGGGCCTCGAAGAGGAGTGGATTCTGACTTCCGACGATGTGCTGGAGATGGAAGAGATCCCGTCTTCCACCCTGGTCCTGGGAGGAGGACCCGTGGGCCTTGAGCTCGGACAATACCTGTCGTGTCTGGGAAGCGATGTGACTCTCGCGGACACCAACCAGAACTGGCATCCCCAGACCGATCCCCAGCTCGCACGGGAATATCTGGGAACGCTTGCATCCCGGGGTCTCAACATCCATCTGGGAATCCGGGCGGAAAAATTTGAACGGGGGGCGGGGGAAAAACCATTTTTTTCCTTTCATGCCGATGGCAAAAATCATAAAGTCCCCTTCGACAGGGTTCTTCTTGCCACCGGACGACGGCCGGACACCTCCGGCCTCAACCTTCCTGCCGCACAGGTCCAGACGACCCGGCATGGACATATCCAGGTGGACGCCTTTCTGCGCACATCAAACCACAGCATCTTCGCTGCAGGCGATGTCACCGGCATCCTGCCCGTTTTGAACCTTGCCACGTTTCATGGGGAAATGGCCGGAAGAAACGCCGTCCTCCCCGTCCCCGTCACCGTCCGGGAGCCGGTGGTACCGGTCGCCATCTTCACCGATCCCGAATACGCCCGGGCCGGGCTCACGGAATCGATGGCGCAGGCCCGGAGAATTCCGGTGAAAACCGGACGGATCTCGTTCTCGGATCTGGGGAAAGCGATCGTCTACCGGGAAACCGAGGGGGGACTCAAGATCGTGATCCATGCAAAGAGCCGGGAAATCCTGGGAGTGGAACTCTTTGGGCCCGGAGCATCCGACCTGGTCCATACGGTCGCCACAGCCATGCACTTTCATGCGACGATCGACCAGTATCAGGAAATCCTTCATATCCACCCGACATTCTCGGAGATTTTCAAATATCTGGCCGACGACATGACGGAGGCGATCTGACAAAGTTCCCTGAACAAGATCTTCAGTACCCCTGAAACTCGATCTCGAGAAGAGCATAGGTTGTCGGCTGGATCCCCGCCGGACCATAGACGGAAACCCCCTCGCCAATCTCCCCGAGAAGTGCGTCTCCAAAAGGAAAATAGGCAACTTCCGGGATCAGGGAAAACCCCAGGACAGTTGTTCCGGAAGGCGTCACGACCGCACTGTTGAAGTCGACCTGAATCTGGGTCGCCCAGACATTCTCCCAGCTTCTTCCTGTGCTCGTGCGCAAAAAAGTGTTTGCCACAGCACCTCCGGAAAAAGGCATCGCGACCCCGTCGATTCCCTGGAAGTAGACGCGGTGATATCGAAACGCCCACAGCATTTCCGGCGTCAGTTCGTTTCCGACTCCCGGAAAACTCCGGAATTGGGGTGTTGGCCACCACTCCCCCTCCACCTCGAAAGAGAGGATGCCTGCTTTTCGGGAAACATCGCTCCCGGACTGAAAAGCGACCGCCCGGATTCCGAGAGTGATCGGACCAAAGGAAGCGTCTCCCCGTCCCAAAGGATACGTGAGAAGAAACACCGGAAAGTCGAACTCCCCCCCGAACCAGCTGTTAAAGGCAAAGTCGAATTCGCCCGAGAGGGACCATTCCTGCCCGGGAGAAAGCTGATCCTGATTGACCGAATGAATATAAAAGGCGTTTTCCACCCATGCTTCTTCAAGATGAACACTTCGCACAATCCCCCGGTCCGGGTCCGGAGGAAGAAGGGAACTTCCGGACGAACCCCCGACGGGAAGGCTGTTGGAAACTGGAGAAGACGCAGAAAAGGAGTCCGAGGAGGACAGGAGATCGTCCGCCCGGACATTCCCGAGCAGGGGGCAGAAAAGAAAGCTGATGAGGAGACAGGAAAAAAGGGAGGGAAAGAGAGCGTTTTTCAAACAGCTACCTCGCGACAAGCCGGATGGATTTTCGGAAAAGGGATCTCCTTAATATAATAATGATTCTCATTATCATATTCAAGACAGGAAAAAAAATGTCCGTTGGCCGAAAACCCGTTCAGGGGGCATGGCGCTGATCCGTCCAGTATGCAAGGAATCGGACTTCCCTGGCGACGACCTGTTGCTCGTAGACCATGCGCTTCTCCCCTTTTCGCCCGCTGTATCGCCCGATCCCCCTGGCGATATCTCCTTTTTCCAGATCGATATCATGACGCAGGATCAGAAGTCCGACGCGAATATTGATCCCGAGATTGAACAATTCTTCCGGCTTCAGGGGAACGAGGGCTCCCGATGATTTTCTCGCAAAATAGCGCTTCCAGAATGGAAAGTGCACCTGAAACAGTCCATAGTCTTCGGTTTTGCTGTTGAACGCCTGCGGATTGAAGGAAGATTCCTGTTCGGCAATGGCAAGAGCAACGTAAGGCGGAATATGTTCCCGACGGGACTCGAAAAGAAGACGCCGGGCTATCTTCCGGCAGAGGCTGGCCGGAAGGGGCGGTGCGGCATGAAGAGCGATATACCGGGAAACGATCGATACGTCCGGCATCTTGCCTTCCCGAACGTCCGGAAAAGAAAATGCCCGGCCGTACGGAAAAAGAAGGAGAAGGCAGAACAAAAATAAAAAAAGGGAGAACCCTTTGCTGGCGAGGGCTCCCCCTTTTAAGAGCACGTTCAGACCATTCTTGCTGCGCATGACAGCCAAAAACTAGGTGGAGAAAGAGCTTCCGCACCCGCAGGACGATTTGGCATTCGGATTCTTGATGGCGAATCCCGACCCGTAAAGGTTTTCAACGTAGTCGACTTCAGCTCCTTCCAGAAGGGGATAGCTCTGGGCATCGACAAAAAGTTTGACTCCCCCTTCCTCAAGAACCTGATCCATTTCGCCAGGGGCTTCCTCAAAGGCCATTCCGTACTGAAACCCATGACAACCACCGCCGGAGACATAGACGCGAAGGCCATATCCCTTCTTGTTCTCCGAATCCAGATACTCTGTCACTTTTTCTATGGCTTTTTCCGTTAATGTAATCATATGATTCCTCCCTTTATTCTAACTATAGGCCATGATCTTGCGATTACGGCCAACAAGCGGTGCGGGCCGGTTTTTTCGATTCTCCAGAATGACGGAATCGACAATCTCGCCACACAATATGCACCGCCAGCCCCTGAAGTTCATATACCCCGTGTCATCTCTCAAATCGCTGAATTCTTCTTCAATCATCTCATTGTGGCATCGCGGACAATCCATCCTTCATCCCTCCTTGTCCTCATGGGGATCACCTGGGATCCCGTTGCCCAATTTAATGAGCAAAGAAGATGCCAAAAGGGAGAATTCAGGAACGATCAAGAATTGTTTTCTTGGCCACGATAAAAACTGTTTCAATCCGAAACAGTCGATCTGGAACTTTCTCTTTTTGAAACAGTCATTAATGACCGGTGACGGCCCGATGGTACAGGGTAAAACCGAAATAGGCATTGACGAGAATAACGAGAGTCGGGACCAGGATGACCAGCACAAACAGAAAGATCGTCACTTTTTTTTTCAGGTCCAAAGACACTTCTCCTGCCCAGACGTCCCCGTCACAATCAGCCCGTTTCCTCGTAAAAAATCTCCGCGATGGTATATTGCACCTCTCCGGCCGGAACGCGAATCGTCACGGTCTCGCCTTCTGAATGCCCGATCAGGGCCTTCCCTACCGGAGAGTGAACGGAAATGCGACCCGCCTTCAGATCGGCTTCTTCCTGGCCAACAAGGGTGTACCGTTTTTCTTCTTTCGAGTCGAGGGGCACCAACCGGACGGTGGCTCCAAAGGTGATACGGGAATGGTCCTGATGGGCCGATGAAACGACGATCGCGGACGCAATCTTGGCTTCAAGCTCCTTGATCCGGGAGTTGATGAAACCTTGTCGCTCTTTCGCGGCATGGTATTCCGCATTTTCGGACAAGTCTCCATGTGCTCTGGCTTCGGCAATGTCCTGAATATTCTTCGGACGCTCCTCGTGCTTGAGCTTTTCCAGCTCCTCTTTCAGCTTTTCATAACCCGCTTTTGTCATCGGAACCTGATTCATGCGACCGTCTCCGTCCTCCTTTCCTCAACTTTGGTAAACTCCCTGCCTTTCATTATAACCAAAGCCCCCATTTCCCTCAAGGAGACGGAGTTTCCCCAAATATTTCCTGAAGAGAATGCACCTCGGCCTGACGGGACCCGGAAAGTTCCGACGCCAGCGCCGATGTCGCGGCCCTGGCCCCGGCGACTGTCGTATAGTAGGGAACGTTCCGGACCAGAGCTTCCCTTCGGATGGACAGAGAGTCCCGCTGGGCCGTCCGTCCGGAAACGGTATTGATCACGATCTGGATTTCCCCGTTTTTCAGGTGATCCACAATATGAGGGCGGCCTTCCTTGACCTTCAGAACAACATCGGCAGGGACGCCGGCATTTGCGAGAAAACTTGCCGTTCCCTGTGTGGCAACCAGACGGAACCCAAGACCAATCAGGCTTCGGGCGACAGGCAGGATGGGAGGCTTGTCCATGTCGCTCACGCTGATCAGGACGGTGCCGGAACGAGGGAGCGTCATGCCGGAAGCCTCCTGCGCATCAAAAAAGGCTTTTCCGAAAGATCCCGCGATTCCCATCACCTCCCCTGTCGACTTCATTTCCGGTCCAAGAAGAGTGTCCACTCCCTGGAACTTGCGAAAGGGGAAAACGGCCTCCTTCACCGAGACGAACCGGTGAGAGACTTCTTCTTCCTTCAGTCCAAGAGACCGGATCGTTGCTCCCAGAAGAATTCTCATCGCCATCTTCGCCAGAGGGACGCCGATCGACTTGCTGACGAAGGGAACCGTCCGGGAAGCACGAGGATTGACCTCGAGGACATACACTGTTTCATTTTGAACAGCGAACTGGATGTTCATCAGACCACGGACGCCGAGCGCCAGACCAAGCTGGCGGGTTTGTCGGCGGATCTCCGAGAGCACGCCGGTCGACAGACTCATAGGCGGCAGAAAACAGGACGAATCACCGGAATGAATCCCCGCCTCCTCGATATGTTCGAGGATTCCGGCCACAAAGACTTCCGTCTGGTCGCAGAGTGCGTCCACATCCACCTCGGTGGCCTGTCCGATAAAGGAATCGATCAGAAGGGGGAAACGGAAATCCAGACTCTGAACGCGTTTCAGATACTCCTCGAGCCCCTCCTCGTCAAAGAGAACTTCCATCGCTTCTCCCCCCAGCACATAGGAGGGACGGACCAGAACGGGAAATCCGATTTCCCGGACAAGTCCCGCCGTTTCGCCGATCGTATGGGCAAGGGCGCTGGCAGGTTGCCGGAGACCAAGTTTCTCGATCACGGCCCGAAAACGTTCCCGGTCTTCCGCAAGGTCGGTCATGTCCGGCGAAGTGCCCAGGATGGGGATACCGGCTTCCGCCAGCTTGCGCGCAAGCTTGAGGGGCGTCTGTCCCCCGAACTGGACAACGACCCCCAGAGGATCCTCGCGTTCGAGGATGGAAAGAACGTCCTCCATGGAGAGGGGATCGAAATGAAGGCGGTCCGAAATATCAAAATCCGTCGAGACCGTTTCCGGGTTGCAGTTGATCATGACCGCCTCGACGCCCTGTTCCCGGAGCGCCATCACTCCATGCACACAACAGTAGTCAAACTCCACGCCCTGACCAATCCGGTTGGGTCCGGACCCCAGGATGACAACCGGTTTCCGGGAGGGATTTGCGGGAGCCATCTCTTCCGTTCCTCCATAGGTGCCATAGAGGTAAGGCGTTCTGGATGCAAATTCTGCCGCGCAGGTATCCACATGGCGATGGCGGAGAACAATGCCACGCCTTTGCCGCATTTCCCGGACACTGTCTTCCGTCTGTCCCAGGAGGCGGGCAAGCATCATGTCAGAAAATCCGTCTTTTTTGGCCTTCAGGAGAAGGTCTTCCGGAAAAAGCGCCAGAGGTTCCCCGGCGTACCGGGCAATTTCTCCCTCCAATTCAACAATTTCCCGGATTTCACGCAGAAACCAGGGGTCGATGCCCGTCCATTCCCGGACTTGCTCGAGG
>JAMCWZ010000065.1 GCA_023480765.1 Nitrospirota bacterium
CGCGGGGTAAGGGTTCCGGAAGTTGAAATTGAACGCGAGTTTGTTCCGGAATGGTGTCAGATCGGAAACGGCCAGCGGAAGCGTCACGGTTTGTTCAAGAACTCCGGATTCGGAGGCGGGAAGGGAAATGGACTCCTGGTAACGGTCGTTCAGGAACACATCCAGTTTCGAGCGATTTTCCCGTTTCAGTGTCCGGACCCGGAGGTGGATGCGGGCCCGGATCCATTTGTGGTTCCAGGTGAAGATGTCGGGGGGAAGGGAAAAATGGACCTTCACCGAACCGGTGCCATGAACTTCCAGAGACGACGGTGCTTCCAGGAATCCGAACCGGAGTGCCGATCCCGCTACCTGCCAACGGGGGGCATCGTCCGGCTTGCGTGAGGGAGACAGGGCGAGATTCGGTGGAGAAAGGCGGTCTCCGGCCCCCGAAAATCGGTTTTGCGAAAGCGCCAGGGCGGCGATCCTCAAGTCTTCGGGCGTTTGCCCCGCAATCAGCAGAACCCGGGAAAAAGGATCTCCGGGATTGGGCAGAATTCTGAGAAAAGGCCCCCTGGCGGAGGGAGGAATCCAGCCCGGAGGGAGGTCCCTGTCCAGGGACAGGAGAATGATGTGTCCCCGGGGAAGAGAAGGGAGAGAAAGAACTCCGGGCAAAAGCGTCACGGGAAAATGGAAGGGAAGATAGGGGGCCCGGACGCCCAGCCAGGAAGCAATGATTCCCGCGGCTTCAAGGGCATGAGGGGCCGATGTTGTCAGGACGAAAGGGACACGCCGGAGACCAGCGGCTTCGGGATAAAGAAAGGGAAACGGCAAGTCGGACAGACGGGGGGGGACGTCAAAGCGCCTTCCTTCCAGATGAAGACTGGACCGGCGGAGAACAGTCACGAAAGGGGCGGACCCGAATAGAGCGCAAGGATTCTTGGGGTCCCGGACCACCCGGAGTCGCAGAATGTTTCGGGTGTTGACGAGATTTCCGGGGATGGGAAGGCTCATCCCCAGATCCTCTTTGGGGCCCCCGGAAACAGCAGCGATTTCTCCCAGCGGGACACCGTTCCAGTCGACGGCAAGCGTGTCCCCGGATTTTTGGAAGAAGGAGGAATGGAGCCGGTAAAACAGGTGGAGCCTCGCCTTTGTCACAATCTTGTCCGGAGAGACTCCGACCAGAAAGGTCTGATCGGCGGAATCGGGGCCCATATCGAGATTGTTGTCCATCTGGAGATCCCGGAAGGACAGCCTTTCCCGGAATTGGCCATCCGGAAGAGAGGGGGAGGGAATCGTTTCCGACTGTGCCCGGGAAGAGTGCAGAAGCGAACCGGTCAGGGACAGAAGAAGAAAAACGGAAGCCATGCAGAGTCTCTGCAAGAAGAGTGGTTGCATCATGGGACTTTTCCGAGAGTCTGGGGGGTACGGGAGATTTTCGGCCCCGAAGACCAGAAGATGCCTTTCAGCGCACGCCCCTGCCCGATGATGGCGAAAAGGGCGACTTCCCAGAGGCTCTTGAGCACGCTGTCTTCTTTTTCGGAGAGCCCCAGCTTCACCCAGGCATCCGCCCTTCCATAGAGAAGCAGTACCCGATTTTTTTCTTCCTCCAGGGTCAGGGGATGAAAATTCAGCCGGATCGAAAACTCATCCATGCCGACAATTTCCGCCGGAAATTCATGAATCCGGTCCAGAAAGGGGATTTCCACCCGAACGTCCTCTCCCGTCCGGAGAGAGGCGCTTTTCAAAAGGCGGATCCGCACACCGTCATCCGACATGTCTTCTGTTTCCCCATAGACATATTGACCGTCGGGGGCGGTCAGACGCACGGGGTAGGTGACATTGATGCGGGGACGGAACCGCCGCTGTGTCCGTTCCCATCCCACGGCGAGCGTTGTTCCGATGATGAGAAGATTGTGGACCGTCCAGGCGAGCGTGAGAACGATCGTGGGAATTTCTCCGAAGCCTCCGGTATACCGAAGGATGCCGGAAATGAGGCCCCCCAGGTTCAGAACCCACAGGATGATGAAGGGCCGGGCAATCCGGCGGTCGTAGAACTCTTTTTCGATCCGTCCTTCCTTGGCGGTCACATTGAAGGTCCCGAGATCCGGCCGGACCATGGCCAGAAGTGTCGGGAGAAAAATATACGGGGCGAGTGTCGTTTCATACACCTGATTCCAGAACGAGTGCCGATGCCGACCGTTGATGGCTGCGTTGGCCAGGAGGGAAAGGGCGATGGTGGGAAAGGCGTAGCTCGCGATGGAGTAGGCGTCGGCATCAAAGATCCGGACCCCGAAATAGAGATAGGCGAGAGGAGCGGTCAGAAAGATGATGCGGGGAAGGGAGGAGAGAAAAAAAAGCATTCCGTTCAGATAGCACAGTTTCTGGGCAAGCGTGAGGCCCCGTGCCAGAAGGGGATTTTCGATCCGGAAGATCTGGATCATCCCCCGGGCCCACCGGATTCGCTGCCGGATGTGGGCGGAGAGGGATGGTGTCGCGAGTCCGGCGGCCTGGGGAAGGTTCAGGTACGCGGATTCCCACCCCAGGCGATGAAGCCGGATCGACGTATGGGCATCTTCGGTGACGGTATCCACTGCGAATCCCTGGATCTCGTTCAGGGCCTTCCGGCGAAGCACCGTGCAGGATCCGCAGAAGGTCGAGGCGTTCCAGAGGTCGTTTCCGTCCTGGATGACGCCGTAAAAGAGTTCTCCTTCGTTCGGCAACTTTTTGAACACATTCAGGTTGCGCTCGTACGGGTCGGGGGAATAGAAGTGATGCGGAGTCTGAACGAAGGCGACGCGAGAAGATTTTTCGAGAATGCCGACGGTTGTCTGCAAGAAAGAACGGGTCGGGACATGATCACAGTCGAACAGGGCCACATATTTGCCGTCGGATCTCGCAAGGGCGTAGTTGACGTTTCCGGCCTTGGCATGGCGATGTTCGGGTCTTGCGACATAGACGACTCCGGTTTGCGCCGCAAAGGTCGCAAATTCCTCCCGGTTCCCGTCATCGAGCAGAAAGACTTTTTTTTTCTCCGGCGGCCAGTCCATGTTGAGCGCCGCCAGAACGGTTGTCCGGACAACCGCCAGGGGTTCGTTGTAGGTCGGGATCAGGATGTCCACCGTCGGCCAGGATTCCGGATCAGGAGGGAGGGGGTCCGCTTTCCTGCCTCTCGGGTAGGCGGTCTGGAGATACCCCAGGACCAGGATAATCCAGGAATAGAGTTCTGCGCCGAAAAGAAGAAAGATGAAGGGATATTCGTACCAGTGAACTTTGGGATCGCCTGTCCCCAGCGTTTCCGTCGTTCTCCACCAGGCATAGCGGAGTGTCGAAAAGAACGACAGGGTGATCAGGGTGAGTATCACCCACCGTTTTCCGTCCAGAAAAATTTTCAGCAAGAGAGCGGCAAGAAACAGGAACGTTCCGAGCCAGAGCTGTGTCTGCCAGTTCGGAACGGGAATCGTCGCCAAAAAAAAGATCAGAAACGTGATCGGGATGAGAACGACGCTTCGGATTGTCTTCGCGGTCCAGGGCCTGTTCATGTTGAAGAAGGTCTCCGGGGCAAATCCGTCCTCCGGGGGAAAGATGAAACGGGATTGCTCTTCCTCCCGGAAGAAAGATGGAGAAAGGACCAGTCCGTGACGAAAAGAACAAATGTTTCGACAAAAGGGGCGCTCCCGGGGGCCGGATGTCCCCTGTCTCTATGTCCAGTGTTAAACTCAGGAAGCGTGCAAGTTATGTTCCAAGGAGGGATGAGGAGGCGCAGGACAGGGGGTCCGCCATCTTTCGAGATTTTTTCCGGGGCTCGTCGGGTCCGGAAAAGGAGACCCCGGGAAGGTTGGAGAATGAGGTGTAAAAAAGTCGTTCAGGGGTGTCAAGGAAACCGACATTGCGTTCGCAGCAGCGTTTTCCGGTGGAGCTGTTTCCGGGATAAGGTTTTTTTTCGAAAGCAATGAAGATTCCTCATTCGACAGAGAGTTTTTTCGGAGTAAGATAAAGGCATTCGGTCATGATGTTTCAGCGGACAGGGTTTGCCTGTCCTGACGGAAAGGAGGTACCTCTTGAAAACTGTCCTGTCTGCGCTGCTCTTGGTAACGAGTCTTGTGGCTGTTCCGACGGCCTCGGGAGCAGCTTCGTTGATGGACTGGGGACGCCATGTCGCAGAGGCGGGGAACGGGAGGCCGGGAAGTACGGCCTGCATGGAGTGCCATCGGCTGGACGGAGGGGGAATGCCTTCGATCGGTGCTCCGAGGATTGCGGGTCAGCCTGAACAGTATATCGCCCGGGAAATCCGGGAAGTCAAGGCGGGAAAACGGTATGGACCGGTGATGGCCGGGGTGGTGCAGAACCTGTCTCCCCGGGATATCCGTGCCGTCGCTCTTTATTATTCCCATGCGAAGTCTCCGAAACTTCCCGACGTCGGGCCACCTGATCCCGTTCTTGTTGCCGAAGGGGAACACATCGCCACCCGGGGGCTGTGGAAGAAAAACATTCCTGCCTGCGTGCAGTGCCACGGTCCGAACGGGTACGGCGTTCCTCCCCTGTTTCCGTTTATTGCCGGCCAGAACCGGACATATCTCCTGCGGCAGTTGATGGCGTATGCGTTCCTCAAACGCCAGGATGATCCCCAGGGGCTGATGCGGGGAATCGCCCGGCGTCTCACGATGACCCAGAGGAAAGCCGTGGCGGAGTACTTCTCCAGTCTGAAACCCCCGGTACGGGACGTTCCCTGAGCCGGGAAGCGTGATGGGCTTTTGGAATGCCCGAGGCCTGTTTCCGAGAGGAGGAAAAAGAATGGTGACAAGAGTCTTTTCGCGGAGTTTTCTGATGGCGGCGATGGTGGCCGTTGTCCTGGGACCGGTTTCCTCCGCCAGGGGAGGACCGCTGGAAGTGATGCAGGGTTCCGAGATTTTCACCCCTCCCCCGGATTCCGAGATTCCCAAGGGACCCTTTGGCGACCTGGTGCGCAAGGGGGAAAAGATCTTTACCCAAACCGGGCGCTTTGCCAAACATTATGTCGGCAATGATCTCACCTGCGAAAGCTGTCATCTGGACCGGGGGCGCAAACCCTATGCGGCTCCCCTGTGGGGGGCCTATGTCCTGTATCCCCGGTTCCGCTCGAAAAACCATATGGTCAACAAGCTCGACGAGAGGATTCAGGGATGTTTCCGGTTTTCCATGAACGGAACGCCCCCTCCGGTGACGAGCGAGACCATGAAGGCCCTGATCGCCTACAGTTTCTGGATGTCCCGGGGAGCTCCCGTGGGAGTGAAGCTCAAGGGCCAGGGATTGCTGGCCTTGCCGAAGCCGGCGTCTCCCCCCAGCGTTTTCCGGGGAAAAAAGATCTATGCCGCCCGGTGCGCCCTGTGCCACGGTATGCACGGTCAGGGCCGGACATCGCACGGAGGACAGGTCTTCCCGCCTGTCTGGGGAAGCCGGTCCTACAACAAGGGTGCCGGGTTGTACAAAGTGGCCAAGCTGGCGGGCTTTATCAAGATGAATATGCCTCTCTCCAAGGGGGATTCGTTGTCGAACCAGGCGTCCTGGGATGTGGCGGCCTATGTTGACAGCCAGCCACGTCCGCCCAGGCCTCGCAAGCACCCCCGTTCCTAAAGGGATCCTTCCCGGGGGTTGAGAAGGGGTTCCGCGGCGCGCAAGATCAGCTCCCTGTACTTCTTCCGATCATATGTCACGTCCGGTGCGAGAACGGGCCAGGCTCTGGCCCGTTCTGCCGGATCCCGGTTCCGGACGTCCGTGAGGACGTAATGCACCGTTTCTCCCGCCGCAAGGCAAATCCCCCGCCCCAGGAGTTCGCGGGAGACGATTGCCGTGATCGTGGCCCGCTCGAATTCCGCCGGCGACCGGGACAGGGTTTTTCTGAAGACCAGCTGGGAAAGCGGGACACGCCCTTCCGAGAGAACTTCCAGAGCTTCTTCCAGCACACTCCGGGCCTTTGGGATCAGCCTCCGGTATTCTTCCATGTTTTCTGCCCGCGCGAGAATGTCCAGCATTTTCTGTTGCACCTGCCGAACGAAGGGCGGTGCGTCTCTCCGGCGAATCTCGAGTCCACGCACCTTGATCTCCCCCGTTTTGAAAACGCCCAGAAACCGGTTGGGAACAGCGATGGAAGGAGATGTCCGGGAGGAAAAGAAGCCGATCCACCGATAGATTCCCTCCAGGTTCAGAGGGATGCCTTTATCTTACTCCGAAAAAACTCTCTGTCGAATGAGGAATCTTCATTGCTTTCGAAAAAAAACCTTATCCCGGAAACAGCTCCACCGGAAAACGCTGCTGCGAA
>JAMCWZ010000105.1 GCA_023480765.1 Nitrospirota bacterium
ACGACGCTCTTCCGATCTTGAAAGTCCCGAAAAGCCGCGATTGGCGGAAAAGGTCTCGTACCCCACCGAAAACCGGAGGCCCAGGTGGGGCAGCACATAGGACCCCCATCGCACATGAAACATCATGCCGTTGTTCTCGAGATCCAGAAGGTTGGTCGAAGCCACCGGCTTGCCGTTCAAGAATCCCGTAACGGATCCTCCCAGAAGAAAGGCCGGGCCGCCGTCGAACGACACACTCTGCCAGCTGAAGGGCTGGTCGGCTTTCGCCGGCGTCACCCTTGCGAACAGTACGACCGTCGCGAAAAGAATCAGGAAGGAAGACAGGGAGAACCTTTTTGAAATCCGGAACATCCGGCATAGATTGCTTGTCCAGTCAGGGGCCATGGCATTCTCCGGCAAAGTGCTAAGGTCGGGTGTTCCCGGAAAGAGGAAGTTCTGGTATAGTCCGAATCCTACCGGAATGGTCCCCGAACGTAAAGCCCTGCCCGTAGGTGGACTGCTCTGGCTGCATACGACTTCACTCCCCGAGGATGCGATGTCCATAGGCAATCTGATCTGGCTTTTCTTCCTGATGACCATGATGCAACCGATCATGGCCCGAAAGTTCCTGGAAATGGCACGCGAACGGGCGCTCAGACATCTCGAAACCTCCCGGGGAACAAAGGTCATCGCGATGGTCCACCGGCAGGAAACCATGAGCCTGTTCGGATTTCCGGTCTTGCGCTACATCAATATCGAGGATTCGGAGGAAATCCTCCGGGCCATCAAGATGACGGATCCGGACACCCCCATCGACCTGATTCTCCATACCCCCGGAGGTCTCGTCCTGGCCTCGACCCAGATCGCCCACGCCTTGTCGAACCGGAAGGCGCCGGTCACGGTGTTCGTTCCGCATTTCGCCATGTCGGGGGGCACCCTGATCGCCTTGTCCGCGAACCGGATCGTCATGGACGAAAACGCCATGCTCGGACCGGTCGACCCCCAGCTGGGAGAATTTCCCGCGGCCTCGATCCTGCGGGTCGTCGAACAGAAAAACAGAAACGACATCGACGACAAGACCCTGATCATGGCCGACATCGCCGAAAAGGCCATCCTCCAACTGAACCATTCCATCGAGCGTCTTCTGGTAAAGCGCATGCAACCGGAGAAAGCCCGCCAGCTGGCGGGAGTCCTGTCCAGCGGACACTTTACTCACGACTACCCCCTGACCTACGAGGAACTTCTCTCGTTCGATCTGCCGGTTTCCACCGATGTTCCGGATGACGTGTACCTGTTCATGCGGCTTTTTCCCCAGCCCAAGCAGGCGGTTCCCTCCGTCAGCTACACGCCGTTCGCCCCTCCGCCCGGACGCTCGGGGAACCGGAATTCGTGAAGACCCCGTTTGAAAAGAAAGCCAAAGGACTTGGAGGGACTGAAAAAACGGTTCCGGACGGATCGGATACCTTTTCGCATGACTCCCGAGATCCTTTCCCGGGAAACAACAGCGCGAAACGGACTTTTCCGTTCCGCCTCCCTTCTCTTTCTCCCCGATCCGCCCGCAATGACCGGGAACCGGCCCCAGCACGTCCCCCTTTGCCTTACGGCGATACCGGCATCATCACGCTGATCGTCAGTATCGCCGCACTGGTCTTTTCCCTCGGCACCCTGATCAGCGACATGATCCGAAACCGCAACATCCTCATCCATGACCTTCAGGTGGACGGACAGGTTTTCCACCAGACCCTTCTCCAGCTGGACCGCCTCCAGTGCTTCACGGACCCACGAACGTCCCGATCGTCCGGATCCGGTCGCTGTACCGACAGCGGGTTCTTCGAACCGACTCCGGACACCCACGGACGGGAGATCCTTCTTCAACGGGCCGAGTATCTCGAAAAGCGGATCGTCGTCCTCTTGAAAAAACTGGATATGCCCGAGTTCGGCTACATCACTCCGGTCGACTACCGCACACTCGCCAAGGCGGAACTCAAAGACCTCAATTTTGAAAAATCCCGCTACTTCATCGACAAGGAAATCCTCTCGCTCAAGATCTACCGAAGCCACCCCGGATATGTCATCCGGTCGATCCACGCCGACCTGATCCGCGGATGGTACCGGATGATCCTCCAAAAAAAGAAAGACCACAAACATCCGGCCCGGGACGACTTCGACCGGGCCATTGCCCAGGCCCAGAGCCGTGTGAGCATCTTGCCGATGCGAAACTACCTGGTCGTGTTCATTCTCCAGTCCGAAGGATGCGCCCGCTGGCTGGGCGAGAGTCTTTTCACGCACGCTCCGGTTTCCGGAGAACCCAATCCCGAGTTCGAGCAATCCCGTGTCATTCTTCACAATGAGCCCTCTTCGATCAGCCTTCTTCACCAGCTGCGCGTCAATCAGAAGAAGCTCGACTCCCGGAACAAAGATGCCGTCCTGCGCGTCTGCAAGACACTTTTCGACCAGATCTGAATTTGTACGGAGGAATGAACTACTCCCGCCAACCTTACGGTATGGCGTGAGTTTCGTGCTTCATCGCGGTAGAAAGGGGTCCAGGACCTATCCGATGACCTCGACCCCAAGAGTCCGGGCCTTTGCACGAAGATCACGGTCCAATGTCGCAAGAGGGATTCCGTGGCGGAGGGCCAGTTCGAGATAAGCGACGTCGTAGACCGTCAGGTCCAGACGAAGGGCAATCGGAAGAAGAGAGTCCCAGACAAGCCGGTATCCCTCTCCATCGGTCTCGATGGGAAGAGTACGGAGAGTCTCCGACAGGCGAGAACAGTCTTCGGCGTCGATCCTCCCGCGACGTGTGGCGCTTTTCAGGACATTTCCGACCTCAAAGAACCAGAGTGTCGGAACAAGGGCGAAATCGTCGCGAAGCGACTCCAGGAGGGCTTCGGCAGAATCACTGGACTCGTCCGGAAAAATCCAGGACATCGTGATCGAACAGTCCAGAACATAAGGCATCAGCCCTTTCGTCCTTCCCTGACCAGCTCCTGAACCGTGATTCCCCCCAAAGAATGGCTCTTCCGGAACTCTTTCAGATCGACAATCGCTTTATTGATCTTCTCCGTGTTCCGGGACGGGAGGGGAACCAGTTCCGCGACGGGTCTTCCATGCCGCGTGATCACGATCCGTTCCCCTTTTTCCACCTCTTCCAGGAGACGGGAAAGGTGGGTTTTCATTTCGTACGCTCCAACCGTTTTCATCGACATCTCCCGAGTCAGACCAGTTCAGACCCAAACTACCACACACAGAAAAATTGAACAAGACTCTCTTTGCCTGTCTTTCTCAGGGCCATCTTTCCGAACCATCCAATCTCCGTCATCTGGAGAGTGCGAGTGAATCTGTTCGGCTCATGCCCGAAGGGCGCCGTGTTAAAAGAATACTGTCTTGACCGATGTCAAGCGGTCGAGGTCTGAAACACCGGAAGACCTGCTTTTGACTTATTTTCCCCAAAAATCCACCCACCGCCCACCACCTTATCTGAGGCCATTCTCTGTAATGACAGGGGATAAAGGTAAATCCGCTGGCCGCAAGTAATGGAACACCAGAGGAATTTTTCATCAATAAGGGACCCGGACTCACCCTTATCTCAGGAATCTGAGAGGTCAATGACTGAAGGAGATCCGCGATCTTTTGCAAATATCCCCCTTCTGAAATTTGCGAAAAGGTCACGCAAGAGAGAGCCTGAGAAAAGAGGTCTCTCTATGACGAGATCCCCCCTATTCCAATCTTAGGAATGGCGACTTAAAGATTGCCTTGAATGCTATAACGAAATACGTTATAGTTCATCATGCTCAGGAGCTTCCGCAACAAAGATATTGAAAAGATCTGGGAAGGGAAAGTCTCTCGAAAATATCCTGTGGAGATTCAACAAAGAGTTCTTCGAAAACTCTTTATGATGGATAAAGCTCAAACCCTTGAGGATTTAAGAATTCCACCGGAAGACCGTCTCGAATCCTTGACGGGAGAAAGAACGGGACAATACAGCATCCGGGTGAACGATCAATGGCGGATTTGTTTTTCCTGGGAGGACGGGAAGGCCGAAAACGTGGAGCTCGTCGATTATCATTAAGGAGGCGCCAGATGGTTGAACTCGAAAACATTCATCCGGGTGAAATTCTGAAAGAAGAATTTTTGGATCCGATGGGAATCAGTCAGAATCGGATCGCTCGCGACATTGGGGTCCCTCCTCGCCGGATCAACGAGATTGTTCTGGGAAAGAGATCTGTTACCACCGATACGGCTCTTCGGTTATCCCGATATTTTGGAACATCAGCAGGATTTTGGCTCGGTCTTCAGGCCGAGTTCGATATGCGGGAGACGATGCGTCGACTCAATCCTGTGTTGAAAAAGATTCACCCCGTTTCCGCAATGTCATAGGTGCATTCGATCTGCCGGACGACAAGAACATGCTCCCCGGTCTCGATACTGAAAATGCCAATGGAAAAATGTCCCATCCAGGTCAATGAATAAGGTGTCCCTCTTGAACGGCAGAAAGTCATTCTCGAGCCGGCAGTTTAACGGAAGACGCTCCACTCCCATGACCCCCATTTTTTAACCAGACTCTGTCAGACTGCTTCAGGCCAGTCCAAGATATTACGATCGGAAAAATTGAATAACGCTTTCTCGACATGTCGTACTTCAGGCCCTCTTTCCAGGACAGCTTCCCGTCTCTTTTGGAGAAAGCCGTCCTTCTGTCGGAACTTCATGACCAACAATGTGTATCAGGAAAATCCTGCGATCTTTTGATGCCCTTTTTCCTTTTGGACGCGTCTGTGGCCTGTTATGGTATTCTGTCACGTTTCGACGGAATGTTCCTGCATGGCGAGCAAGGCGGCAAGAAAAACCCTGCCGGCATCAGGGATTCATGACAGGCCCTTTGCTTTTTGGGCCGGCATGCACTACATCACTGGACCTCTCCTGGACGTCAACCCCTTGCAGAAAGAAAAAGTATGGAACAAGCGAACAGTGGTGGAGAAAAAGGAAGCATCTTGCTTTTTCAGTCTCCGGACGGTGGCATCTGTCTGGATGTCAAACTGGAGCGGGAAACGGTCTGGCTTACCCTGAACCAGATTGCCACATTGTTTGGTCGGGACAAGTCTGTCATTTCCCGACATCTGAAAAATATTTACTCTTCCGGGGAACTGGACCGGAAAGCAACTGTTGCAAAAAATGCAACGGTTCACCAGGAAGGTACGCGCGAAATAGAGCGCACAATAGAATTTTATGACCTGGACGTGGTTCTGTCGGTAGGTTATCGGGTCAACTCCCTTCGGGGAACACAATTTCGCATCTGGGCCACGCGGACACTAAAGGACCACCTGATCCGGGGCTATTCGCTGAACGAGCAACGGCTCCGGCAGCAAGGTGTCGAGATGCGGCAGATGGTCGAGCTTCTTTCCCGGACGCTCACGAACCACGCGCTCGTCACCGGAGAAGGACGGGCGGTTCTCGACGTAATCCACCAGTATGCGCGGGTCTGGGGACTGCTTCTCGCCTATGACGAAGACCGCCTGTCCGAACGGCCGTCCCGTCCGGTTTTCCCCGAAGCATCCCTGTCCCTGGAATCGGCCCGGGAAGCGATCATTCGTTTGCGTGAAGACCTGGCGGACAGAAACGAGGCCACCGCCCTCTTCGGAAACGAAAGAGGCGATAGCCTGGGCGGGATTCTGGCCGCCATCGAACAGACCTTCGGCGGTGAACGTCTCTATCCGAACGTCCAGATGCGCGCCGCCCATCTCCTTTATTTCATCGTCAAGGACCATCCGTTTTCCGACGGAAACAAGCGCATCGGCACCTTTCTCTTTTTGACGTACCTGGACCAGAACGGACTGCTCCGACGAACGGACGGGTCGCTCCGGATCGCCGACAACGCCATGGTCGCGCTCGCTCTCCTGGTCGCCGAAAGCGATCCGGCGCAAAAGGACTTGCTGATCCGTCTGATCGTCAACCTCCTGGACGAACCCCGTCCTTCGGAAAGAAATACCGAAAACCCCTCCGCATCCGGATCTCCCTGAAAATAAGGACATCTCTATCTCTCCGTCGGAGACAACTCTCCCCGAAGCGTCTTCCCGGACTTTTTCCGGCGCTGGTTCTCCGTTCCTTTCAAATGTTAGAATGGAAAGCAAGCCGGTTGTCGCCCCGGCCGTCATCTTCCGTTTTTCAGGGATTTCCCCAAAGTCGACCCACTCTTCCGGAGAAAGGATCCGCCCCATGGTCGTCGTCGCCAACCGCATCCGTGTCGCTGCCGGACACGAACAGGATTTCGAAGAACGTTTCCGGA
>JAMCWZ010000085.1:0-1439 GCA_023480765.1 Nitrospirota bacterium
TGAAACCAAGCGGCTGGCTTGTTTTCGAGAAACCGGATTTCTCAGCCGCCCGATGCCTGTGCGGCACAGAAGAGGAGAATCAGGCCTTCGGTCGGGTCATGCAAACCATCGAAATCATGTACGGGACCCTGGGCATCGACCACGCGACCGGTCTCATGGTTCCCAAGGTCCTGTCGGCATTGGGGGTCGAAAGGCTGCTTGTAGACAACGATGCCCCGGCCTCTCCCGGGAACTCTACGATCGCCAGAATGATGGGAATGTCGGCCTGTCAGTTGAAGGAAAGGTATACTCAGACCAAAAAATGCACCCCGGAGGATATCGACATCTATCGCTCCTTTGCCGAAGATCCGGAAACATGGGCGATCTACTATCGTCTGTGTTTCAGAGCAGAAAGAGGCCGAGTCAGATGGGACGCCTTCCTGATCTCCTGAATCTTCCCTCCTACCGTGTTCTCCAGGCCGAGGACGCTGACGGTGGCTATCAGATCAAGGCCGAAACAGTCTCTCCTCCCGAGCGATGCGTCCATTGCGGGTCCGGTCCCCTGGTCGGCTTCGGACGCCGGGAGCAGTGGATCCGGGACCTCCCCATTCACGGGAAACGGGTCGGGATTGCCGTCGATACCCGGCGCTTCCGCTGCAAGTCCTGCGGACGGACGTTCTATGAGCCTCTTTCCGCCGTGGACGACAAGCGGCTCATGACGACCCGGCTCAAAACCTGGCTTGAGAAGGAATCCCTCCGCCACCCCTTTAGCCAGTTGTCCGAAGAGACGGGAGTCGGGGCCCTCACCATCCGGAAGGTCTTCGACGACTACGCCCAGGATCTCCAGGACTCCCTTCGGTTCGAGACACCCGAAGTTTTGGGGATCGACGAGGTGCATCTCATCCGCCGATCCCGGGCGGTCTTCACGAACATTCCTTCCTGCTATGTGGTCGAGATGCTTCCAGATCGGAACAAGACCACGGTGGCTCGGTTTCTTGCGGATCTTCCCGACAGGGGGCGGATCCGATGCGTGACCATCGACATGTGGCGTCCCTACCAGGATGCCGTTCGGGAGTCCCTGCCCGGGATCCCCATAGTCGTGGACAAATTCCATGTTTTGAAGATGGCCAACGCGGCCCTGGATGCTCTCCGGAAGACCGTGGGCGGAACGCTTCATCCCGAGAAACGGCGCTCCCTCATGCGGAATCGCCATTTCCTTCTGAAGCGGTTTCCGGACCTAAACAAGGCCCAAAGAAAACGCCTGGATTCATTCCGCCGGGACTTTCCGGTCCTGGCCAAGGCGCACCAGGCGAAGGAGGGGTTCTACGACATCTACGAGGCTCCATCCAGATCCGATGCGTCCCGGCGATATAAGGAATGGGATTCCGGTCTCGATCCGGAGATCAGGCCAATTTTTGGTGCTCTCCTGACAGCATTCCAGAACTGGGAGGATTCGATCC
>JAMCWZ010000085.1:1449-6261 GCA_023480765.1 Nitrospirota bacterium
GAACGCTTGCACGGAGTCGTCGAACAACCTGATCCGGGCGGTTCAGCGGATGGGACGGGGGTACAGCTTCGACGTGCTCCGGGCCCGGATCCTGTTCGTCCGGCATGGAGCCCATAAGATGAAGCCGTTCAGAAGACCGGGACTTATGGAGAAACTACGGCTTGAGGACGACAGAGCACTTGGTTATGGTTTGCCGCCATCAACAGGAAACGAACCGGAAAAAATCAGTCAGGGAGTGGATACATCAACACTTCTGGAGCTGATCGAGAAAGGGGAAGTCTGATTCGAAATCAATCACAGAATTCAGATACCCGAAAAAAGTTGAAATCCCTGACGATGGAAAAAAGCGAGAGATTCCGGGGAGGAGTACTCCAGACATCCGGTCCGGCATTGGCAACGTTGCCAAAAAAGACAAGGAATAAGACCTTCAGGGAAGATGTCGGTTCCTTAGTCCGGTCATGAAGGATTTGTCGGCCGTTGAGAATGGATGTCCAGCTCAGGAACCTTTACAGGAGGAGTCAGGTGAAACGCATTCTGGTGTGCATGACAGGACTGTCGCCGCAGGTGGTGACTGAAACGCTCTATGCACTGGTGACCCGAAAGGATCCGTTTTATCCTGATGAAATCTGGCTGGCCAGCAGTATCGAAGGGAGGGATCTTGCCAAAAAAACCCTTCTGGAAAGAGAAAGCGGCCATCTCTGGAGACTCGTCCGGGATTTTTCCCTTCCGATTTTACCGAAAAACATCCATCTGAAACCTCTCCTGGGAAGAGATGGCAAAATTCTTCCGGATATCCGGACTGCCCGGGACAATGAAGATGCCGCCGACGGAATTCTGGACCTTATCCGGACACTGACAGCCGATCCTGAGACAACCGTCCACGTTTCCCTTTCCGGAGGCCGGAAAACCATGAGCTTTTATGCCGGGTATGCCTTGTCTCTTTTCGGAAGACCCCAGGACCGGCTGTCGCATGTCCTGGTTTCACCGGAGTTTGAATTTTGCCACGACTTCTTCTATCCGGCCCGGACACCTGGAGAAAAGAAGGTCCAAAGTCGGTCGGGAGAATGGA
The DNA here is from genome assembly GCA_023480765.1 of Nitrospirota bacterium. The sequence continues at coordinate 2,519 of JAMCWZ010000085.1, forward strand.
TGGATACATTCGATGCCAAAGTCACGCTTGCGGAAATTCCCTTCGTGCATCTTCGTTTTGCTCTTCCCCCCGACCTTCTTGGGGGAACCGTCGGATTTTCGGAATCCGTCCGGCTTGCCCAGAGGGCCTTTCAGTCTCCCGAACTGACGATCGATCTTCGCCAGAAACGCATTCGGGCGGGAGAGAAAGTGATCCCCTTGCCGCCAACGCAGCTTGCGTTTTTGGCCTGGTTTGCCAATCGGGCCCTGGCCGGACTTCCCCCGATTCCCTGTCCCAAAGGAGGAACAAAAAACGAGGAGTACGCACAGGAATACATCCGGATATATCAGTCAATCGTAGGGGAGATGGGTGGGGCCGACAGAACGCGCAATAACCTTGCGGATGGAATGGAGCAGGAGTTTTTTGAGCAGACGGCGTCTAAATTGCACGAAAAGCTGACAAGAGTTCTTGGAAAAGGAGGGGCCCGTCCTTATCGGATTGAAGGCATTGGAACCCGATACAAGACCTACGCGCTCACTTTATCACCTGGACAAATCCTTTTTGGAACGGTTTCTTCCGAGGAGGAGAATCGCTAGGAGCAGCAGGGGAAACCATCAAAATTCCAGAGGATATCACCCTTAAAATGATTATTGTGGATGACCGTTAATGCTGCATGGTGGAGGACGGAGCATGGAGAACCTTCGGATGATCGGGCGGGATGCGGGCCTCCTGTCTCTTCTGGGCATCGATGCGGTCCCCTCGACGGACGCCTTCGGACTGTGGCTGAGACGGAGTTCTGGGAAAGAGGCTGCGGAGACGAGAACAGGCGGGAGGAACTCCCGTCTGGGAGGTGGCCCTCGATCTTGACGCGGGCCAGATCATGGCGGAGAAGGAAAGGGCCCAATGGAGCTATCAGGGAGAGAAAGGATACATGCCCCTGGTGGGACATGTGCGGGAACTCTCCGGGATGCTGGTCCATGAGGAATTCCGGGAAGGCAACGTCTCACCGGGAACCCGCCATGTGCCGTTTGTGGCCGACTGCCTCCGGCGACTTCCGAAAGGCCTTCGGGTCGCAAGGCTTCGTGCGGACAGCGCGTCATACCAGGCGGTGGTGATCAATGCGTATCAGGAGAAATGCATTCGGTTCGTGATCGGTGCGGACCTGGATGCGGCGGTCCGGGCGGCGATCCAAAGGATTCCCGACATTGCCTGACGACCTTACCGGGACGGGCACATCGCCGAGACGGTGCATACGATGAACAAAACCTACACCGCCTTCCGGCTGATCGTGTGAGGTGGGTGGCCGGCAATCAGGACGTCCACCGGTTTGCCCCGCAGAGAGAAGGGGACCGAGTAGAAGTTTTTCCGGACCTGGATGTGACAGTCGGATGGGGGCGGGCTGTCCGCCACTCGCAGATCTCATAGGCGTCGGTAAGGAATCGAGAGAAGATGGGTAGGCCTTTTCCTCCGCCAGACGCTGGCTCCGGGATTGTCCGGTCCGGCGCTGGACCCGGCTGTTGTAGTGTTCGGCCACTTTTCTGGTGTATTCCTGTAATTCCTGCAGCGAACGGAAGGTCTTTCCGACCAGGCCGGGTCGAAGCCAGCGCCAGAACAGGGCCAGTTCTTAGAGGGCGGGGAACTGGCAACAGTTTCCAGCAGCTCGACTCACGTGAAAGCGGAAGATCTTGCGGAGTTGTTGAAGTGATTCTGTTCAGGGTTTCTAAGAGTTCTTGATCATCATGGGGTTGTCTTTGGCCTTTGCAATCCTTATTTTATTCGCGGAAAATGGACTTCAGACTTTCCTTGATGGGACCTTGAAATAGGTCCACTCAAGTTATTCGGAAAAACGATGTTATCCTCACATTCATGAAAGTTTCTGAGGTTCTAGACCTCCTAAAATAAGACGGCAGGTTTCTTATTGCAACAAGAGGAAGCCATCGACAATTCAAGCATCCTCACAAACTAGGGTGAATCACTGTGGCCGGGAAACCAAACGATGATCTTTCTCCTGGAACATTAAACAGCATTCTGAAGCAATCCGGCTTAAAATCGAAGAAATAAGAGGGAAAAATGCGTTACGCTGTTGTCATCTAAAAAATGAAATCGAATTATTCTGCGTATGTTCCTGATTTGCCTGGCTGTATTGCCACCGGCTCCACGATTGAGGAGACCGAGGCATCAATCAAGGAAGCCATAGCTTTTCACCTGGGAGGACTGGGGGAAGATCATCAACCCATACCGGACCCGACTGGCCTTGTTGAGTATGTGTCTATCTGACCAAAATCTTGACCCTGATCACCTTTGAATGTGCCCCACGATGCCCAGCATTATCTTGATTCATGAGCTCATAAAATAAGCACATCTCTTGGCTTCTTCCCGGTCCGCCGTCTCCGCTCCGGACAGCTACCCCTTCACCTCCTCCCGGAGGTGAGAGAGCGTCCGGTTCTTGTCCAGGGCCGCGTTGGCCTTGATCTTGGATCCGACCAACGCGACGCGCCCAAGTTTGACCAACCCGGCATTTTTACAGAGCAGAAGGATCTTGGGAAAAAGGTCTTCCAGAGCCGCTCCATGCTCCTTCCTGAACCAGGCAATGGAAGTGTGGTCCAAAAAAATCTGGGCCGGGACCACCCGATAGGCGATATCCAGCGCGACCGGCGCAGCGGACTGTTGAGCCTGCTGGATCGGCTCAACGGTTTCTCTTTGTTCAGTCAGTAATCGAGTGCGGAACTATTCCATGTCCATTGAGGCGACTTCCTTCGTTATCGCAGCAGTAGCGTGGGGATGGTCGATGAGCGCAGCAGATCGGCGGTCTTACTGCCAAATAAGAAGCTGTGCAGCGGTGTGTGACCGAACGCGCCCATGATCAGCATGTCGATGGACAGCTCTTTCACCGTTTTAGCAATGATGCTTTCCGCATCACCGCGAATCCGCGAGGCAGTCACATCGAAGCCAGCCGATTCCAAGGTGGTCTTGGCCCAGTCAAGCTGCTTGGGGGCACCCTGGCTTTCCTTGCCCGACATCAGCAGAGTGATCGGTAGGCCACGGAACAGCGGGCTCCCAGCGACCATCTCGACGCCGCGCCGGGTCACGTTGCTGCCATCGAATGCGATCATCACGCGCTGCGGCTCCTTGAAACCTTCCGTCACGGTCAGGATGGGCTTGTGCAGGGCGCGCACGACGCGTTCGACATTGCGGCCAAGGTCGCGCTGGGTGATTTCGCCAGCCTCGCCACGGCGACCCAAGACCAGCAGGCGCACGCCCTCCTCTTGTTCTGCCAACGATTCCTCTAGTTCGCCGAGCCGCTGGCGAACATCGACCGGCGCGGCCCCGGATGCGGTGGCCCGCTCGCGCAGTCGGTTGAGAAAGATGCGGCCTTGTGCGCGGGCATGCTTGGTGCGAGCTTCGTCTTCGGTGGAGAGCTTGGTCAGTAGATTTTCTTGGGCGTCGATGCCGATGGTCCCGCTGTGATCTTTGCCTGATCCCTGCTCGGAGAGGCGGTCGATGACGTGCAGGAACTCCAGCGGCGCGTCCATGCGGCGAGCGGCCCATGCGGCGTAGTCGGCCACATAATCGGCGAAGTGGGATTGATCCACACAGGCCAGCACTTTGTTCTCGTTCTTCATGATCCTGTCTCCTCTCAGTGGTCCATCAGCATGTCTTCGGCACCGTCCTTGTCATGCACGGCGAACTTGTCCACCATCGTGGCGCTGGCTTCGTTCAAGCCGACGACTTCGACCTCGGTGGCTTCACGGAGCTGGAAAAGC
>JAMCWZ010000042.1 GCA_023480765.1 Nitrospirota bacterium
AAGATCCGTACGGGGAGAATTTTCTCCCAGGGCCAGGGACAGCATCATCAGAAGAGCGACCTGGGCCTGGAACGCCTTTGTGGATGCCACACCGATTTCCGGACCGGCGTGGGTGAGGAGGCACAGATCGCATTCGCGCTCGAGAGAGGAACCGGGGACATTCGAAATTCCCAGCGTCAGAAAACCTGCTCTCCGGGCGGACTCCATCGCGCCAATCGTATCCGCGGTCTCTCCACTCTGGCTGATCCCGATGACCCAGCTTCCCGGGGGAAGAAGGAGTCGCCGGTATCGAAACTCCGAGGCAATCTCCACAAAAGCCGGGATGCCGGCCTGCTCCAGAAAAGCCCTTCCCAAAAGAGCCGCATGCCAGGACGTCCCGCAAGCGACAAATGCAACAACAGGAGGCTTCCCATAAACGGACCGATCCAGTTCCGGCAAGACGGGAGAGACCGACAGACGGTCGGCCAGGGTGTCCATCATCGCACGGGGAGCCTCCTGTTGCTCTTTTTCCATGAAATGACGAAAGGCTCCTTTTTCCGCGAAAACCGGGTCCCAGGAAATCGACCGGAGGGAGGAAGGAGGAGCCCATTCCGAAAACGCCTGATCCAGGCGCCCCACCTTGACTTCCTCATGGCGGATCAGGGCAATTGTCCCGTTCTCCATCGAGTGGACCTTGCGGGTAAAGTGGAGGAATGCGGGAATATCCGACGCGGCAAACGTTTCCCCTTCCCCCAGCCCCAGAATCAAGGGAGGTCCATTCCGGACGACAACCAGATCCGCCGGATCGTTCTGGCAGAGAATGGCCAGCGCAAAGCTTCCCTCCACCTGGCCAAGAGCACGCCGCACCGCCTCCGGAAAAACGCCATCCTTTTCATATTCGATCCGGATCAGATGGGACAGAACCTCCGAATCCGTTTCGGAAACACATTCGACTCCCAAAGACCGGAGATAAATCCGGATCGCCTGGTCGTTTTCGACGATTCCGTTGTGCACCAGGACAATCGGTCCCGACTGATGGGGATGGGCATTTTCGAGGGTCACGCCACCATGCGTGGCCCAGCGGATATGGCCGATGGCGGCTCCCGGCTGGGCACTGCGGTCGTTGACCAGATCTTTCAGGACACCGACTTTTCCGACAGCCCGGACGACCGACAAGGCTCCAAAGTCGTCGAAAAAAGCCACACCGCTGGAATCGTACCCCCGATACTCGAGCCGTTCGAGGCCTGAGACCAGGAGCGGGAGAGGAGAACGAAGCCCGGAATACCCGATGATTCCGCACATTTCAGCCCTGCTCCTTTTTCGATTTTTCCTCTGCGAGGCGATTTTTCAGGGCCGTTCCCTTATCCGGCAAGTTCTTTTGCGGAACACGGGAAACGACGAGTGCGCCAGGGGGAACATCCTTGGTCACCGTCGTCCCCGCGGCCACAACCGCACCATCACCGACCGAAACAGGCGCAACCAGCTGGGTATCGCTTCCAAGAAAGACGTTTCTCCCGATCTTCGTTTCATGTTTTTTGACGCCGTCATAATTGCAGGTGATGGTCCCCGCCCCGATATTGCTCCCCTCTCCGACAGTCGCATCCCCGAGGTACGTCAGATGATTGGCCTTGGCCCCCTGGCCCAGACGCACCTTCTTGGTCTCGACAAAGTTCCCGACATGGGCTCCCCGTTCCAGGTGACTGCCGGGACGCAAATGGGAAAAAGGTCCGACCACCGCATCCTCTTCTACCTCGCTGTCTGTCAGGACGGAATGATCACGCACATGAACCCCGGAGGCGATCCGCACATTCCGGAGATGGCAGGAAAGGCCGATCCGGCAGGATTCGGCAATTGTTGTTTCCCCTTCCAGGATGACCCCCGGGTAAAGGATTGTTCCCGGACCGATCTGGACGGACGGACCGATATATGTTGTGCGCGGATCCCACATCGTGACCCCCCGGTCCATCCAGAAACGGTTGATCTTCCCCTGCAGAAGAATCGCCGCTTCCGCAAGTTCGCTCTGGGAATTGACCCCCAGAACAGATTCCGGGCCTGCCTGCCAGGCCCGGACAAGGCGTCCGCTGCCCACGGCAAGAGAGAAAAGGGACGTCAGAAAGCGTTCTTTTTTTTCCGGGTGGGGTTCAACCTGCGGAAGAGAGTCCGCGAGAAAATCCACCGGAATCAGGTAGATACCCGCATTGATTTCCCGAATCTCCCTTTCTCCGGGTCCAAGATCGACCCATTCCCGTACAGCAAGGATATCCCCTTTCCCGGAGCGGATCACTCTCCCGTAGCGTCCCGCATCGGGAAGAGAAGTGGAGACGAACCAGAACGCATCCGGTTCCCGGATGGCGGCTTCGAGAAATCCACCCAGAAGATCCGCGTCGACCAGGGGAGCATCTCCGTTCAGAACCAGAAGATGGGATGCATGCCCTTTCCGGAAATTGGAGGAAAGGATGACCGCCTCCACCGCGCCCAGCGTGCCGTCCATCACATGCTGATGCACCCAGGACACCCCGGGAGGAAGAAGCGACTCGAGAGGCTCCCGGCCCGCGACGACAAAAATGTCGGAGGCGGGCGGCATCATGCGACAGACGGCATCATACGGATAGCGAAGAAGGGGTTCGCCAAGAATGGGGGACGCCATCTTCGGCAAGGGGGAGCGCATGCGGGTTCCAAACCCCGCCGCAAGGATCGCTGCGTCAAAGATCATGCCTGTCTCCCGAAGAGTTCATGTCCGTTTTCATCTCCAGCGTTTCTGTTTCCAGCCGTTCGGGAAGGGAAAGACCTCCGGACAAAATCAGTTTCATCCCCTCCTCGATCGGTATGTTTGTCACCCTGACCCGTTCCGGAGGCAAAAGAGAGTTCACCCCGATATACAGGTTGTTGCTCGGAAAGAAAACCGACGCATACCGTTGCGGGGAATCGTCCAGACGAACCCACCCCGTCAGGAAACCCAGTGTATATGTTCCCTGGGCAGGGTACTCGGCCAGCACCACCTTCCGGAACCCGCGGGTTCCCGAAGGGGAAAAGGATTCCACCATCGTTTTCAGGGTGGCATAGAGCTTTTTGAAAACAGGAATCCGCGACATCCCGTTTTCGACGAACTGGAGAATGCGGTTCCCGAAGACATTCGTTGCCAATGTTCCGGCAAAGAAAATCAAAAGGAGCAGGAGAACGACCCCGAGGCCGGGGATGGTCCTTCCAAAGAACCGGATCAGAAGGGGGTCGAAAAAGGAATCCAGAAAATCAAAAATCCGGTAAAAGATATACAGGGAGAGAGCCGCCGGCAGGATGATCACAAGACCCGTCAGGAAACGGGTGCGGAGGGACGCCTCAATCTTTTTTTTCCGTGATTCAAACCAGTCCACGGTCCCCCACTTCCTTCCGGAGATGACTTCTGATCCCGTTTATCCCGGTGGCGTGCCGCCTGCCCGGACATCGGGATCCATCTTAACCCGTCCTGTCGAATTCCCGCAAGAATCATGCGTTTCCGCGCAAAACACTTTCGAGTGTGCGTCCGTGCATTTTCCCTGATAGAATGGTGTCCGTTTTCGTCCCCATGGCGTCCCATCCCGGAGAGAACTGATGAACAGCCCAATTCCTGTCCGACCGTCATCACGGGTTCGTCCCTGCTCTGTAATGTTTGTCTCCTTCTTCCTTCTGTTTTTTTCGTGTCCGTCGTTCGGGGAGGGCCTGGGCGATCTTCTGGGGAACCAGCCACCGGTCGAGCTGGACCTGATGTCCGGTTTTTACAACTGGAGCTACCGGGAGTCCGCCGGGGACAGCGACTCCGCCGGAATGATTCCGGTCAGGGGAAGAGTGCTTGCCTACTGGCAGCATCTGGTGATCGGAGCGGATCTCGGGTATATGTCAACCTTTGGGGGAACTTACCACGGCGCCCTTCAGAATCTTTCCACCGGTTCAACAACCCCTTTCACATCGTCCATGGCCGAGACCATGTTTCAGGGAGCCCTCCACGCCGGAATCACCTGGACCGGTCTGAATACGCGCTGGGATCTGTGGGGATCTGCCGGGTATCATGAACAGGTCTGGATGACACCTGCTCCGGACGGATACGAAGAGGCCTACCACATCCCCTATCTGGGAATCACTGTGTATGAACAGACCCCCGTGACCGATCAGTTTCTCTTTTTCTCGGAGGCCGGCGTGCGTTCGGGGATTTCTCCCTCGATCACCATTGGTCTTTTTAACAACCCCACCCTGAATCTGAATGGGGCCATCAACGTTCACGGCCGGATCGGGTTCCGGTACTTTTTCACTTCCGAATGGGGACTTTCTCTGGCGATGGACTACAGCAACTGGGCCTTTACCCACAGTGCCCCCTACACAGTCCCGGGGAGCAATCCCCAGGTCCAGCTCCAGGAACCCGATTCCACGACAACCTGGTGGGGCCCGGAGGCCGGGCTCACCTTCTTTTTCTGATGCCGGCCTCCTTTCCGGCTTTTCAGGACGGACGGATCAGCGAAATGGATGGCACACAGCAAGCCGACTCCCCGGACGTGGACTCCGCTTCCCCGAAAACAGGAATCCCTTCCAGAGTCTGATACGCCTCCCAGGCCAGACCCTGGGGATCCACAGTCCAGTGCTTGTCGGAGCGGGAATAGCAGCAGGCGGCCTCCCTCTGCTCCAAGACCGGCATCCCCGCGTTGCGAAAGCGGTCCTGAAGGTCTTCCAGCTCCTGTTTGTCCTCCGCCTGGATCCCGAGGTGATCGAGGCCCGTTTTTTTCCCCCGCCGGGAAAGAGCAAAATTGACCCGGGGATCGTCGATCATCCATTTTGCATAATCTTCCTTCCGGACTGTCGGAGGCTCTCCGAAAATGCCCGAATAAAACTGGATATTCTGTTCCAGATCCTCGACCGAAAGATGCAAATGAAAACGTTTCATGGGACCTCCTGCACTTTTTGGTTCCTGTCCTGGACAACCTCCGGGGAAAGACAGGGTTCACCCGGACTTTCCGCGCAGCAATTTTCCAGCAGGAATCCCGTCAGTTCTGTGACAAGGGATATGTTGGCCCTGTAAATCATGAATCTTCCTTTTCGTTGAACCTCCACCAGTCCGCATTGACAAAGTGTTCTCAGATGAAAGGACAAGGTGGGAGGAGGAATCGACAGGCGAACGGACAACGTCGAGGCATTCATCCCCTGTGATCCCCCCCGGACCAGAAGCCGGAAGATTGCCAGTCGGGATTCCTGTGCCAGAGCATCAAACAGGGAGATGGCTTCTTTGTCGTTCATATTTTTATAGTATTGGAATTATAGAAATAAGTCAACCTTCTGGCCTTCTGGATTGAGCGACAGACTCCCACAAACACAAGCTCCGGGAAACCCTGAAAACAGGAAGAGCGGACCCGCTTCCGACACACCTTCGGAAACAGACCCGCTCTTCCCGCAGAACAACAGAGAATCAGAAAGAAAGCAAAATTATCTGGAAGAACTCTCCTGGACCATCCCGGCTTCGCATGTCGCCAGATTCGACACGGGAGAGCAGGAGGGAGCGGAGCCCCAAACAGAGGTCCCTCCATCCCGGGAAACGGGAAGGGGAGGTTTCGACAACTCCATCTGTCCCATATCCCGATGATTTCCCGCCCATCCGAGAACACCTGTAAAAGGAAAGACAATCGCGACGAACAAGGATACACCCACCATGACTTGCCTGAGAGACATGCCGCCCGACTCACTCCGCCTCACATACATGTTCAATCCCCTTTCCCCTCCGTCCCGGAATCCTTTCCGGTCCGAACCGCTGCCCCACATTCTCCTGAAAACCCCCGACCCTTCCCTCTTTTTCGGATCGTTCACACAATCTCATCATCCTTCCGTTTCCGGGGGGATGAATCCGGTAAAAAAAGAATACACCTTTTATTTTTTAAATCAACAATTTTTTAATTAATAAAAATTATAATTTAACTTATTTACCAAAAATAAAACAAAAAAATATAATATTATTTCATTAATTAACTTATGTTTAAATATTAAAACGAAATACTTTTTCCAGAAAAAACAAAAATAAAAAAATTTCTACCCATTCCATTTTTTCTTTAAAAAAGACTATTCCACTTCATTCCACCCGCGGAATTCAGGCGCACCCGGGACAGACAAACCAGGAAAACTGCCATCGGATGACCATTTGGACTTTCCTGAGCCTTCACCTTCCTTCGTTGGCCGGTTTCCCAGCCTGCCTG
>JAMCWZ010000125.1 GCA_023480765.1 Nitrospirota bacterium
CTGACCGGACACACTCCCTTCCTGACTCTTCTCGATATCGGAGAGTTGCTGGTGCGCAACAAAGAGTCCCTTTATTCATATTTTGTCGCCGGAGGAGTTGTAGAAGTTCTTCCGGACAGGGTCACGATCCTGGCCGACACGATCGAACGGGCGGAAGAGATCGATGGAAAAAGAGCCGAAGAAGCTCGGCAAAATGCCATTGAAGCCTTGAAGCAGCCTATTTCACCCGAGTCCCGCCTGGGATTTGAACAGGTGCTGAAAAGAGAAGGTGTCCGGTTAAAAATTCTCTCCCGTCGCCAGTCGGCAAGACATCCGGGATCTCTTGAAGAATAAGAAAATATAAAACTATAAAGAAGAAACGAGCACAGGAGAACGAAGGGTTGTCAGGTCTTCGTTCTCCTGTCTTATTTTTGCCGGCCCTCCGCCTGAAGGGTCGCTCTGTAAAACGGATTCCATGTCCGTTCCTGATAAACCGTCGTGAAAGGTCCGTGTCCGGACACGAGGATTGTTTCGGCGGGAAGTGTGGTCAAAAGACGTGCGACTGTCCCGAGAGAATCGGAAAAATGGTCCGGCGTGCGAGGCTTTCCGCAAGACCCGCAAAATATCCCATCTCCCACAAAAAGAACGCCTCCTGTCTGGTAAGCGACGGAACCATCGGTATGACCGTTGGCGGGGTACACATCAATGGTCCATCCTTCCCGGAACAAGTGATCTGTCACCTCTTGCGGTTCCCGTAACTGGAGGCTGGAGGGAGGGGGGGCATCGAGAAGGGAAAGATCCGATTTCGAAAGAAAAACAACCCCGGGAAGTCGCTTTCCAAGCCGGGACAAGTCACCGGCATGATCCGAATGTCCATGTGTCAGCAAGATGGCATCCAGAACGATTCCCTGCCGATCCAGGACATCAAGAAGACGGTTTCCGATCCCGCCTGTATCGATCAGAAGACCTCTTTTCGGATCGTTGGGATGGAGGACAAGATAGGTCCAGACAGCATAGCCAAAATAAGATTCTTCCACCGGGAGAACAGACGGTGGAAGGAGAGGATGAGGGGTTCTCTCCGGAGAAAAATGAAGTTCTTGCATCACCGAGCCCTCAAATCCAAGAGCCTGTCCGAGGAGTGTCCATTCTTTTTCGGAACGAACCGGGATCTCAGACTCTGCGTTTCTGAGATTATCCATTGAGATCCCGGTTCGTTCCGAAAGACTTCGGAGACCGATTTTTCTCCCGTATCGAAATTTTTTCAAAACATCCGAATATTGGTCTTCCAGAGCGGTGTTCACCTGCATGACTTCAGGATCCTTCTTCAAAAAAATTGATGCCGATAAAATAAACGAGAAACGAGCGGACCTGATGTTCAAGCCGGACAAAGATATGTTTGTTTTTGATACTCAGCCCTTTTTTATAATAAAAATCCGAAAGGGAATAAAATCCGAGCGTTTCGTATACCACCCCCAGGTCAAAATAGAACTGGTAGGGGGGAGGTTTTTTGTTTTTGAGATAAAGGGAGTAATCGGAATTCAGAAAGAACAGGGCAAGTCTCTCTTTCTGGTCGAGGAGGCTCTTGTAAGCTTTTCTTGAGAGTCTGTCATACGGGTAGAAGGGTCTCTTGAGAGTGATTTTGACAGGATAAAGAAGATAGGCGATGTGCTGGGAAATTTTTCCATACAATTTGAGATTCAAAATTTTTTGCGGTTCATAATGCCGGCTGAAGAGGGAGAGGGGAACCTTTCTGGTCTCATTTCCGGTTTTTATGGTCTTGTCGAGAAAAATCCTGTACGGAAAAACCTGAACGATCGCCACATGAAACGTGATGGTGTTTTTTCGGATCCACATGGGAACCGACAGTACATTGCAGGGAGGATTTGAACAGCTTCCGTTACTGGAAATCGCTTTATCCCTGATCGTGTGGGAGAGAATATGGAGCAGAATAAGGACATTGGATTGGGTGATGTGGGACAGATTTTCCAGGGAAACCGGATTGTCCGAAAAACCTGGTGAAAAGTCGACCGGAACGGCTTTGATTCCCCCGATGGATTCCAGGTTCCTGATCAACGTTTTTTTGAACAACCGATTTTCGGGACTGTTCAGTGGCCAGATCAAGACACCTATTTTCTGGGCGTTCGCCAGCCGTATCGGAGGGTTGATCGTATCGTGGAGGACGATTTCGGGTGTCGAACATCCGGCCAGGAAAAAGGAGGAGAGAACAAAAAAAATCCCTGAAATCCGAAAAAAAAGAGGCATTTTCACCTTTGTCGTGCCAATGGGCGAGAAAACAATCTTCCAGGGGGAGCGGTGTGCCTCTCGGCAGGAGAGGGCACACCAAAACGACGGTTCCCCGATGTCTTTATTGGTCTGCTGGAAAAACTTGGTCATCATCCTATATAATCCTTGCGTATCCATTTTTTCCTGTCAAACGGGGCGTGGCGCAGCCTGGTAGCGCACCTGCTTTGGGAGCAGGGAGTCGAAGGTTCAAATCCTTTCGCCCCGACCAGATTTTCCAACCCGTTTTTCCTTATTCTGATCGCCATGGGTCGTACTTTTCGAGATCAAGAAGCTTTGCCTCAGAAGAAAAAACAGACTTCTATCCGGGAGGGAAGACTGAAGAGAGTCAGAACGCCAGGTCAATCCGTGTTTTGTCTTTTGTCGCTCCTGCTCGCCCTTGTTGTTTCGGGGGGGTGTTCCACGAGCCCTCAGGGAAAGGGACAAGAAAGCATCCGGGAAGCGGCAAGAGTGACGGGAACGGACCTGATCCGCGGACTGGCCCGTTGCGAACCACGAAACCCCTATCCGGCCGTTGAAGTGGGTGAAGTGGGCGGAAACTTTCATCGCCCGCCCGGCTTTGGTGGAATGGCTTCCCGTCGCCGCTTTGAGGACAGGGAGGATGCCAGACGAGCCATGATCCTTTTTCGGGAGTTTCTGGTGGACCGGCTGGTCAACGCCCGCTCCGTCCAGTATGTGACGGCTTCGGAAGTCAAACGCCGGGCCCTTTCGGAAGAACGTCTTTATCAGATGCAGCACGCCAGCAGTTCCACGGTTCATCCTCCGGGACATCTGATCGGAGCAGACTTCGGTGTGGTCGCACGTTTTTCGCGGGAAAAGGGGCGCGTGATCTCCGCCCATCTGGAGGCGCTTGATTTCTCCAACAACAGGGTATGCTGGTCCCGGGTCCAGCAAATCCACTATTGAGAGCGGAGTGGACCATCCTGGCGTTACCCCGGATTTCCGGGAGGGTGGATGAATGAAGCATGTTCTGCTGGTCGAGGACGATCCGGTCATTTCCCAGACTCTTGTCATGAGCCTCCCCTACAGGGGATATGAGATTGATTCTGTCGCTTCCCTGTCTGATGGATGGAAACGCTTGTCGGAAGGAAAATACGACATGATCCTGCTGGACATCCAGCTTCCCGACGGGACCGGATTCGAACTTTGCAGGCGTCTTCGTGAAAAGGACAGCATCGTACCGATTCTGATGGTGACGGCCCGTACGGATGAACCATCCGCCGTTCGGGCTTTGTCCATGGGAGCGGATGATTATATCCGGAAACCCTTCGGTCTCGATGAATTGACGGCCAGAATGGACCGCATGGTGGAACGAAAGCCCAACAGGAACGCCTGGCTGACGTATCGGAACATCCGCATCAACAGGCCGGAGCGGATGGTATGGGTGGACGATGCTGAACTTTCGCTGGGACGCAGGGAATTTGAAATTCTCTGCCTTCTGGTCCGACGGGGAGGGGAGGTTGTCACCAGGGAAGAAATCCTCGATGCGTTGTCCGATCAGTCCGAAATGTATGACCGTACGATCGATTCTCATCTCTCTCATCTGCGCAAAAAAATACGGGAGATTGCCGATCACCGGATCCAGATCCTGCCTGTTTATGGTGTCGGCTATCGTCTGGAAGCCTAGGACGGCACATTTTGAATCGAAAGCTCTTCCTGCAACTTCTGCTCATCAGCCTTTCCGTCTCCTTTGTTCTGGGAGCTGCCATTATCACGGGAATTCGCAGCCTGAACGAAGCCGGAGAGGGTCCTGTCCAGAATCCTGCCTTAAAATTCATGGCGAGAGTGGTCGAACGCGGGGGATCGTATCAGGCCACCCTTCAGATCTTCGAAGCGATGCGCATCAAGCTTGGACTTGGGATCATGCCGGTCTGGATCGTGGGACAGGATGGGGAAATCTATGCCGAAACATCTCCTTACGGACCTCTTCCGGTCGAATGGAAATCCCTTGTCAAACCGCGGAAGATCCATGGTATCGTCGCCCACTACCGCCCTTTTCATTTGACACCGGATTACATGATCATCCGCCTGGATTCTTATGTGCCCACGTATCTGATGGTACGCATTCCCAATGCCGGTGCTCTTCAGCGCACTTTACTCGGTCAATCGGTCTTTCTGTTTGGAACGATGGCGGCATCCGCCTTTGCCGGTCTGTTGATCACATTCGTCTACCTGCGCCAGAAGTCCCTTCAGGCAAAGGATGTTCTGGGTCGTCTTGAAAAAGGGGACCTGAAAGCGCGATTTCCGATTTCCCGTCTGGACGAAGCGGGGAGCCTCATGACCGATTTCAATCGGATGGCGGATGCGATCGAACGACTGGTGGCCCGGGTTGAAGAGACGGACAGGGCCAGGCAGGAGCTTCTGCAGGAGCTGGGCCATGATTTAAGAACACCGATGACGAGTTTGCGGGCAGCCGTCGACACCCTCCTGTCCCACGGAAAAGTCATGTCGGAAGAGGAAAGGGAAAAGTTTGTCCGGATTATTCAGGCGGAAAGCCACTATTTTCTCCGGATGATCGATGACCTGTTCTTTATTGCTGAAGTGGGAGATCCGCGGTACCGGAAGACAGCGGAAGAAGTCGATATCACCCAGCTCCTCAAAACCGAGATCATGCAACGGGAAGACAAGGACCCGAAAAAGCAAAGATCGCTTTCCAGCAGGCTTTTGTCGGATCAGAAGCCGCTGAAGATCATCGGAGATCCGATCCTTCTCAAGAGACTTTTTCGGAACGCGTTGCAAAATGCACGTCGGTACGCAACGACTTCCGTCGAGGTGTCGATTGAAAAAATCAAATCCGAGGAGGGGTTTTCCCGCGCGCGAATCCGGGTTCTGGATGACGGCCCGGGAATTGAGCCGGATGAAGCAGCGATCTTCGGAAAACGCCGGACAAGACGGTTTTCCATCGACCGGACGCTCTCCGATTCTGAAATTTCTCTTGGGCTCGGGTCGGTGATTATGGCGGAAATCGTGCGGGTTCATGGAGGATCCCTCTCCGTTCGCAACCTGAAGGAGGCCGGACTGGACCAGACCGGGACCGAACTTCTGATCGAACTTCCGGTTTAGGAGAAATTTCTTCTTTCCATCATTTTTCCAGAATTGTGTGGAATAGATAGAAGAGCGGTGAGGGGAGATTTGTTGTTTTCCCTTCGTGAAATTCCTTTCCGTTATGAAATGGAGGAGAACATGTTCAGAAGCAAAGTCGTGGCCGTCCTCGCCGTTTTTGTGATGGCGGCCGGAATGATCGGATTTTCCGGAGTGACCCGGGCAGAAGCCCATATGGATCACCACAGGATGATGATGCACATGATGATGCACGGTGGCCCGATCCCCTTTTACCTGATGAATCAGGACCGTCTGGGATTGTCCCGGGATCAGGTCAGTCGTCTGATGAAGCTCAAGGAGTCCTTCCGCAAGACGGTCATCATGGAAAAAGCCGACATCAAAGTCCTGCATCTTGATATCATGAACGACATGATGCACAGGAAGATCGAGACCTCCGATGTCAAGAAAGACATGGACAAGATTCTTGAACACAAGAAAGTGATCATGCACCGTTATGCCGACATGGTTTCCAAAGCCCATCTGATTCTTTCGCCAAAGCAATATGAAGAAGTCAAAAAGCTCTGGCGGGAAATGATGATGATGCATCATGGCATGATGGGGGGCGGTCATCGAATGTAATGTGTCGGATTTTGAAACATGAACCCGAACGGGCATTTCTGCTGGAGATGCCCGTTTTTCGTCTCTGGAAGTGTCAGTTGTCAAACACGGGGTGCGTATGGAGATTGCCAAAAAACGGAGAATAAACGCGATCGTTCTGGGTCTTGCTGTTGCCTGCATGTTTACGG
>JAMCWZ010000114.1 GCA_023480765.1 Nitrospirota bacterium
CAAATGACTTTGAAAAAAATCATTTTTATGAACGTCCTGTTTACAGAATAACGATATACCTCTTAAAAATTTTCTATCCAAATAAAATCTCCTAAATCAAAATCAGAAATCATTTCTCATCAGGTCTTGTCTTCCACCGGTTGTGCATCCAGATCCATTGCTCTGGATACCTCCGGACCATCTCCTCAATCTTTTCGGTACATGCTTGCGTCAAATTTTCCACCGCCGCCAGCGTGTCCATGTCCGGAGGCGCTATCGGAGGACCAATCCATACCTGATGGTCCACATCGTTCACCCTGGCGTCAAATACTGGCAATAGAGGTATATTCTGACGGACGGCAATCCGGGCCACGCTTGTGTAGGTACAGGCCGGACGACCGAAAAAGGGGGTGAAGACCCCTTCATCTCTTCCGGCATTCTGATCCAGAACTGTCACGACAATACCGTTTTTCTTCAAAATCCGGAATATGGGGAGCGGTCCCTGATCCTGCAACAGGGAAATTGCCCCGCCGTAGTTCTCCCGGTATTCTTCGACGAATCGATGAACGTTCGGATCCTTGATGCGCCGGATCGCAACATGGATCTGTTCCGGAATATCGAGGGCCAGCCTCTTGATCGCCAGTTCCCAGTTGCCGAAATGGGCGGAAAACGCCAGAATGCCCTTCCCCTGCCCCAGAAGGGAGTACACATGCTCGAGCCCCGAAACCTGGACATGATGCCTGAGCCAGGTTTCATCCATCACCGGGAACCGGAGGAACTCCGCCCCCATCATTCCGAAGTGGCGATAGATATCCCGGATCCGGTCTTCCAACTCCACCGTCCCCTGAAGTTCCGGAAATGCGGCTTCGAGGTTTCTCCGGGCCAACGAAGTCTTTTTCTTCAGGAGCAGACGGAGGAGACCCCCTGTATGGCGTCCGATGCTCAGTGCCTTTTGATGGGGCAATGTCTGAAAAAGGCGGGCGACAAACCCCAGCAGCGCGGGCGGGAGCCTTGTACCATCCGGCTTTCCCGAATCGCTCATGAAGCCCGTCCCAGTTTTTCCTCCAGCAGCTTTTCCCATTCGGCCGAATCTCTCCACTCCATCCGGACGATAAAGGCCCGGACACGAGAGTCTCTTTTGGAAAAGCCTAAAAGCTTCACCCAGTCTTTTTCCGTTACCAGAACCTGATGAATATCGCTTCGGCTGCTCGACTCGATTCCCTGAATCCAGTTTCCGATTCTCGACAGGACTGCATCCGTATAGAGAACATGATCCGGCAACTCCAGATGACCCTGGACCCGAGCCCCACAGGATTCAACCATCGTCCGAAATCTTTCAGGGCGGGCGATGCCGGAAACCAGGACAACGTTTTGTCCCCGCAGTTCTTCCAACGGAGAAAGTCTTCCTTCCCGGTCCAGAAGACCGGAGGGTCGAACGATCCCGTCCATAAAAATCTTCCCGGACTGCAAAAACTCCTTGCAAAAATCCGGAAAGGCCGATACTGGAGGGTGTCCCTTTCCCGCTGACTGTTCCATGCGAACAAGGACATCCGCCTGATTTAAACGGCCGGGAAAGTCTCGCAAATCCCCTGCCGGAAGAAGATGAAAAAGGGAAAAGGACCCCGATGGAATCTTGTTTTCCGGAAGAAGAACAACCCGAAGGTCCTGATAAAGCTCCAGAGACTGAAATCCGTCATCGAGAAGGAGCACATCCGCCCCCGCATCCACCAGAGTCCGACCGCCTTTCGCCCGATCCCCGCTGATACAAAAGAGTACCTCCGGAAAGCGCCTGGACATCATGGCAGGTTCATCCCCGGTGATATCCGGGGATAATCCTTCATGACCCCGAAACAAAAAGGGTTCCGGTGTTTTCTCTTTTCGACCATATCCCCGGGTCAGAACCCCCGGAGTCAATCCCTTATGAATAAGGGACTCCAGAATGCATAATGTCGTCGGTGTTTTGCCGGCCCCTCCCACGGTTATGCTTCCGACACCAATGACGGGAACAGACAAGCGTTCTGTTTGAAAAATACCTCTATGATACGCTTCTTCCCACATCCATAATCCACTTGCATACCCGAGTGAAAGCGGAGCCAGCCATGGGCGAGGAATCACAGGCCAGCCTCCTCCCGCGAGAAATCCTTTCCTTCCAGGAAAGGTCCAAGGAACGACAACGTGCGCACGAGAGCCCCCCGACGAACAGAAAAGACGTTCCGGTTGTCCTCTCCCATTTTCGCCATCTTTTCCTGGTCCATCAACAATTCACAAAGGGTCTCGGAGAGAAGATCCGGACTGTTCAACTCCAGCATCCCTCCCCCCTCTTTCAGATCACAGACAAGCTCCCGAATATGATCGGTGTGGGGACCGACGATCAGGGGAATTCCCGCTGCGGCCGCATCAATGGGAGAATGGCCTCCAACCGGATCGAATGTTCCCCCCACCACAACGAGGTCGCAAAAGCGGGTCAGGGCCCTCAGTTCGCCATAGGAGTCGAGAAGAGAGAGGACCATCGGCAATGTCTTCGATGCCCCTTCTTCAGAGATGAAACGTTCCCTCCGATCCTGCACCCAAGTCTCTTTGGGCAAAAAAGATCGAAAGGTTTCGAGACGATTCAGGTGTCTCGGGGCAATCAGAATATGCAATGGCCGCGGAAAGGGAATCTCTTTTTCGAGCGTTCGCAGAATCTGTTTCGTTTCTTCCGGGTGGACAGACGATAACAGGAGCCGAAAAGGCTTCTTGTTCTTTTCCAGGCAATCCTCTTCCACTTTCTGCACCCAGAGTCGCAATTCTTCCGGGTCCTGAACGGACTCCCGCGGGTCAGGGATATCCCACTTGAGATTGCCCCCCAGATAGATATTTCCCGACAAGGCGCCCATTTGCCGAAATCGATCCTGATCCAGGGCAGACTGGACAACAACCGGATCCAGAAGTTGAAAGAGCGGGACAAAGAGGCGGCGGAACCGGTTCATCCGCCGGACACCGCGCGTCGAGAGACGGCCATTGACGATCCCCACCTTCACACCCAGATGAAATGCGGACAATACCATCGAAGGCCATATTTCTGTTTCGAACAAAAGAATTTTTCGAATCTCCCGGCTTTTCAGAAAAGGGATCCACAAATCCGGAAGATCGATCGGTACCAGGGAAACGGAATGATCCGGAAAGGCCTTATTCAGAGCCTCCCTGCCTGTCAGCGTGGTCGCAGTCAAAACCAGAGAATGATTCTCGGACAGGGCCCGGATCAGAGGGGTCGCCGCAACGGCTTCGCCGAGACTCGCCACATGGAAAAGCACTGTTCCCGAGAAAGTTTTTCTCCCGGACGGTTTTCTTGATCCGAAACCCAGTCGTTCCTGAAAAAATGGTCGGGATCGCGGAGAGAAAAGCCATACGAATCCCAGTCCCGGAAGAATGAGAGGCCACAAAAGGCGATTCAGGATTCGGACGATCCGAAAGTAAAAACGAAGGGTACCCGTCATTTTAGGATTTATTCCGGAAGAGGTCGATCATTTTCCCGGGCCTCCGGCTCAAGACCCAGGGAAAGATTCAGGAACTTCTGATATCGTCCTCCATCCGTACGCATCAGCTCTTCGTGGGTCCCTGACTCGACAATCCGCCCCTTGTCCAGGACATAGACGCGACGGGCGTTTCGGATCGTCGACAACCGATGGGCGATCACCAGGGTCGTCCGGTTCTTCATGATGACCTCCAGGGCTTTCTGAATGGCATATTCGGATTCCGTGTCCAAAGCGCTCGTTGCTTCGTCCAGGATCAAAAGGGTCGGATCGCGAAGAACCACGCGGGCCAGGGCCAGACGTTGCCTCTCTCCACCGGAGAGAAAAATCCCCTTTTCCCCAACCCTAGTGTCAAACCCTTCGGGCAACGCCGAAATGAACCCGAGAGCGTTCGCTACATCCGTTGCCTGTTCCAGTTCCGTTTGGGAAACGCTTCGGTCGAGACCATACAGAAGATTTTCGCGAATCGTCTGATTCATGAGAATAACATCCTGGGTCACCATTCCGATGGCGTTTCTCAGAGAACGGACATCGGCCCCCAAAATGGATTTTCCATCCCAAAGGATCTCCCCTTCGACAGGACGGTAAAACAAGGGCAGAAGGTTGACCAGGGTACTTTTTCCGGAACCGGAAGGGCCGACGATCGCAACGAAGTCTCCTGCCGGTATCCGCATGGAAATATTTTCCAGTGTCGTCGAATTGGCCATCGGGTAGCGGAAACTGATGTTCCGGAATTCAATAGACTCAGAAAGGCGCTCGACAATCCAAGTGCTTTCCGGAGCCTTCAGGACTTCGAGAGGTCTGTCCAGAACTTCCGCGATTCTCTCCGCTGCCGCCAGAGACTGCTGGATTCCCGACTGGGAATTGGCCAGTCCCTTGATGGGCTGATAGAGCATCTGGGCGGCCGTCAAAAAACCCACCAGAGTTCCTAGCGTGAGATGACCGTGAATGACGGAGTACCCCCCCAACCAGACGGCCATCCCGATTCCCAGGGCACCGATGGATTCCATGATAGGAGACAGCAGATTTTCATATTTGGCGGAACGAAACTGGGAACGGGCATAGGTGTCGGAATATTCCGCAAATTGACGAATTTCCCGTTCTTCCGAACCGACGGACTTGATCAGTCGGATAGCCGACAAAGTTTCGGAAAGATGCTGGTTCACATCTCCATAGCTTTCCTGTGTCTTTCGGGAAACCGTCCGGAGTTTTTTGCCAATCTTCCGGATGGGGATTATCGTCAAAGGAACAGCCATCAAAACGAAAATCGTCAACTTATAGTCGATATAGAGAAGAGCCCCGAGCATTCCGATAGCGGTGAAGGAGTTCCGGAGAAGATCCCGGATGATTTCTGCAACTCCACCCTGCAAAATATAAGTATCGTTCGTCACCCTGGACATCAGATGGCCAGTCCCTTCCCGGCCAAATGACGCAAGAGGCATCCGGATCAGGTGAGCAAACAGCGACTGCCGCACATCACTGATCATGAAAAGAGCGGCTTTTTTGAGCAAAAAGGCTTGAAGAAAACCGGTAAATCCTTTGACGGAAAACAGAACGAAAAAAGACAGAGGAAGAATAAATAAAAGGTTAGGATTTTTTTGCGCGAAGACCTTGTCGATCAACTCACGGAGAAGGATCGGAACACCGCTGGAAACTCCCCCACTGATAAAGGCCATCAAAATACCGCCGGCAATCAGGGATCGGTAGGGACGAATCCAGGAGTGAAGAGGTTTCCGGATCTTTTTATAGGTATCGTCTTTCCAAAAAGCTAACAAAAATCACGTCCTTAAAAGAACTTGTGCGTTAGAAGATAAGAAAGCTCATTTTCATCTATTATTCTATTCTCTAATGAATTTCTCTTGGTGAAATAAGACCGGAACAACCATTTCCAGTTTTTAAGATCCCAAACGTCTTCTTGCACAGCGTTTTTCAGAAAATGTCTGGCAACGGTCATTCCGTTACGATTACGCATAAACCCAACTCCCATCTCTCTTAGCCATTGAGAGCGAATCTTTCGGAATCCTTGCGGCTCAAAGGTAACTTTTTCCTTTTCATCATTCAATTTCTTTTTCAGAATATTGAAGAAGAGGTCCAGTTTTTGGAGGATGTCCAACGATGAAACTTGCTCCATTTTAGTACGGTTATAACTCTTTGATGGCAGTCGAACTCTAACAAGACTCTTTTCGACACATTCAAATCTTCCAGTAAAAAACATTTTAAAATTAAACTCATCATCTTCCACCAAACGTGGGTTAAATGCTTCATTAAAAAAACCGACCCTTTGGGCATTTTGCTTCTTGAAAAACCATGTGGAGGGATGAGACCTATACATGTCTTTGATCTTCAGGGCCTCCATCCAAAAAGGTCTGTCTTTCTTCACCTGGCCAATAACCGATCGATTCTCCCAATCGATGAGATCATAATAAGAGGAAAGAAGGGATATGTCTTGTTCAACCCTTTTAAAATATCCATATTGGATTTCCAATCTATCCGGATACATGATGTCGTCGCCTTCCATCATGGCAATATAGTCTGACCGACTTTCCC
>JAMCWZ010000115.1 GCA_023480765.1 Nitrospirota bacterium
CAGGTCCCCTTCCAGGTCCCCTTCCAGGTCTTCTCTCCAAAGCTTTTCATACACGTTCCGGTAAAACTCCTCCGGGGATTCCCTGTCTTCTCCCAGAGGCCTGTAACGAACTTCACCGGTGACCTCCCTTTTTGAGAGCGCGATTCCGGTTTTTCCTACTGGCAGAAGGGTTTCGAGGAACAGTCGTAACGCTTCCCGATCCGGGGTCTCCAGTGTCCGGGGAAACTCCAGGCGTTTTCGGACCACAGCCGCAACGGTCCGGGGATCGAGATCTTCCCGGCACACCGGATGAAGGCATCTCGAATCCGGCGCGCAGGGAGCGCACGGAGCGCGGGAATACAGGATGATATTTCCGTCCCCCCAGGGTCCCGTTTCCGGGTAGAACAGGTTGGCGAAAGAAAGACAGACAACCGGGAGTCCGGCCAGAGCCGCCGCATGCATCGTTCCCGTATCGTTTGACACAAGGAGATCCGATTGTTCGAGAAGCGCAAACAGGTCATCCGGGCCGGTCTGACCAGTCCAGTCATGAAGGCGAACGGACAGATCGGGGCGGAGAGCGGATATCCCCCCGAAAATCTTCCCGTTTCTCTTCCGATCCTCCTCTCCGGAACCCAGCAGAATGGCATGGGTTCGAAAATCGCTTTCCAGCAGGACAAGGATCGTTTCCAGAAAGCGTTCCACCGGCCATCTCTTTAATTCCTGGGAAGCACCTGTCGCAAAAGCAATCCGGATGTCGTCGGGTCCGACTCCCTCTTTTTCGCCTTTTTTCCGGATGTTCGACCGGGATTCCGGCAGGATGGACAGTGGAAGAGAGACCGGAGGCTTGAGACAGGCAATCTTCAGGAACAGGTCGACCAGATTCAGATTGTTGAAGAGCCGGTTCTTCACGAGCATTCCGAGATAGGGAACAAATGGACCATAGTGGGCCCTGTACCCATCCGGGGTCATGTGAAGACCTCTCTTTTCCCGGGCCCGGATCAGATATCCCAGAACGGCTCCGATTCTGTTCGGAGTCAAATTGATCAGAAGATCGGCATCGAATTCGTCGATTTCCTGCAGCCAGTTCCGGATCGTCCGGTAGGCTTCCAGGGGGGACCCCGGAGAACGGGAGAGCGCAAGAAGCGACGGGCCGTCCACGGGGTAAACGGATGTCAACAGGGAGAGGGGTCCCAGAACCGGACAAAACTCGCGATAGGCCACCAGCGAGATCTGACTGTCGGGGTAGGTTTCCCGGAGCGCGGCCACCATCGGATACATTTCATACAAATCTCCCATGCGGGTCAGGGCAAGGATAAGAATGCGCATGGGACCCTTTTTTCGGGCCGGATCGGTCATCTGCCACTCCCCTGGTTTGCAATTTCGGCCAGCAGAAGAAAGGTCGCAGCCGCTTTCGAGATTTCTCCTTTTCCGGGAGAGACGGCTCGGGCTATCTCTTCGAGCGTCATCGCCTCTCGTCCCTGCAGACTTTCCAGAAAACGGGAAAGCTCCGGTTCTCCGTCCGACTCGGCAATCAGTCTGTCGACAGGCCATCGTCCGGACAGGGAAGGCCGGGCCGGCCGGACACCGCGCTCTTTCAGAACCTCGATCCATTGAGACATCCGGATCTCGTAGGTATGTTCCTTCCTCACCCTGTCCAGGGAACGGAGGGCCATTGTCTCCCGGCCGGAAGGATCCTGCAGATAATGACGGACCAGGGACCGGCAGTCCCTCTCGTTTTGATAGACGGCAAGCTCGCCTTCCCCGAAAAGGCCGGAGAGCAGCGAACGTCTGTCCACGACCTGAAACGCTCCGCAGGATGCAATCTCGAATGTCCGGGGATTGACGAAATCGCCTTCGGGATTGACACCCCGGTGATAGACAGACGAATGCAGGTTGATGTTGACGGTGGTCGCGTTGAACACGGTCGCCGTTTCCTCGGGAGACAACCGTCGGCCTTTTTCGCGGACAAACCGGAAAATGGGGTCCCGGACATCCCATTCGGTCCCGAAAATGGACAGACCAAATTCGGCGAGCGACTTCAGGAAATGATGGCGATTGGGATAGCCGGCTCCCATGAAGGTGACCGCACCTCCGTAACGCTCCCGTTCCTCTCTGTCCGGCGTTCGGGGGAAAAAGATTTCCGGGTCTGCCGCCAGAGGAAGATAGGTGACATGGTTCACGTTTTTTTCTGCAAGACGCGTCAGAAAAGGATCCTTCTGGATCACGGCAAAATCGGTCACCAGCGGGGCAACGGACTCCCAGTAGGTTGCCAGCCGGAAGTCTTCCACGAACCAGTAGGCCACCGGATAGTTTTCCTTCCGGAGACGGGACAGGAGTGCCGGAGACACGGGTGCCTGGGCAAGGGCCACGATCAGATCGGGCTTTTCGTGCAACACCCGGGCAAAAACCAGCTCATCCAGAAACCCCTGGAAAATTCCCCGAAGCTGCATTTTATGAAGATCGAAGGACGTCTGGGCGCCAATCGCCCGGAGAGCGCCCTCGAAAGGCGCCATATCCAGAAACGTCGTCCGGTGCCCCAGTCTTTCCAGAGCCCTGGCCGCGGACCGGGCCACCGGATAAGACCCGCCATACACAGGAGGGATCACAAGAATCCGGTAGTTCAGAAGAATGTCCTGATCACATTCTTCCAGGTCACGCCGGAGATCCTGGTAGGATTTCGGATCGAGCTTTTCCGACGGAGGATGGACAAGGAGCCGGAACCCGGAAGGAACCTTGCGGATGTCTTTTTTGTCGCAGAAGAAACGAAGCCGGCCGGCATGAAGATACCAGGGGAAAGACCGCCAGGACAGGGCAATTCGCCTCGGATCCGGTTCGAAGACCGTCACCGGCAAGACTGTTGCCGACAAGAGCGACCAGACATGGTATCCCAGACCGAGCCCTGCCACTATGTACCCTTTCGTCCGATCCGCATCCTGGAGGGCCATGACGTCCTGCGCCCACGAATCCCCTTCTTTTTCCGGATCATAGAGACTGTGCAGGCATAAAGATCCCGCTTTCAGGGACATTCGCCCGGTCCGGGCCGGGACCACCTCAAGAGAAAGCCCCGAAAAGGGTTCAAGAACCCGTTGAACGAATCCTCCGGATCCGAAGGCTCCGGCATTTTTCCGGAACAGACTGTCTTCAGACTCCATATCCGGCCTCCCTTCCTGTCCGGGTTTCTTTCGCGGAATACGCGCGTTCTCTTTCCTTTTTCCTCCTGGCAGGGGATTTGCCCCTGTCCAGCAACAGACTCCTTGCAGCGATCGTTTCTTCCGACAGGAGGGCGAACGCCTGTCTCTGAATCTCTCTTTTTCCCTGACCGCCCTCCACCTCCTCCGTCAAGAGAAAAAGAGGCCACAAAAGGGGAATCTCTTCAAGAATCCTTCTTTTTTCGAGCGGGTCCAGGGGATGATCTCCCCATTGTCGGGAAGAAAGGGATGCCCCCTGGACAAGATGGTCGGCGGGAAGCGAGGAAGGCCATCCGCGGCCGAAAAACGGGCGGCATTCCTCTTCCAGGGAGGGAAGGAGGACCTCCGGGTCCAGAACCCGGAGAAAAAAACGTCGAAACAGGACCCCCAGCACATCTTCCCGGGTGGCGGCGCCAGCATGGGTTGGCCGATAGGAGAGGAACCCGGCTTCTTTTCGGGATCGCCAGACACGAAGCCCCGCCGGAGCCTCCGGAAGAGCACTTCCTGTCAGAAACCTTTCTGCCAGAAGAGCCAGATAATCGGGCTCCATCAGGCTCCGGCATTCCATTTGGGTACATCCGGACCCTTCCCCCGCACAGGGATGACAGTCCAGATCCGGCGTCACTGCGAGACATCCGGGCAGGTACGCTCCGGTCTCGTGCGGCTGGGCGTTGGAAAAAAACAGTCCTATCGAGGGAACATTCAACGAAGCGGACAGGTGAAGGGTGGCCGTGTCGGGAGAGATCAGAAGGGAAAGCGAGGCCACTTCCGCCCACAGTTGCCCAAGAGACGTCTCCCCCACCCGGTTGACCACCGGACCCGAAATCAGGCGGGTCAGAACCCGTGCCTTTTCCCGTTCGTCCGGGCGCCCCAGGAGAACGACGGGACGACCGGTCAACCTCTGGATCCTGTCCACCAGACGCGCCACATCCTCCAGAACAAGTTCCCGGTAAACGCTTCGGCCCGAGAGGACCAGGCCGACCGGACCGGAGCCCGGGGCCGGAGCCCGGGGACAATTCTCTCTCTCTCTCGTGGATCCGGAAAAACCAAACCCGATCCAGACATCGGACAGATGAATCCGGTTGACGGCCCGGACACCCCGGGCGGATGCCACAAGATAGGCGGGCCAGCCGGACAGTTTTTTTCCCTTTTCCTCTCCCGGAATGATCCGGTCGTGAAGAGAGAAGAACCCCCGTTTCTCCCCGGCCGGAAGAAGCTTTCCCAGAAGCGCCCCCGTTCCGTCATGATTCAGCTGGAAAAGGCGATCAAAAGAGACCGTCCGGACATTCTCCAGAAAGCGGGCGATGGTTCCGGCCGCCTTCATGGGTGATCCGCTCGCAAGGTCCAGGAGGTGCCCCTTTCCCGGAAAGCCGAACACGTCCCCCGCAGGATGAACCAGACGAGCCGCCTCCATCATGTCTTCCGACACAAGAAGCGTCACAGACCCTCCCGCGACAGACAACGCACGAATCAGCGGAAGCGACTGCAGGAGATCCCCGAACCGGGCCCTCTGGACAACGAGCGAATTCATTTTCGGTTCCCCTATGAGACCTGTCTTGCCGAGAGATCCCGGCTCCTCGTTCCCTGAAAAACCTCCGGAAGAGGCAGATCCGGGTGAAACGTTGAAAACTGGCGTCTTTCGTTTTCGGCTTCTTCCCTCCGTCCGAGTTCACAGAGAATCTCGATCAGCCGGATCCGCTCCGACACGGCTTCCGGGACCTCTTTCAGATAATTGCGGATCGCATCCACCGTTTCCGAAAGCTGACCCGACTCCTCCGCGAGCCGGATAAACAATTCCAGAATGTCCTCCTGGGCCGGATGGAGAAGAAGGGACTGGGCGTAATAGAAAAGAGCCTCGTCCTTGCGATCCAGCTCCTGGCATGCCATGGCAAATCCGGAGAGGGCTTTCCAGGACGCCGGATTCATATCGAAGGCCATCTTGAACCACAACAACGCCTGGGGAAAATCTCCCGTCAGAAGCTCCAGAACGGCAAGGCCCAACGCCCCCCGTTCATCCTGAGCCGCCGACAGAGTCTCCAGGGAACGTTCGTAAGCTTCCCTGGCCGTTTCCCATTGCTGTCCCCGGCAGGCGATTTCTCCGATCCGGAGATCAATTTCCGTTTTCTCCTCTTGCGAGAGGGAAGGATCCTGTCTGGCTTCCTGCAGGATTTCGATCAGTTCCACCCCGGCTCCGTCGGCGGAGAGACGGTCCACCCGGTCAAAAATGGCCTGGATCTTTCGTCGGGCAAGAAAGATGTACTGGACGGTAAAAAGATCTTTGAGCTCTTCCACTCCCTGATCACGGATCACGATCGGGCCCAGATCGATATCGGTGCGGCTTCCGTTGGACAGGGACGTTCCCTCCTGGACCCATCGGTAGCGGCTGTCGACATTGGCCGAAATGGATTCCACCCACAGCCCCGATTCTCCCAGCAGCTCCAGCATGGATTCCCGGGTGAAGAACCGAAGATGGGACCGATCGAGAATCCCCTCCTCTTCGTAGCGGAAATGTCCCTCCGCCAGATCCTTGAGAACCTTGTGATGGCGGATATTCGGAATCGACAGGAGCACGACACCCGATGGTGACAGCCAGGGGAGATAACGCTTGATCAGGGCGCCCGGACT
>JAMCWZ010000024.1 GCA_023480765.1 Nitrospirota bacterium
GACAGGGTGAAGGCCAAGTCTTTCGGGGAGGCAACCATGATGGAACCTACCACAAATCAGGAATCCTGTTCAAGTAAACGGGAGAGTTTTTCCGAAGAAAACGGCACGAAGGGAATTGTCAGGATAAAATGACCGCCAGGGCCATCTCCCAGACGCAAGTCACCTCCCAGATCATCGATGATTTTTCGGCAGATAGCAAGTCCGAGGCCTGTACCATGGGGTTTTGTCGTAAAGAAGGGCTCGAAGATGCGGTCCCGGCTTTCCGGAGGGATTCCCGGCCCTGAATCCTGGACATGCAGTGTCAGGAAGCCCTCTTCTTCGAGACACCGGATCCGGATGGATCCCCCCGACCCTGTCGCGTCCAGGGCGTTTTCCAGAAAGTTGATGAGGATGCTTTGCAGGCCTTCGAGGTCCGAATCGATTCTCGGACAGGGATCCGGAAAAGTGGTCTCCACGGAAATCCGGGATTTTTCCAGGCGGGGCGACAGAAGTTTCAGAATGTCGCAGACCAGGTCCGAGACGAGAACAGGTTCAGCATGGGTCCTCTCCCGGCGGCTCATCATGAGAAGCTTCCGGATCACATTGATCATCCGGTCGATCTGTCCCTGGACAATCTGCAGGTGTTTCGAAATCGGGGGGGAGAGGGATTGTTCCTCCAGCGCCAGTTCAATATGGCCCGAAATCGAGTGGAGAGGGTTTCCCAGCTCGTGGGCCACGATTGCGAGTCCTTCTCCGATTGCGGCCATCCGTTCCATTTCCGACAACTTCCTCTGCAGATAGAACTTTTCTTTTCCCGCCTGTTCCAGAGAATCGTTCTTCCGGACAAGTTCCCGTGTCGCTTCTTCGATCCGTCGGGTCAGAGAACTGTTCAGTTCCTTGACCTGTGAAAGCAGAAGATGGTTTTCCCGGGTCCGGTCGGACAACATTTTAACCATCTGGTTGAAGGAGGAGGCCAGGTCATAAGCCTCCCGGGAGGCTTCCAGAACGGGACCTTCCTCCAGATGGCCTTCCCCGACTTTCGTCATGGCTCCGGAGATCTGATGGACCGGATTCAAAAGAAGTGCCCGCACGGCCATCGACAGAATTGCGGCAAGGGCCAGAAATCCGATGAAAAGGAGAATCAGCGTCCGTTCGAGTTCATTCCTGACCAGTGTATGCGCTTCGTATAGGGAAATGCCGACTCCCACCGTTCCCTGACGTTGTTTTTGGTGGAAAAAGGGGACAACGACATAGAGAAAGCTCCGGAGGCCATTTTTTTCCTTCAGGCTCATCCATTCCTTCTGACCGGCATGGACGAGGGCATGGGCCTTCAGTTCATTTGGGGTGAGGGGGGCTCCGGAGCTTGAGACCAGTCGCGGAAGACCTTCATGCCGGGTCATCAGATCCAGGCGGATGACATTGTGCCGGATGGCCATCAGCGCTTGCATTTCACGGCGGATTGACGTGATTTCTCCGACCAGCGCCCTTGCCTGGGGACCTGTCTTGCCGATTTCGCCTCCGACAAAGCGGTCTGCTTCGTGTCGCATATCGACACCGAACGCGAACTCCTGTCCGATCAAACGACCTTCGTCCCGCAGGGATCCCATGACGTTCCTTTTGATCAGGAGGGTGTCCCAGATGGCAAAGGCTCCCATGAGACAGACGATCAGAATGCCGATCAGAAAGATCATCAGGGACTGGATGCGGATATATTTCATGATCCCGAGCCGCCTTGGTCAGCTGGTGGGTGAACAGCCTGTTTCGAGCAGGGTGTTCAGGGTTGGTTCCCGGACGAATCTTCAGGGCTGGCGTAATCGAGCCGGTCCGAGACATAGTTTGTGGCGGACCGGAGAAGCCACCTTTTCTCGTCTTCTGTCAGTTTCCGGCGGATGCGTGCGGGGGAGCCCAGAATGAGGGAGCCGGGTTCCACAACGGTGTTTTCGGTCACAAGCGACCCCGCTCCGATGATGACGTCGTCCCCGATCACGGCACCGTCCATGACGATCGACCCCATGCCGACGAGGATCCGGTTCCCGAGCGTGCAACCGTGCAGGATGACCCGATGTCCGACGGTGACATCGTCCCCGATGGACAGGGGAAAGGTCTTCCGGGTGACGTGCAGGACGCAAAGGTCCTGGATATTGGTTCGGGCACCGATCCGGATCCGGTGGACGTCTCCCCGGATGACGGCAGAAAACCAGACGCTGGATTCCGGTCCGATCACAACATCTCCGATCACCTGGGCGGAATCCGCGATCCAGACGGACGGATCGATCTTCGGAAGGAGTCCCTTGTAGGAAAGGATCACGTTATCCCCTTTCAGAGAACAAGGTTTCATTTTTTGAGGATGACGACAGTGCAGAACGATAGAAAGCCGTGACAGAATCAGGCTATCATACTCCGTTCCAATTTTTGCAGAGAAAGTGCAAAAAAGAAAATGGAAGGACGTCCCCGTTCCGGAAAGGATACATGCGCGTGACAGTGACAGGAAAAACACAGGCGGTCTTGTTTGATTTCAATGGGGTTATCATCGACGACGAACGCGTCCATCTCGAGCTGTTTCAGGACGTGTTGTCCAGGCATGGCGTGGAGCTTGACGAAGACGTTTACTGGAGGGAGTTTTTGGGAATGGATGACCGGGGGGCGTTTGCCGGGGCGTGGACGCAAGCCTTCGGACAAGCTCCCGGAGAGGAACATCTCGCCGGGATGATTCGCGAAAAGGCAGCGTTGTACCGGAAAAGACTCGAGAGCGGATTACCGCTTTACGAAGGTGCCGTGAGTCTTATCCGTGCTCTTTCCAGCCGTTTGCCCATGGGGATCGTTTCGGGAGCCCTGCGGGACGAAATTCGTCGGACGCTCCAGATCGCTGGTCTGGAAGACTCTTTCCTGTTCATCGTCAGTGCGGAGGACACCCTTCGCGGAAAACCGGATCCCGAAGGATACCGGATCGGGTTCGACCGTTTGAAAAAATCCGGTTTTTCGGGCTCCCCGGGAGATGTGCTGGTGATCGAAGACTCCATCCAGGGAGTGGAAGCGGCTCAGGCGGCGGGCATGCGGGCTTTTGCTGTCGGACACACGTATCCTCTTCCCTCTCTCTCCCGGGCCGACAAGGTTTTTCCTCACATACGCACGATCCGGCCGGAGGATATCCTGGACCCGTCGGAGTGACGAACAGCAGTTTTCGATTGCCAGTTTTTGTGATGATTGTCACGGAAAGACTTGGATCACCGTCATGGATTTTTCTCTCGGACAGGGACAAAATAAGAGCGGAAATTGCCTGTTCCGGAGAGATTTTTGGAAGAGGTTCCCCATGTTGACCGAAGAGTGTTTTCGGGGGGATGGCACGGCAGTTGATATCATCCAAAATACTTGCGAAGGAGATGTAAAGGATGTGTCTGAGGGACAAAGCTTCCCATTGGTTTCAACGCCCCATGATGGTTTTCGGGGCGATTCTCGTTTCATCCCTTTTTTCTGTGTCTCCGGTCCGCGCAGAGGATTCCCAGGTTGTTCCGGTGACATCGTCTGCCGATAGCCCGTCTTCGTCGGGCACTTCATCTTCCGGCAGCTCTTCTTCTTATGTGGATCTCAAACACCTCGGTGCGGGATTGTCCTGGGCCCCGGTCGAGATCCCCGAGGGGGCAACGACGGAAACATCGGTCGGTTATGCCGGAGTCCGTTACTGGTTCAACCGTTCGTTCGGGCTTGATGCCGGCCTTGGATTCGGTTTCTCCGAAATCTCCCCCGGCACGGATTTTCTGACAACCCTCCATGTGGAGCCGATGGTCGCTTTTGCGGAAACGAGCCACACGATTCTTTACGGGAACCTGGACCTCATGCCTGGAATCGTTTCCGGGAACGCATCGACGTTCGCGTTCCAGATTTCGGCGGGTATCGGTATCGAGCATGCTCTGGAAGATATGCCAAGACTTGCCTTGTATGGCCAGTGGGATCCGTTTTCCCTGAATCTGTATGGTCCTGGGGGAAACAACCCGACAGAAGTTGGACTCGGGTTTCTCGGAAGCGTCATGAACGTCGACATCGGTTTTCGCTACTATTTCTGAATTGTTTGTATCCAGTCTGACTCCAGGCGTTCCGCACTATTGATGAACCCCCTGGAAGAGGCAGGAAGCCGTTCTCTGGAGAGTGTTTCCAGGGAACGGCTTTTTTTCGACAGAATTTCCTGATTCGCCCAAAGCGTCCTGATAGATCGGAATGCAGGGGGCGCTTCTCCGGAAAGACGATTTTCTTGACAGACAGGTATGCCCGATCTGTTCCCGGAAGAAACCCGTTCGGGGTTTTTGGAGGGAACAGGCTTGAAAGCGGGTCAAAAATCAATCTTCCCTCCCCGAAGTCGGGCGGTTTCAAAAATTTGCCCAAGATTGCAAGCCTCTTTCTCCGGGACCGGTTTTCCCCGCCGAGCCGATATCAATCCGGAGGAACAGGAGTTTTCCTTATTCCTGGGACAACCAATCGGTGAGTTTGAGAAAAAATTGACATTTGGAATTTCAAAATCTATAATCCGGGGCATTTACTCTCAATTTTTTCTGCTCCAGAAGGCTCTCATGATCATGACATAACGCCCGTTTTGCGCGGCGAGGATGATTCTCAAATCACGTTCATCACAGGACCGGTCACCTGGATGCAGGGGCTGGGCAAGGGGGAGTTATGAGGTTGCTTTCCAGGGATAACCGTCACGCACAAATCAACCGATCCGGGCGTCTTCTCCGGACAACAGCGGCTGTCATTGCCGGAATGGCGTTTTTGGCAACGGTGGAGGGAACCATGCCCCGCGTGTCGCAGGCGGCATCGACGGCCAAGGGATGGGTCTTTCGTGACTCTTTGGGTGTGAGTGTGCCATTCAACGGCCTTTCGTTTGTATCCCCGACAGAAGGTTGGGTGACCGGTGCTTCCGGAACAATCCTCCATACGACAGACGGCGGAAAGAATTGGGTGGCCCAGAATTCGGGCACGACCCATTGGCTGCAGTCCGTCTCCTTTTCAGACGCGTCCCATGGCTGGATTGCCGGGAATGACGGGACGATTCTGGCCACTTCTGATGGTGGACAAACCTGGTCTCCCCAGGACTCGGGTGTCAAGTTTGATCTTTACACCATCACGTTCCTGAATTCCCGGGAAGGATGGGCTGGAGGGTTTGCCGGTACGCTTCTCCATACGACAGATGGCGGGGCAACCTGGAACAAGGTCTCGACGGAAACGGCCCAGTGGATCATGAACATTTACTTCCTCAAGTCGAATCCGCAGAACGGCTGGGCTGTCGGTCAGGATGGACTCGTTCTTGTGACGAGGGACGGGGGAGCCACCTGGACGAAGAAGAACAATTCCATTGCCAAGGATCTCTATGGCGTCTACTTCCGCGATGCGAATAACGGTTGGGCGGTCGGAACCCACGGGGTGATCCAGTTTACCGCCAACGGGGGTGACACCTGGACAATCCAGAACGGTCTCGGCCGCGGTCCTCTAGGGCGGGGCGTCGAGGGACGGGAACGGGAGCTCAATGACCTGCATGCCTCTATTTGCCTTGATGACAAAACAGGGTATGCTGTCGGAGTCCTGGGTCTGGTCATGAAAACCGTCGATGGCGGCAATCACTGGACGATCGTTCCTTGCGGGACAGGTCTGGACCTCTATAATATCGCCTTTCCGACCTCGTCGGACGGCTGGATCGTGGGTGTCGGCGGCATGATCCTTCATAAGGGAAGCTGATCAGGGCATATTGAGAGGCCGAAGGCGGCCGGCTTCCCGATGGAGGGAG
>JAMCWZ010000126.1 GCA_023480765.1 Nitrospirota bacterium
GGCTTTTGGCCTGAACCTTAAGGAGAAAGGGAACCCCGACAAAGGGATATTTTTCCCGTATTTTCCGGGACAGAAATTGCCGGTATTGAAGGGAAATCCCTTCCGGTTTGTTGGAAAAAGCCATGATGACAGTCGGGGCGATCTGCACTTGTGTCACATAAAAGATGCGGACCGGATAGTTCTTGAGCCGTGGGGGCGGGGAGGCCTGAACGATTGGCAGGAGAAGATTGTTGAGCTCCGATGTCGTGATGCGGGTAAAGTACCAGTCCCGGACTGTCGCAATATGTCCGAAGAGCTGGGAGACATGAAATCCCGTCCGGGCGGAACAACCGAACATGGGAGCAAAGGACAGAAACGGATAGCGTTCCCGGACGTCCCGAAAAGGAGGCGCCTGTGATGGACCGGATGATTTCAGCGTGTCCCATTTGTTCCAGGCAAGAATCAGTCCTCTCCGGTGATCGATGACCTGCCGGATGATCCGGAGATCTCCATCCGTCAGTCCGTCTTCGGCCGACAGGAGAACAACGGCGATTTCGGATTCCAGAATGGCCCTGTCGGTCCGGATCTGTGCGTAGAGTTCCGAGGCTTCCGCCACTTTCCCTTTCTTTCTGAGTCCAGCCGTGTCGACGAAATGATAGGTTTTGTCCCGAAAGGTGACCAGGGTGTCGATCGCATCCCGGGTGGTTCCCGGAATCGGGCTTGTGACAAGCCGTTCCTCTCCCAATAGCCGATTGACCAGTGTCGATTTCCCGACATTCGGTCGCCCGATGACGGCGACCCTGGGAGGATCGGCGATTCGCCTCTGGAGCCAGGCCTGAAGATCGGATTCCGAGGCCTCCGAAAACCGGATGCCCGGATCAACCGGAAAGGCGTCTTCCGTGTCCGGCATAAGATCCAGAAAGGGATCCAGCAGGGCATCGACATTTCGTCCGTGAGCGGCGGAGATGCCGATCAGGGGAGCGACGCCGTGACGATGGAAGTCGGCCAGAACTTCTTCGGTTTTGACCGTGTCCACCTTGTTGACGGCAAACACCGACGGTTTTTCCGATCGGCGGATCCGCCCGATGACATCGGCGTCAACCGGCAGATATCCCTCGCGACCGTCCATGACGTAGATGACGGCATCCGCTTCTTCCAGAGCAAAGAGAGCCTGTTTGCGGATCGATTCTCCAAGGGGATGGTCGTCCCCGAACAGAATCCCTCCTGTGTCGACAAGCCGGAAGCTTTTCCGTCCGATGGTTCCCTGGCTGTAGTGACGATCCCGGGTGACTCCCGGCCGGTCTTCAACAATGGCTTCCCGTCGGGAAAGAAGGCGGTTGAACAGGGTGGACTTCCCGACGTTTGGCCGGCCCAGAATGGCGATCAGGGGGGGGATCTTCATCGGCTGGCCGGTCCTTTCCTCTCGAACCGTTTTCGGGTGAAGTAGGGCGTTTTCGTCACGACGCCCCAGAAGCCGGGAAGACGGGAATAGAGCGACCATTGGTCATCCTGAAGATCGTCCTCAAGAAGGAAGCGGGGAAGATCCGGGGGCGGGGGGGCGACCAGAAAACGGCCGTTCAGGATCAGGGAAGTCGCCTTTGTTCCCGCAGAAGAAACGGGGCCGGACGTTCTCGTCCAGAAGGAGACCGGAGAGCCAAGGGCCGGAGGAGAAACTTCAGGGGGAAGGACGACATGGAGAGGAAGGCGTGTCCGGGTGGAAAGGAGGGCTTCCCGAAAAGAATCCAGGGCGGAAGTGGTGAGGAGTTTTTCCGAAGGCTCAAGAAATCCCCGGATGGGAGTCCGGGAGAGAAACTGGAGAAATTCCGGAAAAGTGGAAAGCCGGTAGGGGGCTCCAGTCCGAGGAGAAAGGACCGGGCGGGATGCGCGATCCTCCGCTGAACTCTTCTCCAGATCGATGTTGCCGCCCACGGCCGGCAGGACTGGACGGGGGGCAAGAAGGATCGGACCGTCAACGGTCGACCAGAGACGGACAAGGACCCCGTCCGCCCATTCAGAAACGGCCAGGGAACAGGACTCAAGTGTATCGGAAGGAGCCCTTTCGGGAGACCCTCCATCACCAATGATCCACATAGAAAGATGGCTGCTCGTCTGTCAAAATTTGGCTGTTTTCCCGGTTTCAGTCCTTGCGGAAAATCCGGGGTTTTTCGGTGAATTCAGGGGGATGGGTGCGACGGACGAATCTCTGGTAGATCCACTGGAGGAAAATGACGATCAATCCTCCCGCCATGACGGCCAGAAATCCGTAAACCATGACAACATTGATTCTGGAAACGTGGTCGTAGATCTCGTTGCCGGACATCGAAGGCCCTTTCTTTCAGCATCAAACGTCTCTTACACTATCACTGGATGTCTTTTTTTTCAACAGAAAAAGCCTTTTGGGGTCTGTTGAAAAACGTTCCGTGACAGCGCTTCGACCCTGACAAAGAGACGATGCGAGGAGGATGCGAACAGTGCAGGAAGAGTCCGCTCAAGACCGGGAGAGAACAGGCATCCGCCCTGTTTCTCCAGGGGAGAGAACCTACGGATTCTTCGACCTTTTCTGGAACTGGTTCGGGGATGGGGCGAATGCATCGAGCTGGTATTTCGGAGGGCTCCTGGCCCTTTCCGGCGTCTCTTTCCTTTTCTGGAACACGTTTTTCTGGACTCCCCTGATCATCCTTCCCTGGGCAACGCTGGCCTACATGGCCTATCGGACGGGAGGAACAACCGTCGTTCTCGCCCGTCCAGCCCTGGGAGTCGTGGGTGGCTCTCTTTTTCTGGGAATTTCGGAAATGGTCGTCCAGATCGGCTGGACGACGGTGACGACCTACATCGGAGCTGTTTCCCTCGTGCAAATCTGGAATGGTGGAGGGGTGAACGGCGTCTCTTCGTCCGGAAAAGGCGCACTGATTCTTCCCATCGCTCTGATTGCCCTTCTTCAGGGGACGGTGGCCACTCTTGGGCCGAAAGCGATCCGGATCCTGAAATGGGTCGCGTCTCTCCTTTTGGTCGGCTTTGGCGGTGTGGAGACCTATGAAGTTCTCTCCCGGTGGGATTTGCCCCGGATTCTGTCCTACGGGAAGGCTGCTCCGGTGTTGACACCCGTCCAGCTTCTGGATATTTCGTTTATCAATATCTGGACCTGGCTGCAGGTGGGGGATTTTGCCAGATTGTCGAAAAATCCGAGAGTGGCCGTCTGGGCTTCGTGGCTGGGCATCTGGAGCGGGCAGGCCTGGTTTGTTTTGGTGGGAGCCATCGGGGTCATCGGTCTGGGACTTGCCACGGGACATTCCAGCCCCCAGGACAGTGACCCCGCGCGTCTGATGGGACATCTGGGGTTGTCGGGCGTGGCCCTGTCGGTCATTTTTCTGTCGTCCGTCAGTGTCAGTTCAAGCAATCTTTATGGCGCCGGCATGGCATTACAGGCGTTGTGGAAGCGTTCCAAAAACACGTCGCATTCCCGGAAAGCGCTGGGGCTGGTGTCCCTGATCCAGGTCGTGACCTCCTTCCTGCCCCTGTTCTTTGCAAGCTTTATCGGTTACTTCACGACATTCCTGTCGACCATCGGGGGGATCTTCATTCCCCTGTGGAGCCTTGTGCTGACGGATTACCTCTGGTACCGGAAACGGCAACTGGATGTTCCTTCTCTCTATGATCTTTCCCCCGGTTCCCGCTACTGGGGGAGGGGAGGGTTCCATCTCCCCGGATTTCTGGCCCTGGGACTCGGAGTCACGTTCTATTATCTGTTGCCCCAAATGGCTCCTGTCGTTGTTCAGACCGTCGGGGTCACCTTCCCGACGATCCTGTGGACAGGTGGTTTGTATCTCCTCTCCTTGCGTTGGCGGGGAGAGGAGGAACTGTGCCGGATGAAGTTTCCGGCGGATGAAGGAGAAGAGAATGGCTGAGGTTCACCCCAAAGACATGTCCGGGACCGGGTCCGCGGAAAAACCCTATCGGATCCTGATACTGGGAGCGGGTTTTGGCGGTCTCTATACGGCCGTCTATCTGGACAGGTTCCTCAAAAAACACCCGAATGTCTGGATCACGGTCATTGATCGCCGGAACTACTTTTTGTTCACCCCCATGCTTCACAGCACGGCCACGGGTTCTCTGGAGCCACGCTACATCGCCCATTCGGTCCGAAAAATCTTTCGGCGGACGAGGGTTCATGCCCATATCGGGGAGGTCCGGAACATCGATCTCCAGAACAAAATTGTGCAGACGGAACACCGGGCTCTCCCGTTCGATGATCTGGTGATCTCTCTGGGGAGCGAAACCAACTTTTATGGTCTCGAGTCCCGTCTTGAAAATATTTTTACCCTGAAATCCCTGAAAGATGCGTCCGCGATCAACAACCATCTGATACGGATGTTCGAAAAGGCCTATTGGGAAGAGGATTCCGAAGCCCGCCGGGCGGCCCTGACATTCGTGGTTGTCGGGGGAGGGCCGACGGGCGTCGAGCTGGCGGGCGAGATTCATGAATACGCGCATCGGGAGCTTCTCCGGGACTTTGGCCGTCGGATCTCGAAAGACGAGATCCGCGTCATCCTTGTCGAAGCCACCGGAAAAATTCTCCCGTCGCTCCCGGAAAAGCTGTCTCTGGAAGCGCTCGACCGGCTCCGGAAGATCGGGATCGAGGTGATTCTGGAAGGCCGGCTGGAAGAATATCGAAAAGGCGTCATGAGTCTTTCCGGAAAGCCCCCGATCCGGGCGGAAACGCTCGTCTGGGCCGCGGGGGTCCGGACCAATCCGTTAGTCGCCTCGCTTCCGTTTGAAAAAGACGGGCAAAACAGGATTCGGGTCAAGGGGACGCTGGAAAGCCTGTCCATGGAACACGTCTGGGTCGTGGGAGACAATGCGTCGTGTCTGAATCCCTGGGAAGGACGCCCTTATCCGCCGACCGCCCAGACCGCGGTTCGTCAGGCGCGCACGGTCGCCCAAAACATCGTGGCCCGGTTGTCCCGGAAACCGGAAAAGATTTTTGCACACAATCATGTGGGCGGTTTCGTCTCGATCGGAGACAACTACGCCCTGCTTTCCGCCAAGCAGTTTACCCTGAGCGGCATCTTGGGATGGTTTCTCTGGAACCTGGTCTATATCCACAAGCTGCCGATCATCCGCTACCGGCGTTTCGCGTCTGGCCTATTCCATGTCCAACAACTTCCTGATTCATCCGATCTTCCGGCATACGACGATCCGCTGGAAGACGCCCGTCTATTCCCTCGTCTTCTTCGGGATACTCTCCACCGCGATCGTCGCGTTCTTCCCCTATCTGGACATTCTGGCTGACCTCTATAACTATGGCGCGATGTTGTCCTTTACCATGACGCACCTGGCACTCATCGTCCTCCGGAACAAGGAACCGAATCTGCCCCGTCCGTTCCGGATCCCGCTGTCGCTGGTCATCAAGGGGAAGGAAATCCCCATGACGGCGGTTTTCGGTCTTTTCGGGACGGGAGGCGTCTTCATCATGGTTCTGCTCTTCCACAAATACGGACGCGTTTTCGGAACCGTCTGGATGATCGGGGGGATACTCTACTATCTCTGGTTCCGTCGCCGGGAATCTCTCCCTGTCATGCAACGCGTCCAGATTACCGACCTGCCGGACACACCTGAAAAGTCGGTACCGCACAAACGTTTCCTTGTCGCCACCAGTCCGACCCGACCGTCCCCCATGCTCCGGGACGTCTGCAAGATCGCCCGGGCCGACGACGCGCGCATCACGGTCCTT
>JAMCWZ010000032.1 GCA_023480765.1 Nitrospirota bacterium
CTCATGGCGCTTTTCACGATTCCGACAGGGGTTTCTTCAGAACGGTGCGCAAGGAGTATCTCCCTTGCCTCTTCAATCTGGCGAACGCGTTTGGACGATTTCGGGTTATACAGGGCGACGACAAAGTCCGCTTCGGCTGCTGCCCGAAGTCTCCGGAGAATGACGTCCCACGGTGTGAGAAGATCCGACAGGCTGATGGAGGCGAAGTCATGCATCAGGGGGGCTCCCAGCACGGATGCGCAGGCTGACAAGGCGGTCACTCCCGGAATGACTTCCACGAGAATTTCCGATCCCGTCCACCATCTGTCCGAGAGGACTTCGAACGCAAGGCCGGCCATACCATAGATACCGACATCACCGCTGGAAACGAGGGCAACGGATTTACCCTGGTAGGCCAGATCAACCGCATGGGATGCCCGTTCGATTTCTTCGGTCATTCCGGTCTGGATGATCTCCTTGCCCTGGATCAGGGGGCGAACGAGTTCAATATATGTGCGATAGCCTATGATACATTCCGCTTCTTCAATGGCCTTCCGGGCCCGGAACGTCAGGTGTTCTTCTGCTCCAGGTCCGAATCCGACAAGAAGCAGTTTGCCTTTTCGGGGCGTCGATTCTGTCTCTGACATCGTCATTTTTTTTCCTTTTTGCAGGGGTCCATATGATTGAAAAGGGTTATTGATTGGAGTCATTGTCCGGATTTCTCTGCCATTCAGCGATGGCAATGGTTGCATTCACGGATTTTGTCTTGTGGACGATCAAATGTGCCTGTCCCCCGGAAAACGGAGGATTTTGGGAGAGCGCAAGAACAGCTGCCGGCTCTGCGACTCCCGGTGTTCCGACATGGGATTCAACCATTGCGGAAGGGTTCGGTGTGGAGACTGAAGAGAGCTCTTCCCGGGTAAATGTGAGAAGAGGTCTGTCCAGGACGCGACTCAGTTCGAGGAGACCCTCTTCATCCGATTTGAGATCAATGGTTCCAAACGCCCGAATGGATGAAAGGGAGAGATTGTTGGCAGAAAACGTCTCGGTGAGGAGAGTGAGGATCTCGGAAAAAGACGTTCCCCGGTTGCATCCCAGGCCCACGGTCAATACCCTTGGCCGGATAAAGACATGTACAGGGAGGGAGACCTCCTGTCTGACCTTTCGTGAACTGATGATGACAGCGGCTCGGGAAGGTGGCAAAATCTCAGGCCACGCATCAAAAAGAAGAATATGCGGCTTCATGGGTCCTTCGAGGGACGGGACCGGAATCTTTTCCGGATTGATGACCAGGACTTTGTCTCCGTCCACAATGGCCGAACTGACTTTCTTTAAGAGTTCAAAAGGTTCGAGATCGGCTTTTAGTTCCTTGGCGATCATGTCCGGTGCAATGGTTCCGGTGACATCCGTCCCTGTTGTGATGACAGGTGTTGCTCCGATGATGTCCGAAACGTCACGTGCCAGTTGGTTGGCCCCGCCCAGATGACCGGAGAGCAGGCTGATGGAAAACTTTCCGGTGACATCGACAACCACGATTCCGGGGTCAAATTTTTTATCCTGGATCAAGGGGGCAATGGTCCGGACGACGATGCCAAGCGCCATAATGAGAACAATACCGTCATATTCCTGGAACAATCGGGGAAGAAGATTTTTGACGACACCATCGAACGCTTCGATGGCTGATTCCTTCTTGTTTGTATCAAGGTATTTTTCCGAAACATACAATGTCGCTCCAAGCCCGTCCTTGAGCTTCCTGGCCAGTTCGAATCCGGGTCGGGTAATGGTGACGATCGCTCTTTTTTCATGCTCAGGTGAAGGATGCTTGGTCATGGCTTTTCTCTTTTCTGGATGCGACAAGCCAGATCAATGGTGACAATCCAGACCGGATTCAGCGCCTCGATCCGATGAAGTCCGATCAGGGGTTTTCCTCTGCCAATCTGGACCTGGACGATATCGGGTTCATACCCGGACTCTTTTGCCCACGCCAGAACCTCCGATATATTTTCAAAAGTTGCAAGATTCAACACGATCCGGCCATCGGAAGGGAGCGCCTGTCGGGAACGGTCAAGAAGAGTGGACATTTTTCCCCCGGACCCTCCAATAAACACCCTGTGAGCGTTTGCTTTTTCCGGCAAAGCTTCCGGAGCTTTACCGTGTATGGCTGTAAACCGGGCCGATACGCCAAAAGTTTCAACATTCTTTTTCAGGCAATCGAAGTCTTCCTTGTCTTTTTCAATGGCGATCACCTTCAGATCTGGAACAAGACGGGCGGCTTCGATACCCACGGATCCGGATCCTGCACCGATATCCCATAAAGTTTGTCCAGGCTTCAGGTGAAGTCTGGAAAGAGACAAGACCCGAATTTCGCTTTTTGTAATCAGTCCCTGCCGGGGGACTGTAAAGACAAATTGTTCGTCCGGAATCCCGAACATGGGAATTTCCATATCGATTCTCCTTTAAGAGAAGCAGAGTCATTCTAATTCCAGAACAATGATGTTCAGGGGTGAAAAGACCGTTCGATAGATATCATCCAGAGTGGGTGGTAAAAAGGTGTGGATCTTTTCGCCGGGAAGACCAATATTTTCGACAACCCGGAAGGATAAGGGCTGACATGGAATTTTCCGGCACATTTCCAGAATCTGAACGGGACCGTCAGAGCCGGGAGTATAGAGGGCCAGTTTTTTTTCATGCTCGAAGTACGGGACGAGCTGATCCGGGTCCCGTCCATGAAAGGAAGCAACCCGGACTTCTTCCCAGGGTTCTTTGAGGAGGGAAAAAGCGCGTTGTACCAAGGTGGATGCCGGATAAAAACGAAGACTTCCAGAGGGAATCGTCCGGAGCAATCGACTTCCTATTCCATAGAAAAGAGGGTCTCCGGAGGCGAGGACAATGGCGCAATCTGCCTCCAAAGACGGAGTCTCCGAAAATGCTTTCAGTCTTTTGCATAATGCATCAATGTTACTGCGGATGACAATTTTTTCTGTTTTTCTCTCCAGTGGTCCGGAGAGGCTTTCAAGGTGTCTCGCTCCTCCCGCCAGGAGAGTGCATGTTGAAAAAAAATGACGGTAACGCGGGTCTTGTGTATCAAGACCTTCCGGTTCCATTCCTATCACATGTATAAGAGGGCTTTAAGTTTTCGGCATATCCAATTTTTTTTCCCTGAAAGTCTGTGAGCATTACACCGATGGATGGGGGATGACCGGAAATTCTTTTGAGGTGGACCAGGATGCACTTGCAGAGGGCTTCAAAAAAAGCGTCAAATCCTGCTTCAGCGACAAGATCTCCCACATGCCTCGCCGTGTTTGCCTGCAAAATGGCATCGACCAAAGCATCCGGGGCTCCGGATTCCCTGGCGATGGAGGCCAGAAATCCAAAATCGACCTGGGATCCGGCAGCATGTGTTTGTGTAACGCCCATTGCCAGTTTTGAAAACTTCCCCATCAACCCTGCCATCACAACTTTTTTGACGGGACGCTTTCCGGCTTCCCGAATAGAGAATCCTGAAAAATCACCGATCTGGATGAACGCTTCTTCCGGCAGGGAAGAAAGGATGGCTTGAGCAAACTT
Source organism: Nitrospirota bacterium (assembly GCA_023480765.1). The sequence continues at coordinate 3,547 of JAMCWZ010000032.1, forward strand.
TTCACTTTGACCTCCGGTTGTCAAGACCAGGGTATCAATGCCGCGGGCTACAGCAACGTCCATGGCCTGTGTGATACTGGCCCTGTATGCGGACGTACTGAATGGAACCACGATGCCTTTTGTCCCAAGAATGGACAATCCTTCCAGAATCCCGAGGCGACTGTTGAGTGTTTGTCTGGAAAGGATTTCTCCGTTGGGAATGCTGAGGGTGACGACAATCCCGTGTTGTTTTAACCCTGATTTTTCTTCGATCCACTTCCTGTTGCTGTCATAAAAATTTTTCCATTCCGTTTCCATGGAACGTCTTGGGACCGGATTAATGGCGGGATCTCCGACCGGAAGCCCCAGCCCGGGTTTGGAAATCCAGCCGACTCCATTGCCTCTCTGAAACTGGACGCCACTTTTTTCGACGATGCGGACATGGGTGATGATTTCGGCTCCATGAGTACAATCCGGATCATCTCCTCCGTCCTTTATGATGGAGACTTCAGCCGTGAGTGGTTCTGAAGGAAAAAGAATGGCCTTATGCAATAAAAATTTTGCTTTCCTTCCAATAGGAAGAACAATTTCGACTGATTCTAATGGGCGATTTTCGAGAATGGACAGAAGACAGGCCTTGACTCCTGCCTGGGCACAGGCTCCCGTAGTAAATCCGGTTCTCAAATTTTTTTTATCCGACTTTTTTTCCAACAGAAAACCTAATTTTTATGAGAACCTGAAAATATGGGAAGAGTGCCATCCGGATCCGCTTTTGGTCTGACTTGCCGTGTCTCCATGGTAATGCGGGGATGCCCGACTATTCAATATTCTTGAAGTCTTCCTTCCAGTTCAGAAGTTCAAGAGAGCGTCTGTTCCCTTGAAATGGGTCCAGCCACCGGGGGGATGGATAACGGTTGAGAAGATCTTTTTTAATCTGCCGATAGTCCGGCATCTTTTTTTGAATAAAATCCCAAAATTTTTGAGAGTGATTCGGAAAAGGAATATGCGCCAGTTCATGGAGAATGATATAGCGGAGTATTTTTTCTTCAAATGCGAAAAGACTCCAGGAAAGTGACATATTTCCTTTCCGAGACATACTCCCCCATTGGGATCGGGTCGGTCGGACAAAGACCTTTTGAGGTTGGATTTCCAGGGTTTTTTTATACGAATTGAGAATGCCTTTTATCCTGGCGAAAAAAATGTGCATTGCCCATTGTGTTACGATTTCTTGATAATCTCTTTTCTTTTCCTCCGTCGATTTTAAAAGGAGAAGTCTGTTTTGATGGTTCCAAACAATCTCCGTCTGTTCATTTTTTTCCCAGGCAAGAAAAAAAGGAATCCCATCCATAAAAACCGGATCCGGGGATAAAAAAGGATTTTCCGTCTCCGTCTTTCTTTCAGGAGATTGCACTCTTAAAACAGTTCTGTTGAGTTGATTTTGAATCCACCTTCGATGCCTGTGAAGGATTTGATCGATCGTTTTGGAAGCTGTTCCACGTGGAACATGGAGGAGAAGCATATCCCCTTTCCAATGAAGCCGATAACGATTTGGAGCGGCATCCTGGGAAATCAGGATTTGAAGGTCCGTCCCGTCTCTCCTTTGAAAGTGAATCGCCTTTGGATTCTTTGAGAAAGGAATTTTTTCGGACACTCTTTCCTGACCGTTTTTATCGTCTGGCTGAATCTTGTTCTCCTAAAAATACCTCGTGGAGGTTTTTGTCAGGTCAACGACTGTCTCTTCTTCAATATGATAGATTTAACAGCTCGCAATTTTAGTGGATTATAAATCGCAAATCGACGGGTGGGCGAAAATTCTGGGAGGGAAATCAAAGAACATTTCGTTTATAAAGAAAATCCAATTGTCCGGAAGCTTGTCTGCCCCATCTTCTGTCTCTTTGAGAGGTATCCGTACAGAGGTTCCATAGAGGGTCGATGGCAATTATCGGAAAAAGAGTGATGGTTTCTTCCTCTGACCTAAAAAGCGAAAGCTTCCTGATTTTGTCAGGAAGGAAGTAAACTTTTATAGGAGTGTTGAAATGCTGAAGGAATTTACAAAATTCATGATGCGGGGCAATGTCCTGGACATGGCGGTCGGGATCATCATCGGTGCCGCTTTCGGGAAAATTGTCAATTCTCTCGTCTCCGATGTGATTATGCCCCCGATCGGTCTTTTGCTTGGAAAA
>JAMCWZ010000026.1 GCA_023480765.1 Nitrospirota bacterium
GGGTCTGTCCGGCAGGCTTCCACCTTTTCCGTGCAACGGTCATAAAAGGGACACAACGGAGGCATATGACCGGACCCGGACGAAATGTCAGGGATCGGATTTCCTGAGGCGAGATCCTTTTCGGAAGCGGAGGAGACAAGAAGGCGGGTATAAGGGTGAAGGGGCCGGTTGAAGACCTCCTGTACCGGTCCCGATTCCACATTCAGCCCCTTGTAGAGGACAAGCACATAGTCCGAGAGATAGGAAACAACGTTCAGATCGTGCGAGATGAACAGGAACGTCATCTTGTCTTCCTTGTTCAGCCGGGCAAAAAGATTCACGATCTGGGCCTGTATGGACACATCAAGGGAAGAGACGGGTTCGTCGGCCACAAGAAAGTCCGGTGAAAGAGCGATGGCTCGGGCAATCCCGATGCGCTGGCGACCCCCACCCGAGAATTCTCCCGGAAATCGGTCCAGATCCCCCGGATCCAGTCCGACTTTCACCAGAAGAGACTCCAGCGTCTTCTGGCGTTCGTCTTTGTCGGGAAGGGCTTTATGGACGAGGAAGGGTTCTTCGATCGTTTGACGGACGGTCATTCGAGGGTTCAGGGAAGAATAGGGATCCTGAAAAACCATCTGAAATCGTTTTCGAAGTGTCCGTAACATTTTACCGCGGACTTTCGTCAAGTCGATTCCGTCAAAGTGAATGGAGCCGGAGGTTGGTTCGACGAGTCGCATGACCATTCTGCCCAGCGTTGTTTTTCCGGATCCGGTTTCTCCGATCAGGCCGACGACGGACCCTTTTGGCAGGGAAAAGGAAACATCGAAAACGGCGACCTGGTGTTCGGGGGAACGGAAAAGAGATGTGCGGGGGCGCAAAAAAAGTTTTGTCAGATGACGGACTTCAAGGACCGTACTGGAGGTTATGGACTGCATCCTAGGCCACGTTTTCCTGGAGGGACGGATAAAAGCAGAGCGCCCCTTCTTCTGGTCCTGTCTGAATCCAGGGGGGAGAGTCGGTGTGGCAGCGGGAATCGGCTCTTGGGCACCTGGGGGCAAAGGCACATCCCTTCGGCAGATCCCAGAGGGGAGGAACCTGTCCCGGGATCGTATCAAGAGGACCATCGTTTTTGGTCTTTTGCCGGACCCCCGGACGAGAGAGAAGAAGGGCGCCGGAATAAGGGTGTGCCGGACCGGCAGAAAAGAAACGTTTTCCGGATGCCGATTCGACGACGCGGCCTGCGTAAAGGACAAGAATTTTTTTCGCCGACCGACGAATGATGCCGAGATCATGGGAAATGAGAACAAGAGCCATGTTATCCCGGCGATTCCGCTCAAGCAGAAGGTCCAGAATTTGGGTGGACATCGTGGGATCCAGTGCTGTTGTCGGTTCGTCGGCGATCAGGATGTCGGGAGAGAGGGCAATGGCCATGGCGATCAGGACGCGCTGCCGCATTCCTCCGGAAAGTTGATGCGGGTAAGACCGGACAATGGCGTCCGGCCGATCCAGTCCGACGGACAGAAGAAGGTCCCGGATCACTGTGACGCGATGGTCCCGGGCTTCGTCCGGCCGATGACTGTCAAATATTTCGTCGAACATGGTGCCGATCCGGAGAATGGGGTTGAGGGCGCTCTGGGGCTCCTGAAAAACGAGACTGATCCGGGATCCACGGATTGCGTTCCACGTTTTTTCCTTTGCATCCGTCATGTCCTGTCCGTCGAACCGGATCGAGCCTTCCAGGATCCGGGCAGTTTCCGGCAACAGACCAAGAAGTGAAAGTCCAGCCATTGTTTTTCCAGAGCCCGATTCACCGACGATTCCGAGGAGTTCGCCTTGATCGATGGAAACCGAAAAGGAGCGAACAGGAAAGACGGGCCCGCGTGGAGTGTCGATCCGGACAGTCAGGTTGTCAACCTTGAGAAGGGGAGAACGGAGGGTGTTCATCATCCGGAGGTCTCCCGGTAAATGGCCTTGTAGGGGGCCATTTCCGTGACAGCCACCTGATCGAGCCGAACAGTCGAATCCGTCCGCGAAGACATGATTTCCTTCAGACGCGTATAGAGAAAAAAGGCGACTTGCTCGGATGTCGGGAGCCGTTCGCGAAAGAATGGATGATCGTTCAGGTGGGAGTGGTCAAGTTCTTTTATGAGAGGACCCAAAAGGGCTTCGGCCTCATGAAAGTCCAGCGCCATTCCGAGAGGGTCCAGACCGCGAGATGACCACGACACCTCCACGGTCCAGTTGTGTCCGTGAAGTTTGGAGCAAAGGCCGGGGTAACCGGGAAGGATATGGCTGGCGGCAAATGTTGCCGTCACCGATATCAGAAACACAGACAGACCCTTTTTCCGAGCAAGAAGAACCTCTCTCTCTGGCAATGTGAATCTTGCACTATTCCTTTGAAGATGATTTTACACGATCGGTTGCCCTTTTGGGGAGAGTCATCCGGGTGAGAAAAATCAGGAGCCCGCGCATTTTCATTCTTTGCAAAGGAGATCTTGTTAAAAGAGAATTGTTAAAAAGAGAAGAGAGAAGACCAGAAGCACTTGAAAGAAAAAAAAATTATGCTATTCTTTTCGGACTTCCATGAACTTATTTTGAAGCTCCTCTTGATCGATGTCCATCCCCGGACGGGCGGATTTTCTGCCTGAACAGGGCTCGTTCATGCTAATTCCCGATGCCTCGTGCATTTCTGGCCCCGTCAATCGGCCGATGGGAAGGGGGATTCTTGTATTCTGACGGTAAAAACATGCTGGAGATCCCGAGCAGCGCCCCCGCCTGGAGAAAGGCTTTCGGGGAGACCGGAAAAAATTCGCCGAATTTTTTATTCGTTTCCTTTTTCTCTCTTTTCTTTCTTTTTCTGCTTCTGACACCACAAAAATCCCGTGCAACGTCCTTCAACGATTTTATCATTTATCCTTATGAAACTCCTGAACAGGGTGAAATCAGTTTGGGAACCTGGCAAAGCGTCCTCCTTCCATCCAAATCGGGGGAGGCGGCATTCAATCATTCCGAATATAACCAGGACATCCTTTTTTCAACGTATGTCCTGGAATTCGGCGTAACGGACTGGTGGACCCTCGGCACCTATGTCGACTTCATGTCGGGGGCCGGGCAAGGCTATTCTTATCTGCAGACCCGGGCCATCACCTCCCGGATCCGGTTCCCGCGCATCCCGGATTTTATCGATCCTGCCATCCAGATTGAATACTGGGTTCCGACTGGGGCCGCAAACAACCCGTCTTTTCTTGATCTGATCCTGATCGGGGAGAAAAAGGTCGGACGTTTTGTTTTTGATATCAATTCTAGTTTCTTCTTTGAGACGGCGAATCCGGGGGGGGCAGCCGAAGGAATACCGCCGGATATGGAGTATGCCGGCGGCCTTTATTATCTCCTGGCGGACAATGTCAACTTTGGAGTCGAGGCGTTCGGAGCCCTGGGGCCTGTTACCGCCATGCTTCCGTTTGGAGGACCGGTTGGCTCAGCCAATATCCAGCAAAACTATATTTTCCAGTCCTGGAATTTCGCCATCGGCGATCATATTGACTGGAACGTTGGTGTGGGAACCGGACTGACCCAGGCCAGCGCTCCTTTTGTCTTCAAGACGATCTTCGAATACCACTTCAAGCCATTCGGTAGCCAGGAAGAAGGAGAGCAATACAAGGAAGAACAAAATATTCATTGAAAATGCCGGCCGTATTTGGGGAGGGAGGATGACGGGGCAGGGAACCTGTGTTACATTGGACAAATGATATTTCCAGAAATCGCAGAAGAATTTTCGTTGGAGCCGGCAAGCAGATGACCTGTCCGGCGATTTTCTCTTTTCCGTCCCTCAGGGCATTGTTTCTGGCCGGAAGCCTTTTCAGTCTTTTCTTGTTTCAGGGGTGTTCGGAAAAAACCGCCTCCCGCATTCCTGTCGTGTCACTGCCTCCCTCTTCGGGTTTTCGAATTGTCCAGCCCTTGCCTCCTGCACCTGCGGGGAACCAGGATTCCAGTTCAAAAAAATCGGAATACATTGGTCTTCTTTTTTCCATCGCCCGTCCGGATCCGGGGCATGTCATTGCCGTCGGAGCCCAGTCCATCATCTGGCGGATCGATGAGGCGTCCGGAAAGTGGGAAAAAGTTCGTTCCCCGGTCAAATCCGAATTCTATCGGGTTCTTTTTCCGGATCCCCGGCATGGATGGATTGCAGGGGACTCGGGAACCCTTCTTTTTTCTCAGGATGCAGGGATGTCCTGGTCCGTGGTCTCAACGCCGGTGCATGACAGATTCCTGGAGGATATTGATTTTCCGGATCCCTTGCATGGTTTCATCGTCGGGGAACGGGGAACCTTTCTGAAAACCCGGGACGGAGGCCATTCGTGGTCCAGGATGTCCCTTCCGACAACCCAGAATCTCTATGCCGTTCATTTCCTGAACCGCCGGGAAGGGTGGGTTGCGGGTTGGCACCAGACTCTGTTTTCGACGCGCGATGGAGGACGGACCTGGTCTCCCGTTGCTCTGGCCGTTCCACGTGTCACCCGGCAAAAACCATCCTTCAATGCCATCTGGGGCAACAAAAAGGATCTGCTGGTTGCTGGAGATCACGGTCTGGTCTATTTTTCATCGGACAAGGGGGAGTCTTTTCAGAGGATTTCTCTTCCGGTTGAGACCGATTTGTATGGGGTTTGTCAGACGGGAAGCGGAACAATCATCCTTGTCGGGGAGAAAGGTGCACTCTGGAGTCTTGATGAAAAGGGAAAAAAGATTCGGTCCGTTTTGCCTTCTTTTCCCGAAGCCGACTTTCTGGGAGTTTCCTGCGGTGCCCTCCATTTTCGTGCGGCAGGTTCGCCCGATATCGTCCTTTTGCCCGGATAGGGGCCTGGGAGATTCCCAAGGGGTGCTCGGCTGCTATCGCTGCTTCCTTGAGGCCTTCCGGTCCCGGCAGTCTTTGCATATGCCGTAAATCTCCAGTTTATGGGAGACGATCGTAAAGTTTTTTTCTTCGGCCGCCAGATCCTGCAAATGCTCGATCACAGGTTGTCCAAACTCGACAACTGTCCCGCATTCAATGCAGATGAGATGATCATGGTGGGTAGAATTCTTGACTTCATAACGGCTGAATTCATCGTTGAACCGGTGCTCTTCGACAAGACCTTTTTCTTTTAAAATATGGAGCGTCCGGTAGATTGTGGCCAAACCGATTCGGGGATTTTTTTCTCTGACCAGAAGGTAAAGCTCTTCTGCACTGATATGTTTTCCGCTCCGGAAAAGAGTGCCGGCGATCGTCAACCTCTGGGGGGTGACCTGGATACCGGAATCCCGGAACCTGTTTGTCAGGGTGGTTTCGTCTGATGGGTCCTGAAAGGAAGACATTTCCCACCTTTCCTGGGTTACAAGTCATGATGATAGAGAGGTATCCGTGACCGGAAAACGAAAAGTCAGTCCCAAACCGGAAGAAATGCGCAAGACGTCCAAGGTGCTCAGATAAAGACATTTTACTAGGACGTTCAGATTCAGGCAACTTTTTCTCCCTCCCGGGCTGTTGGGGTTCTCCCGGGGGCTTTTGCATTTGCTGCAAAATTTTTGGTAACATCGTATTTTACGTTTTCAGTTCAGGCTCAGTCCTTATAATGGGCGATTTGGTTTCAAATTCAGAGAAGGTGGAAAGACGATGGCTCAGTTTGCGGTTGTCCGGACAGGCGGAAAAATGTATCGCGTGGCGCCCGGGCAGGTGTTGGTTGTCGAACGTGTTTCCGGCGAGGGAGAGTTTACGCTCGGGGATGTTCTGATGGTTTCTGACGAACAGGGAACTCTTTTTGCCGAGGGGAACAAGGTTCTCCCAGTCACGGTAAAAGCGCGGATTCTTCGCCAGGAACGGGATGCGAAGATTATCGTGTTCAAGAAGAAAAAGCGCAAGAACTACAGGCGAAAGCAGGGTCACAGGCAAGACGTTTCCCGGATTCAGATTCTTGAAATTGTCCGGACGGCCTGAAGGGTTTGATGTATCATTTTTACCGGCTGGTATCGGAAGATCCGGCGGGAATAATCGGATAAGAGAACGGAGACAGTAGCATGGCACACAAGAAAGGGGTGGGTTCCACCCGGAATGGTCGAGACAGTGAATCGAAGCGACTGGGAGTCAAGCGTCATGACGGGCAGCAGGTTCTGGCGGGAAACATTCTTGTTCGTCAGAGAGGGACACAGTTCTATCCCGGAGACAACGTCGGGATGGGCCGGGATTACACACTTTTTGCCAAAGAAACAGGCACTGTCAAGTTTTCGAGCTGGGGACGCGACAGAAAGAAAATCCACATCATTCCCCTTTCGACGGAAGCAGTTTCGACAAACTGACGACTTTTATGGAACAGGACGGTCATGCCCCAGTTTGTCGATGAAGCCCGGATAGCGATTGAGTCCGGTAAAGGTGGGCATGGTTGTGTGTCGTTCCGCCGTGAAAAATATGTTCCCCGTGGAGGACCGGACGGAGGAGACGGAGGAAGGGGAGGGGATGTTGTGTTTGTTGGAACTCCCCGCAAGTCGACCCTTCTGGATTTCAAGCACCGGACGATCCTGAAAGCCCAACCCGGGGAGGCAGGTCGCGGAAAGAAGCAGCATGGATCCAATGGTCGTTCTCTTGTGCTCGAAGTTCCTCTCGGAACCCAGATTCTGGATGATGAGACCGGAGAGCTTCTCTTTGACCTGACCCAGCCCGATGTCCGGATTATCGTGGCGAAAGGTGGAAGGGGAGGACGAGGGAATGTGCATTTTGCTACGGCAACCCGCCAGACCCCGGATTTTGCCGAGCCAGGGGGAGATTCCCAGTCGTTCCGGATCCGTCTCGAACTGAAAGTGATGGCCCGTATCGGACTGGTCGGTTTTCCCAATGCGGGAAAATCGACCTTCCTGTCCAGAGTCACGAAAGCCCACCCGCGCATTGCTTCCTATCCCTTTACCACATTGCATCCCCATCTCGGCGTTCTCCTCCTGGGGAATCCTCCGGACGAACGGGAAATTGTGATTGCAGACCTTCCCGGGCTGATTGAAGGCGCCCATGAAGGGAAAGGATTGGGTATCCAGTTCCTCAAGCACGTGGAGCGGACGGAGATTTTGCTTCATTTTGTGGATCTGTCTGCGGAAAATACGCACAGTCCCACAGAAGCCTATCAGATCGTTCGTAACGAAATGCTGGCTTTTAACAAAGATCTGGCCATGAAACCGGAAATCCTCGTCGGAACAAAAAAAGATTCGGCGGACCCGGACAGACTCGCGGAACTTGGGGCATTTCTTGCCCGGGAAGGACGGCCCAAACTTTTTCTGTCTTCCCATACGGGGGAGGGTCTTCCGGACCTTCTCTCTGTTTTGTCGGAAACGCTGCCTTCTTCCCCCGCCCCGTCGCATGTCCCGGACGACCAGGAAATGGAGGCAAACCGGAAAGAAGCCGGAACACCGGCCAGATGAAGTCGGAGGAAATGAAGTCCCGGTCAGAAATCCTCTCTTCCACCCGGACGCTGGTTCTGAAAGTTGGCAGCACGGTTCTCGCTTCACCGCAAGCGGGTGTCAATATGCGGGTATTAGGGGTCATTGCCCGTCAGGTGGCATGGTTACGGGCAAGAGGGATACGTGTTGTCATCGTTTCCAGTGGTGCGATCGCGGCCGGCCGGATGAAGCTTGATTTCGGTAAAAAGCCATTGACCCTGGCCATGAAGCAGGCGGCAGCCTCTGTTGGACAAAGCCGGCTTATGTGGGGGTACGAAAGAGCGTTTTCTCCCCATCGTCTGATGGTGTCCCAGGTTCTCCTGACCCCCCGTGACGTTGTTCGAAGAAGTCGTTTCACCAATCTGGAAAGAACCCTCGAAACCCTCCTCGCACTGGGTGTCGTTCCGGTTGTGAACGAAAATGATTCCGTTGCCACCGAGGAGATCCGGTTCGGGGATAACGATCGCCTTTCCGCACTGGTATCCGGGACCGTCAAGGCGGATTTTCTTCTCATCCTTTCGGATGTCGATGGCCTGTATACGTCCGATCCCTCCCGAAATCCGAATGCGATACCGATTCCGTATGTGGAAAAGGTGACATCCGACATCGAAAGCCTTGCCGGAATCTCCCGGTCGGGGCTTGGAACAGGGGGGATGGCTTCCAAAGTCCTGACCGCCCGTTGGGCGAACCGGTGGGGCCTTCCGGTCGGGATCGTGAATGGACGCAAGGGAGCCCCGGTTGAGCGTTTTTTTGAGGGCGGGGGCACACTTTTCTTTGCCAGAAAAAAACTCTGGGCGGCCAAAAAAGTATGGATTGGATTTTTTTCCGAACCATCCGGCACTCTTGTCCTGGATGAAGGGGCAATGAAAGCCATTTCTCATGGGAAATCCAGCCTTCTGGCCGGTGGAATTACCCGTCATGAAGGAGTTTTTGAGTCCGGGGAGGTCGTTCGCCTGTTGTCTGCGACCGGTCACGAGATCGGGCGAGGGGTCTGCCGGATGCCTTCTTCCGAAGTCGCTCTCTGGACGCGCCGGAAGTCGTCAGGAGAAAGATCTGCGGACTCCTGGCCGTTGGCTGTTCACAGGAACACGATGGTCCTTTGGGAAAGGGAAGAGGAGTAAGGCGTTATGGATCGGCTGTATGAAAGGAAAGGTCTGGAAGACATTCTCCGGGATGCCCGTCAGTCTTTCTATCGGACACAGGTTTTGAAACCCAGGGAAAAAAACGCGGTTTTGCTTCGGCTCTCTTTGCTGCTTCAGAAAGAAAAAGATCTTGTTCGTCATGAAAACCAGAAAGAGTATACAAAAGCGCTTGAAAAAGGACTCGATCCTGCCCTGTGCGACCGGTTGCTCCTGACGGAAAATCGCTATGCCCAGATGATCCAGGGGCTCCATGACGTCGCCTCGTTGCCGGATCCCGTAGGACGGTCGGTCGACCGCTGGACAAATGCCGATGGTCTTTTGATCGAAAAAGTCCGGGTCCCGCTTGGGGTTGTCGGCGTGATTTATGAATCTCGTCCCAATGTCACGGTGGAGGTTTTTTCTCTTTGTCTCAAGGCGGGCTGCGCTGTTGTGTTGCGGGGAGGATCGGAAGCCCTCTCCTCCAACCAGATCCTCGTCAATATGATCAGACAGGCGCTTTCGGAAGAAGGAATTCCGGAAGGTGCGGCCTCTTTCCTCCCCTGGCCCGACCGGCAGGCGGTAGTCGACCTTCTGTCGATGAACGGCCTGGACGTTGTGATCCCCCGGGGTGGAGCCGGTTTGATGAAGCTTGTAAATGAGCATGCGCGGGTTCCGGTTCTGAAACACGATCAGGGGATTTGCCATATCTATGTCGGAGCGTCGGCGGATCCCGAAAAGGCCCTGGCGGTTGTCGTCAACGCCAAGACAAGCCGGCCTTCGACTTGCAACGCAATGGAGACATTGCTTGTGCACTCCTCTCACAGACAGGCCCTGTTGCCAAAGATTGTCGATGCGTTGCGGGAAAAAGAAGTTCTGGTCTATGGTTGTCCCGAAACAAGAAAACTCGGGGAAGGGATTCTTCCGGCTTCCCCGGACACATACCGGACAGAGTTTCTGTCGCTTGCGCTCAATATCCGCCAGGTGGGCTCACTCGACGAGGCGCTCATGCATATCCGGGAGTACGGGTCCGGTCATACGGAAGCGATCGTGACCCGGGATCTGGAGGAAGCCGATCGTTTCCAGCTGGAGGTCGACTCCTCGTGCGTGATGGTCAATGCCTCAACCCGCCTTCATGACGGTTTTGCCTTTGGGTTGGGGGCAGAAGTGGGAATCAGCACTTCCCGCGTCCATGCCCGTGGAACGATGGGTTTGCCGGAGCTGACCACGACAAAATATCTTGTACGAGGGGACGGGCATCTCCGCAAGCCCTGAGTTCGGGGAGACGTGACGGTGAAGTTGCCCAGGACAGCTCTTTTCGGGGGAGCCTTCAACCCCGTCCATCAGGGACATCTTTCCCTGGCACACTATCTGACGCGCAGGCTGGCTCTCGACAGGATCGTTTTCGTTCCCGTTGGCAAACCGGCCCATCGCAGCCTGCCAGGCGATCCCGGATGTCACGAAAGAATGAAAATGCTTGAAAAAGCAATCTCTGGAGAACCCCGGTGGCGTCTTTCCGATTATGAGTGCCGGTCCGGGGAAATTTCCTACACGGTCAGGACCGTGGAGGCACTCTTTCCGGAGGAAAGGCCATGGCTTATTCTGGGATCGGACGCTTTTCTCGGGCTTGACAGATGGTTTGAGACCGGACGGCTTTTGTCCAGGGTCCATCTTCTGGTGGCCTTTCGTCCCGGCGATACCCTCAGGACGATCACCGCCGGCTTTGAGCGTCTGGTTCCCTTCGGCCTCGGTCCTGTCGCTCTCCCGGATCCTGCTTCTCCAGGCCAGGCGGATGTTGTCATTCAAAGATCGAGACAGGGAAAAATCGAAACTTTTATTGGTTTTGTGCGACCGGGAACGCCAGATGTCTCCTCTTCCCGGACAAGGGACGCTCTCCGGAAGGGAAAGGTCCCGGACGAGTTCTTGCCAGCTACGGTCAAATCCTATATCGTTGAGAAGGGATTGTATGGATTTTCATCAGACTGAACAATCCGGACAAGGTCCGGTTTCCAAGACGGACAGTTTTCACCTTCCATCCCGGGAGTGCCTTCTGCAAAAGGAAATGGCTCCCCAAAAGGAAACGGACTCCGAAACCCGAGATCGAGCGGAACAAATGGCCCGGTTCCTTCAGGAAAAGAAAGGACGGACCATCTGGATCCTTGCTCCGGGGGAAGCCTGTGCCTATGCCGATTTTCTGATTCTGGCAGATGTGGAACACGAACGACATCGAGACGCTGTCCTTGAAATGCTGGACGGCCAGTTTTCCAAAAGGGGAGAGCCGTTCCGGGCAGAAAAAGGACATTTCTGGACTCTTGTCGATTTCGGGTCGGTCGTCATTCATCTATTTCTGAATGGCGGAAGATCTCTCTACAGGCTGGAGGACTTGTTCCCTACGGCGCCTCTCCTTGTCCTTGACGAAACAGGTCGCCTTGAAACCCTCGCTCCCGAACATAGACCCATCCCGGAATTCACGGAGAATATTTCCCGGAGACTGCCACCGCCTCTTCGGCACCCGAGCGTCTGATGACCCGTTTCCTCCTTCTGGCTCTCCTCTTATCGCTTGTTTTTGTGGTGAAGCTTTTCGAATGGAACCCGGGATCCGTCACGTTTCAATACCTTCCGGGACATGCCGTCGAGATTCCCGAAGTGGCCCTTTTTGTCCTCTCTCTTGGCCTTGGAGCGGGTTTTGTGATGATCGTCCACGGGACGGGGGATTTCTTGAGATGGTTAAGGAATCTGGACGAAGCCCGGGAGGAAAAGCGCGAAGAAAAGGTGACCGCTCTCTGGAAAAAAGTCCGGGAGGAACTGAACCGCTCTCATGTTCCCCAGGCGATTTCTCTGCTGGAAAGACTGGTCTCCCTTTACCCGAATCACCTGGAAGCCCTCCTTCTCCTCGGAAATCTTCGTCGTTCGACAGGAGATGCCACCGGAGCCATCCGGCTTCACCGAAGAGCGCGCGTTTTTGACGAGGAGGATGTCCGGCTGGTCATCGCCCTGTGTGAGGATTATCGCCAGGCAGGTCGTCTGGATGACGAAATGGCGATTCTATCAGAGTATTTCCACAAAAAAGAAGGTCGGAACATTGACGTCCTCGGAAGATACCGGGATCGCCTCGTCTCCCGCCAGAAGTGGGAAGAGGCGCTGGCCGTCCAGTCTGCCCTTTCCCGTTCGTTCGGAAAAGGGGAAAGACGGGACCTCGAGGTTTCGAACCTTGTTGGCATTCGCTATGAAACTGGTCGCCTCCACCTCGATCACGCGGAAACGGAATTGGCAAGACGCTCTTTCCGGGGGGCGTTAAAAATCGACCCCCTTTTTTCCCCTGCCAGGATCGGGCTCGCCGAAGCGCAATCCCGAGAGGGAAGGGTGTCGGAAGCCCTGACGACGCTGGAGGAAGGATTTCAGAAGGACCGGGATCCAATTTATCTTTATCTTCTTGAAGAAATGGCTCTGGAAGCCGGTTCTCCCGAGAGGATCCTGACGCCATTCGAGCGGGCGGTCCTGTCCGATCCGCAGAACTCCTCTCTTCTTTATGCCCAGGCAAGACTATACGATCGGCTGATGATGGTCGACCTTGCCCTTGATCGTCTGGAGTCGCTGGAAGGGAGAGAAAACTGGGAAGGCGAATTCTACCGCCTGTTGGGAGACTTGTATCTCCGGAACAAGGATCGGGTGAATGCTCTGGAAGCCTTCCAGAAGGGGGCCCGGGCCGAAAATCACCCTGGACGTCTCTATTGCCGCTTCTGCGGCCAACGGTATCTCCAATGGACCGGCAAGTGTTTCTCCTGCCACCGTTGGGGGGCGCTGACTCTTCACCCGGGGTATGTTCAGGTTCATTCCGTCCCGGATCACCCCCCAGAGGAACGCAATGTGGGAGGAAGCTCTCTTTCCGATCCGACCATCGATGCGTATTCGCTGGGTCAGTCCAGCTGATCCCTCTTTCTTCCTTCCGGTCCGGGTTTTTTCGCTGCAGGATTTCGCCGTGAGTTTTTTCGGGTTGTCATGTCCCTTATGCCGAGCCTTTGTGCGAACCGGTACTCCATTGTGCTCCCGTTGTCTTGACACTTTCGAGCGGGAGACACGTCACTGTCCCGATGAACGGGCCAACGTCGACGACTATTCTGTTCAGGGGCTGTTTCGCTATGAAGGGATCGCCCGGGAGGTGTTCGGGCTGGCAAAATTCGGCGGGAATCGGGCACTGGCCGATTTTCTGATCGAGCGGGGAATGATGCGCTTGTCCTACCCCTCTGACGTCCATCTGTGGGTCCCTGTCCCACCTGAAAAAACCAGGCTGCTTGACCGGGGCTTCAGTCTCCCGGATCGGATGGCCTGGCGTATCGGGAAGCTGACCGGTATCCCCTGTGCCATTGACGGATCCTCCCTTCACGCAGAAAAAGAACAGAAAAAACTGGACCGACCCGGGAGACTTTCGGAACGTCTGCATCGGGAATGGTCCGGGGGGCGATTTTCTCCTCATCACAGATCCGGTGTGGCCATTCTTGATGATCTGGTCACGACAGGGGGAACCATTCGCTCCTTTGCCTCTTTTCTCCGGAAAAAAGGAGCCCGGATTGTCCGGGCTATCACTCTGTTCGACGCGCCATTGCGGGTCGAAAGGGAGAGCTGATTGGAAGGATCAGGGCAGAATTCCACGTCTTCCGGAAACTCTCCGGAAACCCTTTTCGAGGAAGAAAAGCAGGAAATCCGCGTTCTCCTGGACCGTCTGTCCCGGACTCTTCCCGGTTTTGCAGCGCGTCCGGGACAAAGGGCCATGATTGCCGAAGTCGCCCGCACTTTTTCACGATGCCGGGAAGAGGGAGAACCTTCGAAAGATGGCCAGAACCTGTCCGTGATACAGGGACCGACCGGTACCGGAAAGACAATGGCCTACCTCCTGGCTGGAATTGTTCTGGCCAGAAGCCGTAAAAAAACGCTTCTTGTCTCCACGGCCACGGTGTCCTTGCAGGAACAGCTTGTGACAAAAGATATCCCCCAGTTGGCAAGTGTGCTGGACAATCCTCCGGTCTATGAGCTGGCGAAAGGAAGGGGGCGATATCTTTGCGAGCGTAATCTTCTCTCTCTCACGGATCTTCAAGCGGGGAATGCCTTCTGGAAACATCCCCCTTCCGCTTCGGAACTCGATTTGCTGGACCGTCTCCGGGGTGATTTTCCCGACTCGTGGGATGGGGACAGGGACCATTTGCCCGTGTCCGTTCCGGATTCGCTCTGGTCTCTTATCCAGAACCAGGGGACAAGTTGCACGGGCAAAAGATGCCCTCTTTATTCCAGGTGTCCCTTTTTTCTGAAGAAAGAAGCCTTCAGTCGTGCAGATATTGTCGTTGCGAACCATGATCTGGTTCTTTCTGATCTTGTTCTCGGAGGAGGAATCCTCCTGCCATCCCCCGAAAAATCCCTTCTGGTTTTTGACGAGGCACATCATCTTCCGGGGAAAAGCCTGTCCCATTTTCGGGAAAGTCTCGATCTGGAAGGTCTTGCACCCTGGATTGAGAGAATTCCGGGATTGCTGGAGCGGATAAGCGCGTTTTTTGATGTGCGGGAACGAGACAAGACTGTGCAAGCCCAGGCCGAAGCTCTGACAAATTCTCTGATGACGCTCGGGACATGGCTCGAAGAGCATTGGGAGGGGAAGCCCGCCGGTTCTTTTTCTTCGGAAACGGAACAGGACGGTGCGAACGGGATCTTCCGGGGAAGCCGGGAGCAGAGTCTCTGGCGGTTTCCGGGCGGGAAGTTTCCGGATGCCATGATCGACCCTTCCCGTATCGGAGCTTCTGCGGCGAGGGTCCTGGCAGAAAGGCTCCAGCTGGAACGGGACAAGCTGGCAGAAGCGACAACCGGCAGTGACGTGCGGCGCAACCGGGAGCGGGATGCGTTTTTCCTGGATGTGGGGGTCCATCTGGAAAAGACGCTGGATGCCGTTCGTCTGTTGAGTCTGTATGAAAAGGTTGACCCGGAGGGAAAAGCTCCCTTTGCCAGATGGGCGACCATGTGGAAGGAAAGCGGGACGTTCAGCCATCGTCTGGAAGCCAGCCCCGTCTGGCCGGCGACTCTCCTGGAGGAGGTTTTATGGAGACGGGTTTCCGCTTGTTGTCTCACATCGGCAACATTAATGTCTCTGGGAAGCTTCAAATCCTTCTCGAGCCGGTGTGGTCTCTCCATGCTTCCCGGTGTCTCCTTTCTTTCGCTGGATTCCCCTTTTCCCCTCGACAGGCAGGGAGTTCTCTCTCTTCCCGTCATGCGCTCCGATCCGACCGATTTTGAAAGTCATACCCGGGAGATCGTCGAATCTCTTCCTGCCGTCTTGTCTCCAACGGGCGGCGCTCTCGTCCTTTTTTCTTCCCGTCGCCAGATGGAAGCCGTCCGAAAGGGACTTTCACCGGAGTGGCAAAACAGAGTCCTTGTCCAGGGAGAAAGATCCCGAAAAGACATTCTCGCTCTTCATGAACAGCGTGTCCGTGCCGGAGAAGCGTCCGTCCTTTTTGGTTTGTCCTCGTTCTCCGAAGGTCTGGACCTGAAAGGGGATCTTTGCACCCATGTTGTGATTGCCAAAATTCCGTTTCCGGTTCCGACAGAACCTGTCGAAGAAACCCTTTCCGAATGGATCCGATCCAGAGGGGGGGACCCGTTTCGGGAAATCGCGCTCCCGGAAGCCGGCCTGCGTCTTGTTCAGGCAGCGGGACGCCTGATCCGGTCCGAAACGGACCGGGGTATCGTCACAATTTTCGACAAACGGCTTCTGGAGAAGAATTACGGCGTCCACCTCCTTCGGTCGTTGCCGCCGTTTCGTCTCGAGCGTCCGGATTCCGGGAAGAAGTCCAACACATGACTCAGGAGGTGGCGAGCAATGACGCATGATCAACTCCGGATCTTTTTAAAAGTCGCAGAGCTGGGAAGTTTTACCCAGGCCGGAGAGACTCTTTTTCTCACCCAGCCGGCAATCAGCCTTCAGGTCAAAACGCTGGAGCAGCACCTCGGCGTTCCCCTGTTTGAAAGGAAGGGGCGCCAGGTTCTTCTCACGGAAGCCGGTGTCCGTCTCCTGCCTCACGCGCGTCGCATCATGGAAGAAATCGCAGACGCACGGGCCAGAGTCGCGGAACTGTCCAGCGGGGCCCTGGGAAATCTCCGGATCGGATCTTCCACCACCATCGGGACGGCCATTCTTCCTTCCATTCTGTACGAGTTTTCCCAGAAGAATCCGCAGATCCGGACCAGTTTGTCGATCCTCAATTCCCATCGAATCGTCTTCGACCTGAAAACCTCGGAAATCGACATCGGCTTTATCGAAGGTGATCTGACCCGGACAGAAGCCCAGGGTGTGAGACGGTCCTTCCTTGCCCAGGACCGCCTTGTGCTGGTCGATTCCCGGGAGAAACCCTTTGTGTCCGGTGATGAAACTTCCCTTGAAGAAATCCGCCGCTTGCCGCTGATCCTTCGGGAGGCGGGTTCCGGTACCCGCCAGATCCTCGAAGACTCCCTTCTGGATCGGGGGTTTCCCATCGATCTCTTCACGGTGTCCCTGACGGTCGGACAGACGGGTGTGATCAAGAAAATGGTTGGAAAAGGGGCGGGCATTGCGTTTATGTCCGTTCTGGCAATAGAAAAAGGGGATCAGGACCTTCTCCGGACTGTTCGTGTCCGGGACTTTTCTCCGATCCGGGATTTATGGATTGTGACGCCCGGGCGCCGTGTGAGCTCGGCGACCCGTTTGTTTCTGGACTGCGTTCACGAATCCCTGGACTGGGCTTCCCGGCTTTGACAGAAAGAAACGGCAAGAATCCCGACAGGACCAGAAGCCCCGGAGAGGAAGGTTTTCTGAGAACCGTCCATCTTCTGGGCGTTGGAGCGTTCTCGGACCTGTGTCTGGAGCTGTCACCGGGACTGAACGTTCTGACAGGAATGAACGGGACAGGCAAATCACAATTCCTCACGTTTGTCCGGGCCGGACTCACCGCGAACTCCCGAGGGGTGTTGTCGAATCATTTCTCCGCCATCGTTTTGCGCCCGAAGGATCCTTCCGTGCTTCTTCTTCATCGATCCGATACATCCCGGAGAGGAAGTCTCATACTGGAAGATTCGAAGGGCGAATCCCGGGAATTTGTCCTCCACAAGGGTGGACGGAAAGGCGGGGTTTCCGTTTCGCAAGAAAACGCCGACAGAGGATCCGGAGGTCTCCGGAGAGGGAGTGTCCTCTCCTTTCCGGACGAAAGTGTGAGCTGGGAGCCGCTCAGCGGGAAGCTCCGGCCATCCCGGTCGGCTCTCGTCCGGCAGGTCGAAAAGGTCATCCCGGGCCGGGTTTGTTTCAGGAACGGAAGCCTCTGGATCAAAAACGGCCGGGGGTGGAGCCGGTGGGGACAGGTCTCTCCGGCGTCGAGACAATTGGGTCTGCTCTCTCTTTTTCTGAGACAGGGAGCTCTGGTTCCCGGGAGCATTCTGTTGTGGGATTCGCCGGAGGGAGTGTTCGGTCCCCTGTTGCTGGGTGATCTGGCGTCCCTCTGTCTGTCTTTGTCCCGAAGAGGTGTCCAGGTGGTGGTGGCGACACGGGATTATGTTTTTTTGAAAGAAGTCGACCTGTGGCAGAAGGACAATGACGGTGTCCGTTATCATGCCTTTTTTCGGGACGATCGGCTGGATAAAATTTGTACCGAATCTTCGCCCCGTTTGTCGGGGCTTTCGCGTAATCCCGCCTCGGATGCCCTCCGGAGTCTTTTGGACCGGGACATCGAACGCGCAATGGATAGCCGATGGTCTCCGTAAAAGTCCGGGAAGGGGATTTTGTTCTGGACCTGTCCCGGGCGAACTCCTGGGAGCGGTTTGACCGTACCGGAAGTCCTGTTCCCCAGGGCATGTCCCTGGTCGACTTTTTGATTGAAGAGCCCGAACGGAGAATCCTCCTTGAAATCAAGGATCCTTTCCGGACGCCGGGGGATTTCGTCTTTCCGGAAAGGAGAGGGTGGAAAGGAGGACCGAAGCGGCAGGACATGTTCCGGACGGACCGGATGATCCATGAATCCCTTGTTCCGAAAATCCGGGACAGTTATACATGGCTTCACCTGATGGGAAAAAATGATAAACCTCTTCTGTTTGTCGTTCTCCTCGGGCTCGACAGGCTTTTCCCGGTGACTCCCGGTCTCCTGGGAGTCTTTAAAGACAGGCTTCTTGCCAGAATCCGAAAGGAAGGTCCCGATCGCTGGAAAATTGACTATGTCCGGGATTGCCTCGTTCTGGACCCGTCCCTTTTCTCCCGTGTATTTCCCCAATATCCTCTTTTTCGAGAATCGAAACAGACCGGGGGAGATGAGCCTCAGCAAGAAATCTGATACAATAAAAAACAAAGTCCCGGCTTCGAGTGTCACATTGATCCGTATGGAGCCGGTATACCAAAGATCAAGACGAGGAGAAGCATTCCATGTTCGGAAACTCAAGAAATGAAAACCCCTTTGGGGGAAATATTGTCGAGAGCCTTCCCAGCCAGTCGGTCATGGGACAGTACATGATGAAGGTTTACGGGTTGCTGGCCGTCACTCTTGCGGTTTCGGCCGCTTCCGCGGTCTGGGGTATGGGGGCGGGGCTGCCCCTGTTTGTCGGACATCCGATTCTTTTTGCCGTGGCCATGTTCGGAACGCTTTTTCTTCTGATGGCCGTTCAGCGGATTCCGGTGGTGAATCTTCTGGTGATGTTCTTTTTTGCGGCACTGATGGGGGCCTCTCTCGGACCCATGCTGGCACAGGCTGTTCGCCTTCCCGGCGGTCAAACCATGGTGGCCGACAGTCTCCTGATGACGACGGCGATCTTCTTTTCCCTGTCCCTTTATGCGCTGGTGTCCCGTAAAAGCTTTTCCTTTCTCGGAAGCTTTCTGTTCACGGGGCTGATCATTGTCGTGATCCTCTCCCTGGTTCAGATTTTCTGGCATCCCCTGTTTCTTCAGGCGCTTGTCTCAGGAATCGGCGCACTTGTTTTTTCAGGGCTGATTCTCTTCGATACGGCCAGGATTCTGCAGAGCGGGGAAGAGGAGATGACCCCTGTCATGGCTGTTGTGACGCTGTATCTGGATGTACTGAACCTGTTTATTTCACTGTTAAGAATATTTGAACTGTTCCGGGGGGAGGAGTAACGTCCTCCCTTCCGGCGTGACGATCGGAAAGGGTTCGTATGCTAAAAGAATCTCGGTGGATTTGGATGGACGGGACACTTGTGCCGTGGAAGGAAGCCAATGTCCATGTGCTGACGCATTCCCTTCATTATGCCATGGCTGTCTTCGAAGGCATCCGGGCCTATGATGGTCCTCACGGCACGCATATCTTTCGTCTGAAAGAGCATACGGACCGGCTGATCAATTCCGGGAAGGTGATGCACATGCCCTCTCCCTTCGGGGCATCCGAGTTGATGGAAGCAACGGTCCGGACCGTTGCGGAAAACGGTCTCACCTCGTGCTATATCCGCCCCCTCATGTACATCGGGTATGGGGACATGGGAATTTACGCCCGACAGAATCCGGTCCGGGTGTCGATTGCGGCGTGGGAATGGGGGACCTATCTGGGAGAAGAGGGGCTTTCGAGGGGGATACGGGCGAAAGTCAGCTCCTACCAGCGCTTTGGCGTGAATTCGTTTTTGAACAGGGCCAAGGTTTCCGCGCATTATGTCAACTCCCAGCTTGCAAAATGGGAAGTGAAGATGGCGGGTTATGACGAAGCCATCCTGCTGGATCACGAAGGATTTGTGGCCGAAGGTCCCGGGGAAAATATTTTCATCGTTTCCGACGGCGTCTTGCGAACCCCTGTCCTGAAGACCGTTCTGGATGGTATTACCCGGGATGCCATCATGACGCTGGCCCGTGAAGAGGGGCTCACCGTATCGGAAGAAATGATCACCCGGGATGACCTTTACCTGGCAGACGAAGCTTTTTTTACGGGAACAGCGGCCGAGATTACACCGATCCGGGAAATCGACGAGCGCATGATCGGGACAGGGAAGCCCGGTCCGGTCACTCTCAAGTTGCAAAAGGCCTTTTTCGATATTGTCCGGGGGATTTCTCCCCTCCATCCTGAGTGGCGTCATCCGGTCAAGAGTTCAAAAGGCCGGTAGGGGGTGATGGACTCCCCCTCCGGGAGAAAGAAGACAGCTTCGTCTGTGCCCGCGTGGGTCAGGGATCTTCCCCCGAGCACACTCGTCCTGATGGATGGCTTCGGATATATTTTTCGTGCTTATCACAGCCGGGTGACGTTTGTCACGCGCGCGGGCCTTCCGACCGGTGCGATCACCGTTTTTGGAAACATGCTTCTTTCGGTTCTGAAAGAACTCTCTCCCTCTGCCATGGCGGTCGTCTTTGAAAGCAGAACGGGAAATGTGCGTTCGGAAATCCTCCCCGAGATCAAGGCCAACCGGCCCGAGCCCCCTTCCGACTTTCTCCAGCAGATTCCCTATATCGAACGTCTGATCAGAGGGATCGGGGTTCCGCTCCTGTCCACGGACGGATACGAGGCAGACGATACGATAGCGGCTCTGGCCCTTAAATGGCTTAACCACCACGACCGAACGAACGTCCCCTGTCATGTCGTCGTTTTGTCCTCGGACAAGGATCTCCTGACGCTTGTGTCCGACCGTGTCTGGGTGTACGACCCGATGACCAAAAAAGTTCTGGGACCCTCCGATGTACGAGAAAAATGGGGAGTCGAGCCCTGGCAGATTCCCGACCTTCTGGCATTGACCGGAGACACGGCCGACAATATTCCGGGAGTTCCGGGCATCGGACAAAAAACGGCCGCAACGCTTCTGGGGAATCAGGGGACGATCGACACTCTCTATGAGGATCTCGACAACGTGGTTCCGGAACGGATCCGGACTCTTCTTCGGGAGCACCGGGAGAGAGTTTTCCGGAACAAGAAGGTCACCGTTCTCCATTCGGACCTTGCCCTCTCTCTGGAGCCGGAAAGCCTTTCTCTTTCTCCTCCCGACATGGATTCCCTGAAATCCCTTCTTCAGGAACTGGAAGCGCCGGGACTTCTTTCGCGGGTGCACAGGACGCTTGAGCTTCGTGAACCTTCTCTCGCCCGGGAGGAGGGAAAACGGAGGCAATCATCCGAAGTTCGTCTTCCGTTCCAGGGAGATCTCCCGCAAATGTCCGGGTGTCCTGGAGCCGGGATCGACCTGGTTGACGATTCGGGTTTTTGGGTCCATGACGGTGATCAGGCGAATTTTTATCCCTTTTCCTCCGAGGAAGAGGTGTTAAAGACGATGTCTGCCTGGAGAGACGAGGGAAAAGCAGTCTGGTGTTTTGATCAGACCCGCCTCTACAGGAAGTGCCCGCGGTTCTTTGCATTGGGGATTCCTTTCGTCTTCGATGCGACGATCGCGGCTTATCTTCTGGAGCCTGGCCATCGGGACTATCTCCTGGAAAATCTTGCCGCCCGGTATTTTTTGACAGAAACCTCCGACCGGACCCGTCTTGTCCGGAATGTTCTGTCAAAGCTGTGGGAAGATGCCGTGAAAGAAGGGCTTCTTGAACTGGTGCAGTCGATCGAGATCCCGTTGGGAAGAATCCTTTACCAGATGGAAGTCCTGGGAATCCGGATTGACCGGCAGGCGCTGGAGAGCGCCCGGGAAAGTATCGAAGCTCTTGCCCGGGAACTGGAGGAGGAAATTTACCGGCTTGCGGGTTCCCGATTCACAATTCTCTCCCCCAAACAGGTGGGAGAGATTCTTTATGGAAAACTGGGTCTTCCGACAGCCCGGAAAGGAAAAACCGGATATTCGACGGATGAGGAGACGCTGACGGGTCTTTCGGCGCTCCACCCCCTTCCGGAGAAGATCCTCGCCTATCGTCAGATGAAGAAGCTTCTGTCGACTTATGTGGACCCCATTTCCCGCGGTGTCGACGCCCAGGGAAGACTGCACGGCCAATTCAACCAGACGGTCACGGCGACCGGGAGATTGTCCTCGTCCAACCCCAATCTCCAGAACATTCCGATGCGGAGCCCGGCTGGTCGGGAAATCCGGAAATGCTTCATCGCCGGAGAAAACCGGGTCCTCCTGTCGGCCGATTATTCGCAGATTGAGCTCCGTCTTTTGGCTCATTTTTCCGAAGACCCGGAGCTGATGGCGGTGTTCGAACGAAACGAGGATATTCATGCCCGGACCGCCCGTCTTCTGTTTGGCGATCCGGTGACACCCGAGACCCGGAGGAAGGCCAAGACGATCAACTTCGGAATCCTTTATGGGATGTCCGCCTTCAGTCTCTCCCAGGATCTGGGAGTCGAGCCCCAGGAAGCCCAGGCGTTTATCGACCGTTATTTCGGAGCTTTTCCGAAAGTGGGACCTCTTTTTGACAGCATTTTGGAGGAAGCGAAAAAAACGGGAGAAGTGCGAACGATACTCGGACGAAAAAGGAGGATTCCCGAACTTTTTGCTCCGGATCGACGAAGCCGCGAATACGGTGAACGCATGGCGGTGAATACCGTTTTGCAGGGATCGGCTGCGGATCTGATCAAAAAGTCGATGGTGGATTTCGGACAAGTACGAAAGGACAGGCCGGAGGTCGGAGACCTTCTGGTTCAGGTTCACGATGAACTTCTTTTTGAAGTCCGGGAGGACAACCTGGAAGACGCCTCCGGAACCATTCGTTCCCTGATGGAAGGGGCATTGCGTTTGAAGGTACCGCTGATTGTCCAGGTCGGGCACGGAAAAAACTGGGTGGATGCCCATCCGGGTTAACTGCATGAGGAGAGAGGAAAGGTCCAGAGAATGGAAATTCAGGGAAGTGCGGATCGGCATGCCCTTCTGGAAGGGATGAATCTGTCTCTTTTGGGGCTTGGGGTGGGGACAGCGTTTCTGGCCATCCTGCTTGCGGCGGTGGGGACGGGAATCATTGTCCGCAAAGCCCGTGGCACGGCTTCGGAGGAAAAGATCAAGAAGTGGGCGCGGATCGGATGGGTTGCATTGGTCGTCTATCTGGTTGCCTACGTCGGTTATTTTTTTCATCTCAGTTCCCCCCGTCAGGTCCCGTACCCTTTTGTTCCGGGGGATCAGATGGTGGCGAAAGGAGATTATAATGGAGCCATTCATTTCTATGAAGGCGTCGTCCGGAAATATCCCCATATGGCTTTGGCGCATTTCAAGCTGGGGATGGCCCTGCGCATGGTGAAAGCCATTGGTCCGTCGATCAAGGAGCTGAAAAAAGCCATCCAATATGATCCGGATCAACCGGAGCCCTATTTTGCCCTGGGATCCATTCTCTGGACACAGGGAACATCCCTTGACGCCATGCCGTATTTCCGAAAAGGTCTCGAACTCGATCCCCAGAATCGGCAGAGGGTGTTCTTTGAGAAAATCATCAAGCGCGGAGAGCTTGAGAAAAAAGGTCTCCTGAAGCCGGGTTCGGATGCCCGTCCGCACCTGAGTCCTCCGGCTCCGTCGGGGAGTGGTTCCCCATGATTTTGCCTTTCCGGACCAGAATGACGATTTTTATTGTGGCCCTGCCGGGAATTCTGGACATGTTCTGGATCCTGGAGCGTTTTCTCGGGCTTCCTCCCGGACTCCGGCATGCGGGAATGATCGTTCCCGAAATCCTTCTTCTGGGTGCGCTGGTTGCTCTCGTCATGTGGAGCTTTGTGGTACGATGGCTTCACCGAAAGGAGACAGTCATTCTTCTGGGAGTTGCACTTGCCATGGCAGCAGGGGGCATTTCCCGCCTTTTGTGGATCGTCTGGTCCCCTCTGGGAGATCCGCTGTTGAAGCCGCATCTTTTTGAAGCGGGCGGTCTGGTCACCGGAGCCCTGATCCTCGGGATCGAAGCCGAGTCCGGACGGCGATATTTTCTCCGCATGGAGGAGAAGTCCCGGTCTGTTTCAGCCTCTGTCTCCACCGGGGAAAAGTCAGGAAAACCCTCTCCCCCCGGTCGCTCCGGATGAGAGTGATCGGATTGACCGGAGGAATCGCCTCAGGAAAGTCCCATGTTGCCCGTTTTTTCGAAGCAGCGGGTACTCCGGTGATCCATTCCGACCAGCTGGCACGCGAAGTGGTCCTTCCCGGCACCCCGTCGTTTGAACGCGTCCGGGAAGCGTTTCCCGATGTTTTTCTGGATGACGGGACCCTGGACAGAAAAGCTCTCGGAAAAAGAATCTTTTCTTCACAGGAGGATCGAAAAAAACTGGAATCGATTCTGCATCCGCCCATCCGTGAACTGTTCATGCAAAAGCTTGGTGAACTGGAAAAAAAAAGTCCTCTGGCGGTCTATGAAGTTCCTCTTCTTTTCGAAACGGGTCTCGACCGGGAGGTGGACTTGTCCGTGGTGGTGGATGTCCCGGAGGATCTTCAGATTTTACGTTTGTCCAAAAGAGACCAGATGACACCCGAAGAAGCCCGGAGAAGAATTTCCGTCCAGATGCCCAGGGAGGAGAGAATCCGGAAAGCGGATCTTGTCTTGCCCGGAGATCTTTCGGAGGAAGAGTTGAAGGAGAGGGTCGCCGGGATCCTCGTCCTGGCATCGTCGATGACCCCAAAACGTTCTTATGGTGTCTGACAGCGAAAGGAGAGAAAGATGAGCGCAGATGTTCGCAAGGCCCTTTTTCCCCTGGCCGGTCATGGAACCCGATTTTTGCCGATGACGAAAGCGTCCCCAAAGGAAATGCTTCCGCTCGTGGACAAGCCTGTCGTCCAGTATGTGGTGGAAGAAGCCGTGGCCTCCGGAATTAATGAAATCGTCATGATTACCGGTCGGGGGAAGCGTGCGATCGAGGATCACTTCGATATCTCCTACGAACTTGAAGACGTTCTCCGCCAGAAAGGCAAAATGGCCCTTCTGGAAGAGGTCCGCAAGATTTCCTCTCTGGCGGAGATCGTTTATACCCGACAGAAGGAGTCCCGGGGGCTTGGGCATGCCGTTCTGTGCGGAAGGCTTCTGATCGGAAACGAACCTTTTGCCGTGGCGCTGGGAGACGAGGTGATCGATGGCCCCGCTCCGGCGCTTTCCCAGCTCATGAGCGTGTTTGCAAAACTGGATGGCCCGGTCATTGGCGTGCAAAAGGTGCCGGATTCGGACGTCTCTTCGTATGGCATCGTGGCGGGATCCGACATCGGAGACGGGATCATTCGGGTCTCCTCCCTTGTGGAGAAACCTTCTCCGTCGGAAGCGCCTTCCAATCTGGCGATTATCGGGAGATATGTCCTGACTCCCGACATCTTTGATATTCTCGAGACGCAGAATCCGGGCGTCGGAGGAGAAATACAGCTGACGGATGCGCTTCGGACCCTTTCGGAAAAACGTCCGGTCTACGCCTGCGAAATCAAGGGGAGCCGCTATGATACGGGGGACAAGCTGGGATTTTTGAAAGCCACGGTGCAGTTTGGTCTGAAAAGTCCGGATATGGGGGGGGTGTTTCGCCATTATCTGGAAGGACTTCTCCATCCGCGGAAAACCATGGAGGCACAATAAGGAATGAGAGGTTCGTTTTTCGATCCCCAGGATGAGGATGAGGAGAGAACTCCGGATCCTGAACGGATTTTCTGGGCTCTTGACGACGAATTGTCCAAGGACGTTCCCGCG
>JAMCWZ010000005.1:0-3175 GCA_023480765.1 Nitrospirota bacterium
TTTGGAGGGAGGGATGGTCCAGAAGGATGTCCGAAAAGGCCGCCTGGATCGAACTGACGTTTCCGCCGTGTCCGTTGATGAAGAAAAATCGGGAGAACCCGTTCCGGGCGAAGCTGGTCACGACATCCCGAATCACCCGAATCAGTGTTTCCGGGGAAAGAGAGGCCGATCCGGGAAACGCCAGGTGGTGGTGAGACATTCCATAGGCCAGGGTGGGGGCGACAAGTATTCCCATCTCTTCTCCGACGGATCGGGCAAGGGATTCGGCGACGAGATGGTCTGTTCCGATCAGCCCGTTGGGTCCATGCTGTTCGGTGCTTCCGATCGGGATCAGGAGCACGGAACGCGTGGTCAGATAGTGTTCGACGGCTGGCCAATTCTGGTGAGCGATCTGCATCCTTGGCTCCTTGGTTTGGGAAAAGTCCTTTTCTATCTTATCAGATCCCCCTGTCTTCCCTCCAGCCCGGAGAGTCTCCCGGTTTGTCAGGAAAGCCGGCATCATGCTAGCATTCGCGGATAATGGATGTCAGGGCAGAACTCCCCCAAAATGACCGGATCACCAGAAAATCCCTTCCTTCCGACAGCCCGGTTCTGGATCTGGACGGATTTGAAAAGGCCCGAAAAGGAATTCGGGAAAGCACCTTTTCCGTGTCCTTCTTCTTCCTTGATCCGGAGGCCCGGAATGACCTGGCGACGTTTTACCTGTTTTGCCGGGTTGTCGACGATATCGTCGACGAAACCCCGGACAAGTCGCTTGCGGAAGAGCGGCTCCTGCTATGGAGAGAGTTCTTTTCCGGGGAAACCCTTCCGGAGGCTTTCCCCCACCCGCTCGGCCATGATCTTCGGGACCTTGTCCATCGCCGACGCATCCCCCTGTCTCTTTTCCGGGACATTCTTGACGGCATGGAGACGGATCTCCGCCCTGTCCGGATTCCGGATATCGAAGCGCTCCGTCGTTATTGCTACCTGGCCGCCGGTGCCGTGGGTCGCGCCTGCATACCGATCTTTGGCGGCGAGATCGAGGAACTCGGAGAGTATGCCGATTCCCTGGGAGAGGCGTTCCAGCTGACAAACATTCTTCGGGATTTGAAGAGCGATGCCCGGCGGAACCGCATTTACCTCCCGGCAGACAGGATGCAGGCCTATGGTGTCTCGGACAGGGATGTGCTGGAAGGTCGTCTTCACCCGGGCTTCCTGCGACTTCTCGAGGAAATCTGGATGCGGGCGGACGACGACTATCGGCGAGCGGTCGCGCTTTTGTCCGACAGAAAGAAGTGGAAGATCATGAAAGCCGCACGGGTCATGGAAGTGTTTTATCGGGAAATTCACCGGAAAATCCGGTTGTCCGGGTTTGATGTCTACCGGCATCGGATCCGCCTGTCTCCTCTTTTGAAGGGATGGCTCCTGCTCCGTTTCTGGACGGCCTCTTTTCCGGAGGGGACAAGCAAGCTTTCTTCTTCCCGCGAAGATCGCCATGGCTGACGCACCTCCGGTTCTGTATATCGTTGGCGGCGGTCTGTCCGGCATTGCTGCAGCCGAAGTCCTGTCCCGGGGCGAGGGGCGCCCCCGGAAAGTCGTACTTCTGGAAGCCCGTCCCCGTCTGGGAGGGCGAACCTCCTCTTATCGGGAAAGCCATGACGGACAAGT
Source organism: Nitrospirota bacterium (assembly GCA_023480765.1). The sequence continues at coordinate 1,648 of JAMCWZ010000005.1, forward strand.
GCACGATACCGGCCAGCACCTGTTTATGGATGCCTATGTCGCGACACGTTCTCTCCTGAAGGTTCTCGGCACAGAAAACCGGCTCACGTTTCTCGACCCTCTCTCCCTCTATATGATGGACCGGAAAGAAAAGCTGTCTTTTCTTGAACTGCCTCTCCACAATGGACAACTGGGACTCCTGTCGGGGATCCTGATGTTTCCGGGGCTCTCCTTCCTCTCGCGTCTGTCGATGCTCAAGATTGCCCGGGCCTTGCCAGAGAGGGAATCTTCTGTCGATCACATGGATGCCCGGACATTTCTCCGGAACAACGGACAGACGGCCGAAGCGATCGACAAATTCTGGGAGCTTCTGATCGTGTCTGCCACCAATCTGCCCTCCGATCAGGTCAGCGCATCGCTCCTCGTATCGGTCTTGCGGGAATCCCTTTTTTCGGACGGTGGTCCAAAAACGCTGGGATACAACACCGTCCCCTTGTCGGAGCTCATCGGCGATCCCGCCATGAGACTTCTGACCCGACGCGGGGTCGATATCCGATGCCGGACGCCGGTCTCCCGCTTCCTCGTTCACCAGAACCGCCTGACCGGAATGCAGATCGGAAAAGACATCCGGATGCTCGGACCGGAAGATCATGTCATTGTCACCGTACCTCCGTGGTCCTTCGAAGAGCTTTTTCCGTCGACGGAAATGAACAACCCGATGATTCAGAACATCGTGAGACTGTCCAGACCCTCCCCCATTCTTTCCGTGCATCTCTGGTTTCAGGAGCCGGTTCCTGTTCCGATGATGACGGGGTTTTCCGAGCACGAAATGCATTGGGTGTTCAATCGGGATTACATGATGGGCCGGGCGCTTCCGGCGGTTCTCCCGGATAAAAAACTGGCCGACTTCAGTTATTCCGGCCCCCTCGGGGATTTCTATCCGGGCCGGATGATTTCTTGCGTTGTTTCGGGTGCCAGGGAGAGTCTTGAGGAAGAGGATGACGTGCTGATCGAAAAAGCCCGGAAAACCGTTTTGCGGCTGTCTCCAAGAAGTCCGGGAAAAAAACTTGTCTTCGCCCGGGTGATCCGGGAGCGCTTCGCGACTCCGGTTTTTTGCCCGGGGCAGGGGATGTGGCGTCCGTTGGCGCACTCCTTCCTCGACAATCTCTGGATTGCCGGTGACATGCAGGATACGGGACTTCCGGCGACGATGGAAGGTGCTGTCCGTGCCGGATTTCAGGCGGCATTCGAAGTGGAGAAGCGTCTGGAGAGACGATCGCGGGAAGACCGGAAATACCAGCCTGAAAAAGGGGCGCCGTCTTGATCACCCTGGAAGAGTCCTATCGTCAATGTATGGTATTGACCCGCTCCCATTACGAGAACTTTCCTGTGGCTTCCGTTTTGCTTCCGGCAAAAACCCGGTCCGCCATTGCGGTCATCTATGCCTTTGCCCGATGCGCGGACGACTTTGGTGACGAAGAGCCCGATACGGTCCGTTCCCTGGAGCTTCTTTCCGGATGGAGGGATCTTCTTTACGCGAGTGTGAAAG
>JAMCWZ010000005.1:3185-5529 GCA_023480765.1 Nitrospirota bacterium
GATTTCTGCGGCGATCGCATACCCCGTCTTTTCTCCGGCCAGAACCCTCGCTCCGACACCCTGGGAGACGTGCCGTCCCCCTTTTTTCACCATGCCTTCTTCGAGACTCAGACTTTCCGCCGTCGTGTATTCGAAGTACAGATCCGCATCATCGATTTGCTGCCCCAATGCCGATCCGAGCGTTTGACCGAGAACCCGTTCGTGCGTTCCGAAACGGGATTCGAAGAACTTCATGACTTCCATCGAGGAATTTTCCTGGTTCTTCTCCATATGTGCCACTCTCCTGTTCAATCCGTCTTTGGGTCTTCGTTGTCACGGGGGAGCCATCTGTCGTCCCGGACTCCCCCTGAAGCAAAGTGGTGCTAGAATACCGGGGCTCCATCCGAAAAAATCCGCATTTCACGTTCCCGCCTTCCGGAAGGAGGCGGACAGAGAGCAAGGAGGCCCGGGTTGACAATTGCAGGCATGATGGGAGACGCGGTCCGGGAAGGCGTCTTTCCCGGGGGAGTCTCCCTTTGGGGAACATCCCGGACAATCCTGGGAGAAGTCGCAGTGGGAAAAACACGCATCGATCTGCCCGAGAGTGCGCCCGTCACTTCCGAAACCGTGTTCGACCTGGCGAGTCTCACCAAGCCCCTCGTGACAGCCTCCCTGTCCCTTCTTCTCGCCAGCAAGGGAATGCTCGACATCGATGCCCCGTTGTCCCAATACCTTCCCGACACCCGGAAGACGGCGCTGGAGGGAGTCGCCTTCCACCGTCTCCTCTCCCACTCGAGCGGGCTCGTGGGATGGGCCCCCCTCTTCCGGAAGTGTGTTCCGGAATCCGCACGGGAATGTCTGAAAAAAGAGATTCTGGCCCTCCCGCTCTCCTCTGTTCCGGGAACCCGGTCGGAATACAGCGACTTCGGGTACATCCTGGCGGGATGGATCCTGGAGTCTGTCGGTCAAAAACCTCTCGACTGCCTGTTTGAAGAGTATATCCGGATCCCTCTTGGCATTTCCGACGCGGGATTCACCCCTGTCGCTCCGGGATCTCCGCTTGAAAAACGGTCTTTTGCCGCCACGGAAGCTCCGGAAGAGGGAAGTGCCCCGCTGGCCGGCATTGTCCACGACGAACATGCCCGACTTCTGGGAGGAGTCTCCGGACACGCCGGCTTGTTTGGCACGGCCAAAGCCGTCTGGGAACTCTCGAAACCGTGGTTCGGAGAAGGGGATCTCTTTCCGCGCGGTTGGCTCGACCGTTTCCGGACGCGCCAGGATGGATCACCCTGGACTCTCGGATGGGACACACCGACAGCCGGTTCCTCTTCGGGGACACGATTTTCATCGTTTTCGATCGGGCACCTGGGGTATACCGGAACCTCCGTCTGGATGGATCTCGATCGCCAGATCATCATAATCCTTTTGACCCACCGGGTGCACCCCACGAGAACAAACAACCGGATCCGGGAATTCCGCCCCCGCTTTCACGACCGGATCATGGAAGATGTCTTTTCCGAACGGTCCTGATCCTTGACCGGAAAAAAGACGCGGAACCCCTCCTGAAAAATCCCGTCCTGCGGATCCTGCTGGGGGAATCGCCAGATTCCCGAAACAACGCGCACGAGGTCCAGCGCCCAGTCCGTTTTCCGGAGGACCGGACGATCCAGAAGGGACCGTCCCGGACGGGTGCCCGCTTCCAGGATACGCACCCCTCCGGCGAGAACCAGCGCAATTTCCAGGGACAGCCGTCCCGACAGTTTTGCAGGAAGGTCCCTCCCCGCCATGAAGAGACCCATCGTATAGGCGCGAAGCCGTCTTTTCAGTGCTTCGTGCCTCTCGTCCAACCCCTCGTAGAGAGAGGTCTCGTCGAGCCCGCAGGCGGAGAGTTCCGACAGCGGGACATAAATCCTCCCCTTTTCCCGGTCGATGCCGATATCCTGCCAGAAATTGGCCAGCTGCAGAGCCGAGCAGATCGCGTCCGACATCGCAAGACGCCCTTCGTCGCGGTACCCGTGAATCCAGAGGAGAAGCCGTCCGACAGGGTTTGCCGATAAACGGGAGTAGGTCATCAGATCGGAAAAGGTAGGATGCCGGACAATGGTCCTGTCCCGTTCGAACGCCATGATCAGGTTGTCCAGCCAGTGGACAGGGATCTCAAACCGTTCGATCACGTCCCGGAGGGCCCGGAACACAAAATGGTCGACGGGGCCTTTCACACTCGCGTAAAGAAGATCCCTCCATCCGGAAAGAAGCTCCAGGGAACGGACCGTATCGGGCTCTTCGTCACCAAAGTCGTCCGCGCATCGGGCAAAGGCATAGATGACCGCAATGGCGGGCCGGGTTTTTGCCGGAAGCAAAACGG
>JAMCWZ010000045.1 GCA_023480765.1 Nitrospirota bacterium
CCTTGACCTCACTGATTTCGTGAATCGACTGTCACTCCCTGAAATGTCCGGGCATCTGGTTCGCCCATAATCGTTGCCGGGTCCACCGGGACCCCGAAGTAACGGACTTCAAAGTGAAGATGGGGGCCGTTTGTCAGTCCGGACATCCCCACAAATCCAATCGGAGTTCCTCGATCGACAAGGTCTCCTGCATGAACGAGGATCTCGCCCAAATGGGCATACAAGGTCGTCACACCGCGTCCATGGTAAAGGAGAACATATCTCCCGTAATCTTCCACCTTCCCCACCTCAAGAACCGAGCCGCCTGCGGCCGCTATGACTCTGGCACCCTCAGACTGGGCAATATCAAGGCCGGTATGAAACTCTTCCCCATCCCCCAATGGACTTTTTCTTTTTCCAAACGGAGAGGTCTCCCAGCCTGAAAGAGGGAAAGTCCATCCGAAACCTTGTTCCGGAGGAAGAAAAAACCGGATCCCTTTTGTCTCCGGGGAAGAAGAAGTCTGCGTCGATCTCCCCTCTGACGGGGGATTCCCGGAAGAGGATGTCTGGGGGTGTTCGGAAGAATTTGGAGCTGGAGCCGGCAAGGCAGGAGGAGAGGCGGGAGAAAGGATGTTTTCCGTTGGGCTTGAGGGAGGGCCCCCTTCCTGACCCGACGTCATCTGGCGGATTTGCCCATCAAGAAGGTTGACTTCGGAAAGCTGGGCTTCCAGTTTTTCAAGTTGCTTGCGATAGGTATCGAGATGCGTTTTTTGTGCGGCAGTTTCCCGTATCAGTCGTCGATAAGTGACAAGTTGCTGCGCTTCATGGACATAAAAAAAGACCAGGGAAATCCCCCCTATCACCAGTAGCACGCCCAGGACAAAAAAAGCGTGGAAAAGCCACCGGGGAAAGGTCCATTGTTTAGCCTTTTCCGTTGGGCCTGACATGAAGGTAACCGTCACCGTTTTTTTGACTTTCATCGGCTTTCCTTCTTGTTTTGCAATGGCTGGGAGTTTGAAAGGACCCATTCCAGATAATCCGGATTCCCCTCTTCTACAGACCATGAAAGGATCTCCGGAACCCTGTAGGGATGAGCCGCACGAATTCTCTCCATGACCACAGGACAAGCTGTTCGGGAGAGCTTTACCAGGACATTGACCTCCTGATCCCGAACGGTTTTCCCCTCCCAGGAGTAAATGGAAACACCGACTGGAAAAAGATGCCCGCAGGCAATTATCCGATCTTCAACAAGTGTGCGAACAAGATGCTCGGCGGCCTGAACATCCGGATGAGAAAAAAGCAGAAGGCTGACGCTCATCCGAGCCACCGCTGAAACCAGGATACTGTTTGGGACACTCCCTCTTCGAGTGTTGTGGCCGGAGACCAACCGAGTTCTTCCTCCAGACGTTGATGTCCGAGGATTCTTTTCTGGGGACCGTTGTTGTAGGAGTTTTCATAGGAGATGTCCACAGGGATTCCAGAAGCCTGCCTCATTTTGGAAAAAACATCCCTTTCGGATGCCTCAATGCCGGATCCCAGATGAAAAACGCCCGTATTCCCTTCAAGAGCCAGAGCATAAAGAGCGTCGACAGCATCCTGAACATAAATAAAATCCCGAATTCTCATTCCGTTCCCCGTCAAGCGGGGGATTTCTCCCTTGTCCTGACGAAGGATTGCCCGAATCCAGAACGTCATCTGGCCTGTCTCCCCTTCGAGAGATTGACCGGGTCCATAAACCGGGGAAAGCCGCACAATGGAAAACGGCATTTTTAACCGTGGTGCATAGACAGACAGATAGTGCTCCATCATCAGATAAGAGACTCCATAGGAGGAATCCGGGACAGGTGTTTCCTTTTCCCCCGGAAGAGGAGTATTTTCCCCGCCAAACACCTCTCCTGTCGAAACGAGAATAAAATGTCCCGCCCCTCCCGACTCCTCAAGCGAACGCAAGACGTTCAACAGGGGGAAGACACTTTTCTCAATATCATGAACCGGGTCTTTACCGCCAGGGAGAGGATCGGCCATACCCGCCACATGAATATAGCAGTCGGGACGAACCTCCTGAAAAACGGAACGCGTAAACCTTGGTGACGACAGATCCCCTTTCAGAAACTGATACCTGTCACTTTTCATTCTCTGTGGATGACCTGTGGAAAGGTTGTCGACGGCCGTTGCACGCACCCCTCCATCCAGAATCCTCGCAATCAGATTGGATCCGATAAAACCGCATCCGCCCCCCACCATTATCTTCTGCACGATACGCTAAACCTCCCTGGAACGTTTTTGGGACCCGATCCAGAACAAAACAAAATACTCCTGATTTCCTTTACGACCGGTGATAGGGGAAGGCATGACTCCGTGGACCCTTGCTCCCAGTGCCATCATCTCCCGAATGTATTTCGAAAGGAGTGTCCTGTGAAGACCTCGATCGCGAACGATACCACCCTTCCCGACAAGATTGGGTCCGGCCTCGAACTGGGGTTTGAACAGGGGGAGGAAAAATCCTCCCTCACGTAACAGGCAGAGGACAGTATCGGCCACTTTTGAGAGGGAAATAAAAGACAGGTCCGCGACAACTCCCCCGGTTGTTTCCGGCGGAAACCAGTCGCCGGGCCAGCGAACATTTACCCCTTCACGGGAAACGACCCGGGGATCCCTTCTTAATTTGTCATCCAGCTGGGCATTCCCAACGTCAACAGCATGGATTTTCCGTGCCCCGGCTTCCAGCAAAACCTGGGTAAATCCTCCCGTTGAAGCCCCCAGATCGACAATCGTTTTTCCTTTTACATCCAGACCAAAGTAGGCAAGAGCACCGGAGAGCTTCATTGCCCCACGGCTGACATACACAATTTCCGAATCCGGAGCCAGCAGAGTCACATCGTCATAACTGGCCTGGATGGATGGTTTGACACGAACAATTCCCTTGACCTGCACCCGACCGGAGACAATCAGTTCTGAAGCCTTTTCCCGGGAAGAGGCCCACCCCTTTTGGAGAACAAGCTGATCCAGCCTTTTCATGGCATACCTGGAAAAACCATCAAACGGAAGAGGTCTGAAGCCATTCCTTCAGGGATTTCACAACATCCGGAGCCGTAAGGCCAAGAGAGGCCCTCAGGATCTTCGGCGAACCGTGATCCACATACTGGTCAGGAATTCCGACCATCCGGACATTAACTTTTCCAAGGTTATCCGACATCGCCAGCCATTCAAGAATGGCCGAACCGAATCCGCCTTTCAGAACTCCCTCCTCCATCGTCACAATGTGCGAATACTTTTTTACAACCGACGCCAACAGGGACGTGTCCAGTGGTTTGGCAAAGCGCATGTTGACCACCCCGGCATCGATTCCTTCCGCCCGAAGAAGACCTGCGGACTCCATTGCGACCGGGACCATCGAACCATATGCCAGAAGACAGACATCCTGGCCCTCCCGGAGGGTTTCGGCTGTCCCGATCGGAATACTTCTGAACTCCTTGTCGAGAGGGACGCCCTGTCCTTCCCCCCTGGGATAACGGACAGCAATGGGTCCATCATGCAGGACCGCGGTATAGAGCATATGCCGAAGTTCGTTTTCATCCTTCGGAGCCATGACGACCATATTTGGAATATGGCGAAGATAGGCAATATCGAAAACTCCATGATGAGTCGGGCCATCTTCACCAACAAGTCCACCCCGGTCGAGAGCAAAAACAACATGGAGGTTCTGAAGGCAAATGTCGTGTACCAGCTGATCGTAGGCCCTCTGCAGGAAGGTCGAATAGATTGCGACAACAGGGGTAATGCCCTGTGCAGCCATCCCTCCTGCAAGAGTGACGGCATGCTGTTCGGCAATTCCCACGTCAACAAAACGTTCCGGAAATGTTTTCCGGAAGTCCACAAGACCCGTTCCTTCGGGCATGGCCGCGGTAATTGCAAAAAGGTCAGGAAACCGATGGCCGAGTTCGATCATTGTCTGGCTGAAGATTTTTGTATAGGCCGGTGCCCCCGCGGGCTTCTTCTTGATCTCGCCTGTTGCAATGTCAAACGGTGTGACACCGTGAAAGGTAATGGGATTTTTCTCTGCTGGCGGATACCCTTTTCCCTTTACTGTCAGAACATGCAACAAAATCGGACCGGGCTGTTCCTTGAGATTTCCGATCGTCTGGAGAAGCAGAGGCAAATCATGCCCATCGATAGGGCCAACATACCGAAATCCCATTTCCTCGAACAAGAGTCCAGGCTTTGATAACATTCCGACCACGGATTCATGGGCCACCTGAGCCATTCTTACCATCGGTTCCCCGATCATCGGGATCTCCCTCATGAGACCTTCCGTCCGGCGACGGAGCCCCTCCCAACGGGGGTCCGATGTGATGCGGGCAAGATAATCCGACAATGCGCCAACATTTTCTGAGATGGACATTTCATTGTCATTCAGAATGACGAGAAGATTCTTTTTTCGCGCACCCGCCTGGTTCAGTGCTTCCATCGCCATTCCGGCCGTCAGTGACCCGTCACCGACAACAGCGACCACATGATATTTTTCCCCCCTTCAGATCCCGTGCCTCCGCCATTCCGAGGGCGGCCGAGATGGATGTTCCCGCATGCCCTGCCGAAAACGCGTCGTGCACACTTTCTTCCGGTTTTGGAAAACCAGCCAGGCCCTTCCATTGACGAATCGTCTTGAGATTTTCCAACCGACCCGTCAGCATCTTGTGAGGGTAGGCCTGATGACCAACATCCCAGACAATGCGGTCACGGGAGGTATCCAGATGGCGATGGAGAGCGATCGTCAGCTCGACAACTCCCAATCCGCCCCCAAAGTGTCCGCCTATTTCGGAGATTACACGAATCATCTCCTCCCGAATTTCTCCCGCCAGCAGGAGTAACTCCTTTTCCGAAAGATGCTTTAAGTCGGCGGGACCCGAGATGCGCCCCAATATTTCTCCCATCAATTCCTTCTTTCTATGATATAGCTCGCCAGCTCGCGCAGGTGTTTCGCTTTTTCGCCAAACGAGCCGATAGCCTCCAGCGCTTCGTTCAGTTTATGACGGGCCATGTTGCGTGCTTTTTCCACTCCCATCCACCCCGGATAAGTATTCTTGTGGCGGTCCTGGTCCTTTTGGGCCGCTTTACCGAGAAGTGCGGCGTCTCCTTCCACATCAAGCAGATCATCGGCAATCTGGAAAGCGATGCCAACAGCTTGTCCGTAACGGTCCAGCCGTTCAAAGTCGGAAGAAGAGGCTTTTCCGAGCAATGCTCCAATTCGCAAAGAAGCCCGGATCAGGGCACCTGTCTTGTGCTGATGCAGAAATTCCAGAGAAGACAGATTCAGTGCCTTTCCTTCAGAAGCAATGTCCATCTGCTGACCGCCAACCATCCCATTAATTCCGGCCCCCACGGATAGCTCATGAATGA
>JAMCWZ010000106.1 GCA_023480765.1 Nitrospirota bacterium
AAGATCGAGAAGCATTTGTCGGTCCAGAACACGGCCGGAGTTCTTGACAAGGGCCAAAAGGAGGGAAAACTCCTTGGCGGTCAGATCCAGAAGCGTATCTCCTGCGCGGGCCTCGTGGCGGGCGATATCCAGAACCACCCCGGCCGCGGAAAAACGTTCCGGACGCTGGGCCGGTTCCTGTTCGGTGCGTCTCAGAATCGCCTTGATTCTGGCCAGGAGCTCCTTGGGATTGAATGGTTTGACGATATAGTCATCCGCTCCGAGTTCAAGTCCCACGATCCTGTCTGTCTCATCGGATTTGGCCGTCAGAATCACCACAGGGATTCCGGCGGTCAACGGATCTTTCTTCAGGCTCCGGTTAATGGAGAGACCATCCAGGCCCGGGAGCATCAAATCCAGCACAATCAGGTCCGGATGCAGGGTCCGTGCCAGAGAGAGCCCTTCCAGACCATTGCCGGTTGTCGTCACCTCAAAATGTTCCTGGAGAAAATAGTGTTTCAGCAGTGTGACGATATCTGCCTCATCTTCAATGACAAGGATTTTTCGGCCCACTAAGCTTCTCCTGGCAACACCCTTAAGGGAATTTCTCGCACGACTCCGTTCTGAATAGTGTAGGCTTTTAACGGGGGCGGATCCTCCGCCAGCGAGGTCAAAAGATAGTACAGTTCGGGATAAAATGCCAGACGAATATCCGTCTCCGAGGGATAAGGCCGGGTCACAGGGTGGGAGTGGTAGATCGCCCACATCTCAAGACCTTCCCGACGCAGATTTTTCTGGACCTGAAACTGTTCTTTCGGATTCATTTCATAACGGACGGGTGAATGAAGGGCGTTTTCCATTGGAATGACGCGGATGGGACCACCGCCGGCCGGTCCCGCCACAAGTCCACAGCATTCCTCAGGAAAAACAGAACGGGCATGCGCGATGATCGCGTCATAGAGACCCAGAGGGAAAGTCAACCCGGAAAATTCACCTTCCATCAGATCGAACAGGCCCAATCGGTGGAACCGCTGACCGTCCGGATGGAGGGATTCTTCCCGCAAAGGGGACAGTTGGGATCCTTGGGAACCCGGACTTTCCGGAAGCTCATAGACAGGGCATCATAGATCAGGAGCCGATCATTCAGGACGTCTCCCAGACCAAGAATGATCTTGATGACTTCGACCGCCTGCAATGTTCCGATCGTTCCGCCAAGGACTCCCAGCACCCCGGCTTCCGAACAGGACGGAACGAGACCGGGCGGCGGCGCTTCGGGATACAGACATCGATAACAGGGGGTTGATCGATATCCTTCCAGGACGACAACCTGGCCTTCAAAGCGCAGAATCGAACCCGAAACCAGAGGTTTTTTCAGGAAGAACGCGGCATCGTTGACCACATAACGCGTACCGAAATTGTCGGAACCGTCAACGATGACATCGTAATCCTGGAAGAGAGATGTCACGTTCTCCGCGGTCAGGCGCTCTTGGATGGGAACCACCCGGACATCCGGGTTCATGTCAGTCAAGGTCTCATGGGCCGACAGAACCTTGGGTTTTCCGACGGTCTTCGTCGAATGCAGAATCTGGCGCTGAAGGTTGGACAGGTCCACATTGTCCATATCCGCAAGAGCAAGAGTTCCCACCCCGGCCGCCGCGAGATAAAGCGCCACAGGACTTCCAAGACCTCCCGCCCCGATAATGAGCACCTTCGACTGCAGGAGTTTCTTCTGTCCGCTCCCGCCTACTTCCTTGAGGATAATGTGGCGGCTGTAACGTTCAATCTGGTCTTCCCGAAATTCCATGATCCCCTCTGTCTTGTCGATCCTTCAGCCTTCCAGGATGGTTTTCTCCAGTGGGTCCACATGGATGCCTCGCTGCCTCAGGTACTGGACAGTCCGTTCGATCTCCGGCAGGTCTCCTTCGAGCTCCAGTTCAACCCATCCTGACCGGTCGGAGACATCGGCCCGCCGTATATTGGGAACAACCCGGAACTTCTGGGAGATTTCATACAGGATGGGTTCCTTGACCCGCTCCTCCGGAAATGTCATGTGAAACCGGAGCTTGGTCATCGGCATCCACCGGCGATGGCTGGAATGATCGAGAGTTCATCCCCGTCCTTGAGAGGGGTTTCTGTTCCCCCAAGAAAACGGATGTCTTCCTCATTGACATAAATATTGATGAAACGGCGAACCTCACCTTTTTCATCCATCAGCCTCTCCCGGATTCCCGGATAGTCCCGGACGAGGTTTTCAAGGATTTCCCTGACACTGACGCCTTTAAGATGGACTTCTTTCTGCCCATTGGCCATCGGTCGGAGCGGGGTCGGAATACGGACTAAAACAGACACGGGTCGATCTCCTTTTGCGTTTCAGGACGGATTGACAATTTTCTGGAACGAGGCCAGCGTTGGGTCGATGGACACGGGCTCAGGAAGGAATCCGTTGAGGGCCTCCATGGTCTTGAGACCGTTTCCTGTGATGTAGGCCACTGTCAGTTCATCCGGTCGAATAGCTCCTTTTTCCGCCAGTTTCTTCAGGCATGCCACCGTCACTCCTCCTGCCGTCTCTGCAAAAATCCCCTCCGTTTCGGCAAGAAGCACCATTCCCTCCACGATTTCGGGATCCGAAGCCGCTTCCACCTGTCCCCGTGATTTTCCAATCACGTCGAGAGCGTAATATCCGTCTGCCGGATTTCCGATCGCAAGAGATTTTGCAATTGTTTTGGGCTTGACGGGAACAAATTGTGTTCGACCTGCCATAAACGCCTGATAGACGGGGGAGCATCCCTGCGCCTGAGCGCCGTTGACCCGGAGACCCGGATGAGAAGGCACGAGTTCCAGACGGGACATCTCCTGAAATCCTTTCCAGATTTTCGTCAACAGCGATCCGGAAGCGATGGGGACCACCACCTGGTCGGGGATCCTCCAGCCAAGTTGCTCGGCTGTTTCAAAAGCCATCGTCTTGGAGCCTTCCGCGTAGTACGGGCGAATATTGATGTTGACAAACGCCCAGGGATACTCCCCTCCAATTTCGCTGCAGAGCCGGTTCACGTCGTCATAGTTTCCCCGGACGGCAACCACGGTCGGACGGTATATAAGATTACCCAGGATCTTGCCTGCCTCCAGGTCGTGGGGAATGAAGACAAAACATTCCATTCCGGCACTCGCCGCATGAGCGGAAACCGAGTTGGCCAGATTTCCTGTCGATGCGCAGGCAACAGTACGGAACCCGAGCTCCTTCGCGCGATTGATCGCAACCGCAACCACCCGGTCCTTGAAAGACAAGGTCGGATGATTGACCGTGTCGTTTTTAATATAGAGGTTTTTCAGACCGAGAGCTTTTCCCAGACGCTCTGCCCGGACCAGGGGCGTCATTCCTGCGTGAAGTCCGATCGTTGGCTCATCGGCGACCGGCAGAAGATGCTTGTACCGCCAGAGAGAATTGGGGCCTTTGGCAATCGAGTCCCGGCTCATGAGGGTCCGGATAGCCTCGTAATCGTAGTCCACTTCCAGCGGACCAAAACAGAAATCGCAGACGTGGACGGGCGCAAGATCATAGATCCGTCCACATTCGCGGCATTTAAGACCCTTCATCCGGGAAGGCTTTTGCCCTTCAGGGGAGGGCTGGGGTGATACAGACGGGTTGCTCATAATCGTGAAGCTCCGTAATAGTTGGGTGGTCTCCGCAAACCGGACACCGGGGATTTCTCTTGACGCGAACATTCCTGAACGTGACAGGAAGGGCATCGTATGTCAGAAGTCTGTCGGAGAGGACGTCTCCGCGGCCCAGAAGAATCTTGAGAACTTCCGTCGCCTGAATGGTGCCGATCACACCGGCAATCACACCCAGGATACCGGCCTCCGAACAGGTCGGCACAGCACCGGCGGGAGGAGGATCCCGAAACAGACAACGATAACAGGCCGACTGGCCCGGAAAGATGGACATCACCTGGCCCACAAAGCGGAGAATGCCGGCATGAACCAGAGGTTTTCCCAAAAGAACTGCCAGGTCGTTGATCAGGAACTTTGCTGCAAAATTATCAGTTCCATCGACAAGGATGTCATACCTGCTGGCGATTTGTTGCGCATTTTCGGCCATCAGCTGCGTCGGATGCTCGGTCACGCGCACATCAGGATTCAGAGACGTGATCTTTTCCTTCGCGGACGTCACCTTCGGACGCCCCACGTCCCCCGTTCTGTGAATGATCTGTCTTTGCAAATTCGAGAGATCGACACGATCCATATCCACAATTCCAAGATGACCAACGCCGGCAGCAGCAAGATAGAGCGCCACAGGACTCCCCAGCCCCCCCGCTCCGATAATCAGGACACTGGAGGAGAGCAGCTTGGCCTGACCGGCTCCTCCAACCTCGGGAAGAAGAATGTGACGGGAGTACCGGAGAATCTGTTCCTCCGTCATTTCCATCAGAAATATCCTTTCATGGCCTATGTCTTGCTTTCTTCAAAGCGCCAGATATTTTTCCATTGAAAAATAGCGTTCATAACTGTCGCAGACAATTGTCACGACATGGCTCCCCGGGGGGAGTGTCCGGGCGAGGAGCATGGCACCGGCGACATTGGCCCCGGAGGAAATTCCCGCCATGATTCCCTCTTCCCGGGTCAGTCGCCGCATTGTCTCTATGGCGGTCCGGTCGTCGATGGGTTCGATTTTATCACAAACCGACCTGTCGAGAATCTTTGGAACGAAGCCTGCCCCAATTCCCTGAATCCGGTGGGGGCCTGGAGCTGCACCGGAGAGAACGGCACTCGAAGCCGGTTCCAGGCCCCAAATCCGCACCCCCCCATAGCGCTCTCTCAAAAACCGGCCGACGCCGGTGATCGTTCCCCCGGTTCCGATCCCCGCCACGAATCCGTCGGGAAGACGACCAAGCTGGTCCAGAATCTCTGGTCCGGTCGTCCTGTAGTGAGACTCAGGGTTGGCAGGGTTCTCAAACTGACGGGGCATGAATGATCCGGGACGTTCCGAGACAAGCGATTCTGCCCTTCGAATAGCCCCGGCCATGCCATCCCTGGCAGGAGTCAACTCGACTTCGGCGCCCAGGGCCTTGAGGTGGTAGACCCGTTCCTGACTCACACCTTCCGGCATCACGATGACGACCGGATACCCTTTCAAAACACCAATCTGGGCCAGGGCAATTCCCGTGTTTCCACTGGTTGCTTCAACAATCCGGCCTCCCGGGGCAAGCTCTCCGTTCCTCTCGGCCTGTTCCACCATGTAACGGGCAGGTCGGTCCTTCACGGACCCCCCCAGATTGGTGTTTTGAAAGGGTAT
>JAMCWZ010000076.1:0-1295 GCA_023480765.1 Nitrospirota bacterium
TGGGCGGAGGAACCTTCGATTTCAGCCTGCTCAAAGTCCGCAAGGGAATTTTTGAAGTCCTCGCCACAAATGGCGATACCCATCTCGGAGGGGATGACTTCGACCAGGCGATCGTCGAACACTGGCAATCCCTGCACCCGGACCTCAAAAACAGTGCACAACGCTTTGAAGTCCGGGATCTTCTCCGCAAAGAAGCGGAAAAAGCGAAAATTGCGCTTTCTTCGGCCGACAGCGTCCGGATCCACATCCCCTCTCTCGGCCTGGACACCTCTCTGACGAGAACAACCCTGAACCATCTGGTCGAACCCCTCGTCCAGAGGACACTCGTGCCGGTTCGTCGGGCGCTTGAGGATGCGGGCATCCCGGTCCAGGAAGTCGACGGTGTCATTCTTGTCGGAGGAGCGACCCGCCTTCCGCGTATCAAGGAAGCCGTCCGGGACCTTTTCGGAAAACCGATCTACGATTCGGTCGATCCGGACCTGGTCGTCGCCGAAGGTGCCGCGGTCCAGGGACATATCCTGTCCGGACAACGGAAAGACCTCCTTCTTCTTGATGTCACACCGCTTTCTCTCGGCATTGAAACCATGGGCGGGGTGATGTCGACCCTGATTCCCCGGAACACCACGATTCCGACGCAGGCCAAGGAGATGTTCACCACGTTCCTCGATGGGCAGACGCGGGTCGACATCCATGTTCTCCAGGGGGAACGGGAACTGGCGAAAGACAATCGGAGTCTTGCCCGTTTCTCGCTCACCGGAATCGAACCCATGATCGCGGGAGCCGCCCGAATCGAGGTGACATTCATGATCGATGCCAACGGGATCCTGGATGTCCGGGCCGTCGACCAGAAAACGGGCCAGTCCCAGGGAGTCGTTGTTCACTCCTCCTATGGTTTGAGCCGGGAAGACGTGCGTGACCTGATCAAGGAATCGTTCGTCCACGCCAAGGAAGATTTCGAAACACGTCTTTTGATCGATGCCCGGACGGAGGCCAAAACGGTTTTGAACGCCACCCGGCGGGCACTCGAAAAGCTGGACGACGCCATCGTTCCTCCGGAGGAACGGGCCACCATTCATGAACAGATGACGCGTCTGGAAAAAGCGATGGAAGGAACGGACGGCCGAAAGGTCCGGGACGAAACAACACGCCTGGACCAGGTGACCCGTCCCCTGGCCGAAAGACTGATGAACCATTCCGTCCAGGAAGCCCTGGGCGGGAAGACTGTCGACAACTAGCGACGGGAGTTTCTGAATGCCCAAAATCCATTTTCCGGAACTCGGAAAAACAGTCGAAGC
>JAMCWZ010000076.1:1305-5214 GCA_023480765.1 Nitrospirota bacterium
CGTGGAGCACAATTGCGGAGGGGTTTGCGCATGTTCCACCTGCCACGTGATCGTCGAGGAGGGAGGGAACACGCTCTCTCCCATGCAGGAAGACGAAGAGGACCAGCTGGATGAAGCGGAAGGCCTGACCCTGAAATCCCGGCTTTCCTGTCAGGCTCTCGTTCACGGGGACATCGTCGTGCGCATCCCGCCCTGCACCAAGGGCGGACATGAACATTAGAAACCGGACGCGGAAAAGGAGGGAAATCAGGCAATGAACTGGAACGAACCCTATGAAATCGGATACCAGCTTCTGGAGCATCATCCCGATACCGATCCCCTGACCGTCCGGTTCACCGACCTCCATCGGTATGTGATGGAGCTACCCGGCTTCACGGGAGACCCGAAGGCATCGAACGAGAAAATTCTGGAAGCGATCCAGATGGCGTGGCTGGAAGAATGGAACGACAAGGATTGACGGCAGTTCCTGACAGCCGGCTCCCGGGAGGGAATCATGCTTCTCCTCCCCGCTGGGTGGATGTCAAGCAACGCGTTCCTTCGGACGCGCTGGACGCCCCGGCATTGATTCAAAGACTCAAACATGCGAAAAAAAACGTGGAATATGCGGACTTCGTCATCGCCCGAAACGGGGATCCCGAAATCGGGGAACAGGAGTTCCGGCGGCTTCTTGAACGCCTTCCTCCCGCACCACACGTGAGGAAGGAGCGCGTTCCGTTCCAGCCCTCCTGGATGGACGCGGAAGGCCGCTATTATCAACTGCTGTGGGACAAAGGAAACTCGTTACGGCTTCTTCGGGATGACGGAATCCTTGGGGAGTGTTCCCGCAGGGATTTTGAGGCGCTTTTCCGCCCTCTGCCCGCGGGGACGGGCTTTTCCCACGACGAATCCGGGGAAAGCGAACAGGACCTTCTGAAAAAATGAGAGAAGTGCATCGGATAGAACGGTTTCAAGAACAATCCATCACCGGACCCGTCCATCAACCGGCGGGACAACCCTCCAAGGAGAATTGAATGGCCCAAATCGCGGAAGAAAAAGTCTGGCAAGCTCTTGGTCGGGTCATCGAGCCCGATTTCAAGAAAGATCTTGTGACGTTGAAGATGATCGAAAATCTGAAGATCGAAGATGGAAAGGTTTCCTTTACCATCGTCCTGACCACCCCGGCCTGCCCGTTGAAGGACGAAATGAAAAATGCCTGCAACGAGGCTCTCCGGTCCGTCCCTGGCGTGACATCGACGGAAATTGCCTTTACGGCAAGGACCACGTCCGGTACATTCTCCGGCAAGGCTCCCATTACCGGCGTGCGGAACGTTCTGGCTGTCTCAAGCGGAAAAGGCGGGGTCGGAAAATCGACCACCAGCGTCAATCTGGCCGTGGGACTCCAGGCCCTCGGAGCCAAAGTGGGCATTCTGGATGCCGATGTCTATGGGCCAAACATTCCGATGATGCTCGGCATCAAAACCCAGCCGAAGCAGGTGGAGAACCGCTTTATTCCTCCGTCTTCAAACGGCATTGCCTGCATGTCGATGGCGTTTCTCGTCCCCCCCGGAACTCCTCTCATCTGGCGCGGACCCATGCTCCATGGGGTCATCCAGCAATTTGTGCGTGACGTCGAATGGGGCGAACTCGATTACCTGATTGTCGACATGCCTCCCGGAACGGGCGATGCGCAGCTTTCCCTCGCACAACTTGTCCCCTTGTCGGGAGCCGTTATCGTCACCACCCCCCAGGAGGTCTCCCTTTCTGACTCCCGCAGGGGCCTTGCCATGTTTCAGAAAGTGAATGTGCCGATTCTGGGGATCATTGAAAACATGAGCATGTTCGTGTGCCCGAACTGTCATCACGAAACGCCGATCTTTTCTCAGGGCGGCGGAGAAATGGCGGCCAAAGAACTGAAAGTTCCCTTCCTCGGCCGGATCCCGATCGATCTGTCCATCCGGGAAGGCGGAGATCAGGGAGTTCCGATCGGCATCGCCCAGCCCCAGTCGCCGATTTCAAAATCCTATGAAACCATTGCCGGACAAATCGCTTCCGCGATCAGTATTTTAAATGCCGGCGCGAAACCCATTCAGATCGCGAACTTTGGATGAACCCGGAAAAAGTTTCCCGGATCGCACGATACGATGCCTTGCTGACCGAATGGAAGGGACGCCACATGATGACAGAAATGGCGTCCCGAAAAGCGCTCGGACCGGGTACGTTTGAAAACTCCGGCCGCCCGGAAGACTGGAAAGCCTGGGAAGAAGCCCTGAACACCGAACTTGAGGTCTGGCTGGATCTCAAGGAGATCTGGCAGGATCTGACCATGGACAAACCTTCGGGTCAGGAAAGCAAGGGGACATAACCCGCTTCGGCATGTCCGTCCGGAAGAAGGAAGAGACGCCCTTTTTCATGCCACGTTTTGCCTTTGTCGTATCCTACGACGGAAGAGGTTTCCAGGGCTGGCAGTCCCAAATCCGCGGGAACGCGGTCCAGGACCACATAGAAGAGGCATTTTGCAGGCTGACAAGACAGGACGTCCGGATATCGGGTTCCGGACGGACCGACACCGGTGTTTCTGCGGCCGGACAAGTCTTTCACTGTGACATTGCCGGACCGGGCTGGACTCCGGACTCCCTTTCGCGGGGGCTGAACCACTTTCTTTCACCCGCCATCCGAATCCTTCAGGCAGCGGCCGTTGCCCCGGATTTTCACGCCCGCCATGATGTCGTCCGGAAAATCTACCGTTATCGCTGGGTCTCCCTGTCCCGGAAAGCGAGAGAAGTCCCTCCCACCGAAGACCCTTTCTGCGGAATCTTTTTCCCCCCGGTCGACTGGACACTTCTTCAGCAAGCCACGAAACTGCTTGAGGGGTCAAACG
Source organism: Nitrospirota bacterium (assembly GCA_023480765.1). The sequence continues at coordinate 4,163 of JAMCWZ010000076.1, forward strand.
ACTTTACCCGCTTTACCGTTCAAAAATCCTGCCCCGAAGATGCCCGACGTTCGATCGATGCCATACAGTGGATTGCCGGACCAAACACGCTCGATTTATGGGTGGCCGGCCGAGGATTCCTCCACATGATGATCCGCTATCTGGCCATGGCTCTCCTGGAAACCGGCCAGCAGAAAAGAACCCTGAAAAGCTTTCAGGACCTTTTGCTACCCGGAAGTCTTCCGCCTGTTCCCGCTCTCCATCCGGCTCCGCCCCAGGGATTGTCCCTGATGCGCGTTTTCTACGGAAAAAACGATCCTTTTCCGGTCGGCAGCCTCACGTTTCCGAACGGAAAATAATCTGTCCGGTTTTACGCCTTGCAGAGAGGACAGGGACAGATTTTCCGGAGAAGTTCGTAGGAGTAGACACCTGTCCCGTGCCCGTCGCTGAAGCGGATCGAAAGGGCATAGTTCCCCACTGCCGATACAGAAACCGGACGAATGTCCGCCGGAATGCGCTCCCGCGAAATCAGCTTTTCGCCAGTCCATTCATGAACACATTCGGCACATTGGCAATGTTCGCGCAAATAAACATTCTCATAAAGACTTGAATGGCCATCCTGCCATTCAATCAGAACAGAACGCCCCTCGACGGGTTTTACGGAAGATGGCATGGGTGTCATGGACTTTCTTTCTCCAGGGTTTCATATTGTCCGGAAGCGGATCTCGTTCGGGAGAGCCTTGCAGACTACCCCCCGGAAACCACATCCTCCTCTTCCGAACGAGACGGTCTTGCCATCAGGGACTGAAGCGTTTCTTCCAGTCCTGCGCCCTCGTACAGGATTTGATAAATGGCCGTCGTGATCGGAAGATCGACCAGGATTTCTTTTGCCAGCTCATGGGCGGACTGGGTGGTCGGAACCCCCTCCGCCACCTGGCCGACTTCCCGAAGGACTTCGGGAAGAGAGTTTCCCTGGCCCAGAAGAACTCCCACCCTCCTGTTCCGGGAAAGCTCTGAGGTCGCGGTCAGCATCAGATCCCCCACTCCCCCCAGACCGGAAAACGTTTGCGGAT
>JAMCWZ010000056.1:0-1342 GCA_023480765.1 Nitrospirota bacterium
ACAATGAGGTCGCTCTGACCGGCGGCGACGGTGATGAAGAACTGGCTTCCGTTGGTGTTCGGACCGGCATTGGCCATCGCCAGAACACCCTTGTGGGAGAAATCCCGGGTCGCATCAATCTCGTCATCGAACTGATAGCCAGGACCACCCGTTCCATTTCCAAGGGGATCCCCTCCCTGGATCATGAAATTCTTGATGACCCGGTGAAAGACGAGTCCGTCGTAAAAGGGACGCTTGACCATCTTTCCCGATTGAGGATCCTGAAACTCCTTTGTCCCTTCCGCCAGACCCACGAAATTTTCCACCGTATGTGGTGCCGACTGGGGAAAGAGCTGACAGACAATCGTTCCCATCGATGTATCAAATTCCGCGTACTCTCCCGGAGGAAGAGCGGGTTTTGCCGTTTCGTCCGCATTGGCCAAGTTGAATCCTCCTGTACCCGGTAATCCCATAAACCCCAGAAGCAATATCCAGACTGAGGCAAGGGTTATCACTGTTCGTTTCCGTTCCAGACAGAGCATCCAGATTCCCCTATTTTTTGGATGAACGTTTGCGTTCGTTTTCCGTCAGGAATTTCTTTCGAATCCGGAGATTTTCCGGAGTCACCTCCAGAAGCTCGTCATCCTCCAGGAATTCGAGCGTCTGTTCGAGACTCAGATGACGCGGAGGCGTTAAGGTGATCGCATCCTCCGCCGTCGACGAGCGGATGTTGGTCAAATGTTTTTTCTTGCAGGGATTGACCGCCAGATCCGTCGGACGGGAGTGTGCCCCGATGACCATTCCTTCGTAGACCCGGACACCGGCTCCCAAAAAGAGGACCCCGCGTTCCTGCACGTTCTCCAGGGCATAGGCAACGGATTCTCCTGTCTCCATCGAAATGAGAGCACCATTGTTACGACCGGGAATATCGCCTTTATACTCGCCGTAACCGTGAAATGTATGCGTCAAAAGACCCGTTCCCCGTGTATCGGACAGGAATTCGCTCCGGTAACCCAGAAGCCCCCGAGCCGGAATAAGGAATTCAAGACGCACATGACCGTCTTTCTGGGGAGCCATGTTCAGCATCTCGCCCTTCCGGGGCCCGAGCTTTTCGATGACAGTGCCGACATACTCCTCCGCAACGTCGATCACGAGGTATTCGTATGGTTCCTGTCTTTGTGAGCCTTCCCCCCGAAAAAGCACCTTGGGGCGGGAAACCTGAAACTCATAGCCTTCGCGTCGCATGGTTTCGATCAGGATCCCGAGATGAAGCTCTCCGCGGCCCGAGACCTTGAAAGAGTCGGGGCTTTCTGTTTCTTCGACACGCAGGGCAACGTTGGACTTGATTTCCCGGAAGAGCCTG
>JAMCWZ010000056.1:1352-5207 GCA_023480765.1 Nitrospirota bacterium
AGTCACGAACTTCCCTTCCTGACCCGCGAAAGGGGAGTTGTTCACCAAAAATTCCATGGAAATGGTCGGCTCGCCGATCTCGATCGGCGGAAGTTCGCCGATGGTATTCACATCGGACAGGACTTCACCGATGCGAAGATCCGGGAAAGCGGCCAGAAGAACGATATCCCCCGCCTGTACGGACTCGACCTCCACCTTCTTGAGGCCTTCGAACGACAACAGCTTCTTGATTTTCCCCTTTTCCTTCAGCTCTCCGGCCACAACACGACCGATCGTCTCCCCGACCGACACCTTTCCCCGCACGACCCGTCCCAGGGCCATCTGCCCGATATAGGAATCGTACTCAAGGCTGGTCACCTGCATGAGGAAGGGGCCGGACAGGTCCGCTTCAGGAGGCGGAATATGGCTGATAATGGTTTCGAAGAGGGGAATCAGGTTTTCGCTGACCTGAGCAAGATCCCGCATCGCGAATCCCTTCTTGGCCGAAGCGTAAACAACAGGAAACTCCATCTGCTCGTCCGTTGCGCCAAGCTCGATGAAAAGATTGAAAACGTCGTTGAGGGCTTCGACTGGACGGGCATCCGAACGGTCAATCTTGTTCAGGACCACGATCGGCTTCAGTCCCAGGGAAAGGGCCTTGTTCAGCACGAAACGCGTCTGTGGCATGGGCCCGTCGAAAGCGTCCACCACCAGAAGGACTCCGTCCACCATCGTCAGGATCCGTTCAACCTCTCCGGAGAAGTCGGCGTGACCGGGAGTGTCGACGATGTTGATCTTGTAATCGAGGTAGTGGACCGCAGTGTTTTTCGCGAGGATCGTAATTCCCCGCTCTTTCTCAAGCTGGTTCGAATCCATGACCCGCTCTTCCACCTGTTCGTTTGCCCTGAAGACATTGCCTTGCTGCAAAAGCTTGTCAACCAGCGTGGTTTTACCGTGGTCGACATGGGCGATGATGGCAAGATTGCGGATATGAAGGAGACTGGTCGAGGTCTGGTTTTCCATAAAGCCTTCCATGAAAAATTTAAAATGGGCCAAATTCCCTGAGAATTCTTTCGACAAAATCATGAATCTTGTCATTCTACTTTGTCGAGAGGCCAAGGGTCAAACCAATCGAGCTCTCCTGCCTTTACGACATGTTCCCTGACGACCGCACAAATCGTCCGGGCATTTCTGCTCAAAGAATCAGCGAGAGACATTTCAGATAATCCGTTTCCGGCATCGCGACGACGCGAGGGTGGTCCATTGACGCGCGACCCTGATAGACGAGCCTTGCCGTCCGCCTTTTTTTGCGTAAAACGTTCCGGAGGATTCCAAAAAGGTCTTCCCACTCCAGAAGGGCGGAACACGAACATGTCACGAGCATCCCTCCGGGTCTTACCAGGGAGATGGCGAGCTCATTGGCCGAATAGTATCCCTTCAGGCCTTCCTCCTTTTTTTTTCGGCTTTTGATAAAAGAAGGAGGATCGAGGACGACGACATCGTATTCCTCTTTTTTCCGGACCGCTTCCGTGGCCCAGTCAAAGAAATCCGCGCGGACAGTCGAGACAGATGTTCCGGAAGCGAAAGGGGTCAGGTTTTCTTCATAAAATTCCAGCGCAGAACCGGATTCATCAACGCCAACAACAGAAGTCGCGCCTTCCAGCGCGGCTCCCGCCGACCAACCTCCCACGTAACTGAACGCATCCAGAACACGTTGTCCGGAAAAATGTCTCGCCAAAGCACGGATATTGTCTTTCTGGTCCAGAAACAACCCGGTTTTCTGCCCCTCTCGAAAGGGAAAACGCATCATCACCCCACCCACCGGGACCGAAAGAGTTTCCGGGACATCTCCCCAGCAATCGTTCCCTTCGGTCGGGAGTCCTTCCGTAAGGCGCGCAGGGACGCTATTGTCCGTCCGTATCCCTTTGGGTGACAGGAGCCGCGAAAGGATCTCCAGAATCGTCCCGCGGTACTCATCCATCAGTCGCGTGGTGATCTGGAGGGAAAGCCAATGCGAAAAACGGTCGACAATCAAACCCGGAAGACCGTCTGCTTCAGAATGGATCAGACGAAAAGCAGCCTCTCCTTCCCGGGCACGACGGACAGGCAATCGAACAGCTTCTGTAATCTGTTCATCGAGGTATCCGGAAAAATCCCGAAACCTGCCGTGTCTCAGAAGCCTCACCGCAAGCAAAGTGTGGGGATTATACATCCCGGTCCCAAGATAGGAGCCCCCGTTTCCGTAGACATCGACAAGACCTGCCGGAGCAGCTTCAGCCCGTTCGACCTCGTTGCTGAAGATCCAGAGATGTCCGGAGCGGACCCTTCGGTCTTCCCCTTTCCGTAAAACGATTCGGGGCCTCTCAGTCATCTGTCGCTTTCCTTTCTCGTCCATCGGGAACTCGTGGACTCCGCTGTCCACCGTTTCCGGCTAAACACCGGAAATGGTGGACAAGCTTCGGGGTTCTCCCATAGTATTGGATTTTGTATTGCTTTTCAGGAACCAGCGCCGAGGTTTGGTCCGAAGCTGTAAAGACGTTCCGGGTCTGCTTCACTGCAGACACTGCCCGATCTTTCGCGCTCGCCCGGCAGCCCATTCAATCTTGAAATCGCACGACTGCCAACATCCTAGCACCGGCCTATTTCTGGAGACAAAGTCCGCCCCGATGAACACTGAAGAAGCAACCGGTTTGAGAATGAATACCGGCAATCACCGGCTTTGGAAATACACAAAATTTTTTGGATTCTCACTCTTCGCAGGAATTCTGATCGCCGCGACCTCCATGATTTCCCGTGGTCAGGCGGCTCCGCCAGCCGATACCGTCACCCTGGATCAGGATCTTTCCGGACCGTCTTCATCCACGGCATCTTCCCCCTCTTCCGGAGAATCCGCGAATGGTCCATGGAAACTCACGCTTCTTCCCGACCAGGACCCGTTCACTCCCCTTCTGGCGGACCCTCGTCAGCCGACGACTTCCATCAACTTTCTCACCCTGTCCAACCAGCCGTTTATCCAGTTCAACGGCAATTTCGGGGCAGACATCGGAGTTGCCCGATGGGAATCCCCCAGCGAAGGAATCAACGAATCCATCCAGGTCGGCGTGATGGGAGCCAGCTTTTCCCGATTTTCCATCATCCGGTCCTCCACCTATCTGGAAGACGCGGACTACGTCATCGGCGTTCCGGTCACATTCCGGTATGGATCCTTTTCCGGGCGCGTCTTTTTCTACCACGAAAGCTCGCACACGGGATACAATTACACTACCATCATGCATATTTCGAAAATTTCCGATTTCGGCAACGAGATCCTGCAAGTCATCCCTTCCTGGGACATCACTCCGAACATCCGGATTTATGGTGGAGCGGAATATCGGGTTTTCGGCCTTTATTATTATCCGACCACAGAAGACTCGACGACCTTTCTGGGCGGGATCGAAGCCTATTCACCGGAAATCCCCTCCCTGTCGGCCCGGGGGTATCTCGCTTTCAATCTGGAGTCCCGTGGAATCAACGGCTATACTCCGGACGAGGATCTTCAACTGGGTCTTCTTTTTCACCGTCCCGGTGCCTACCTGCAAATTCGGCCGGCGATCGACTTCTACAACGGATATTCCTACATGGGAGATCTTCTCTTCGAGAAAGAGCATTATGTTTCCCTTGGAGTCTACTTTGACTTTTAGTCATCAACCTGCAAAAATTCGGAGATTGCCAGTCGGGAAGACAGATTTTCCCAAACCGTTTTCCGGTTCGGGCGTTCCTGTCGTCATTTCGCCCGAACACCAGTCCGTCTCTGACTCGAACATATCGGTTATACTCTGCTACCAGCCTGGCTGAGATCTGCTCCTGACCGGGCGGAGGTCCATTGATTCTTTCGCT
>JAMCWZ010000052.1 GCA_023480765.1 Nitrospirota bacterium
AATCAGAGTGCATAAGCATTGACAAAGTGATGAGTCTTTTGGAAACGGCAATTTCCTGGCAAGGGAATGTTTACAATGTCCTGAAACAGGTATCGTTATCCCCCTCGGGAAGCCCCGGTGGCATCATGGGAGCCATACGTCTGTTAAGCAATCCGGAGACACAGGAAACACTGGCATTCGTTCTGGAGGGGTTTCGGCAGGTGAAGGTAGCGATGAAGCCTTGACTGGAAAACTCCGGAACGGTGGGCTTGTGGGAATCAGAGTGCATAAGCATTGACAAAGTGAAAACCCGAGAATATAATTCCCTTTTGTTTTTGGGCTTGAAAATTAAATATTGAAGATTGAAATTTGAGTCTGGGGTTCCCTTTTCCCAAGATTCCTTAGGGCTTTGTTATAGAGGGCTTTGTTATAGAGTGGGTTTAGCCCGAGTATGGGGAGGTTCCCGAGTGGACAAAGGGAACAGACTGTAAATCTGTCGCCGGACGGCTTCGGAGGTTCGAATCCTCCCCTCCCCACCAGTTTGCGATTGAGTTTCCAGTCTAGACTGTTTTGACTTTTATTGCGGGAATAGCTCAGCGGTAGAGCGCCAGCCTTCCAAGCTGGATGTCGCGGGTTCGAATCCCGTTTCCCGCTCCAATTCTTGTCCGAAGGCCGGGTATGCCCTTGTAGCTCAGTTGGCAGAGCACATCCTTGGTAAGGATGAGGTCACCGGTTCAATCCCGGTCAAGGGCTCCATGAATCTGACCAGTGTTGTTGTGTCTCTTCAGGCAGTTTCCTTGTCGGATTGTTTTATGGAAGCGTCTGTAGATCTTGTTTGTCACTTTTTCATGTGCATCGGAGGCATGGATGTCCAAAGCGAAGTTTGAAAGAACAAAACCCCATTTGAACATCGGAACGATCGGTCATGTCGACCACGGGAAGACGACGCTGACGGCAGCGATCACGCGGGTGTTGGCAGCGAACAAGATGGCGGAGTTTCTGGCGTACGACATGATCGACAAGGCTCCGGAAGAACGGGAGCGGGGGATCACGATCGCAATCGCCCATGTGGAGTACCAGACGGAGAAGCGGCATTATGCACATGTGGATTGCCCCGGGCATGCGGATTATGTGAAAAACATGATCACGGGAGCGGCGCAGATGGACGGAGCGATCCTGGTCGTATCGGCCGCAGACGGACCGATGCCGCAGACGCGGGAGCACATTTTGCTGGCGCGGCAGGTAGGTGTTCCGTACATTGTGGTGTTTCTGAACAAGGCGGACATGGTGGATGATCCGGAGCTTCTGGAACTGGTGGAGCTGGAAGTGCGGGAGCTGCTGTCGAAGTACGATTTTCCGGGGGATGTGATACCGGTGACGCGGGGTTCAGCGCTGAAGGCACTGGAATGCGGATGCGGGAAGAGGGAATGCGCGGCTTGCTCGCCGATTCTGAAGTTGATGGATACGGTGGACGAATATGTCCCGACGCCGACACGAGATGTGGACAAGCCGTTCTTGATGCCGGTGGAAGATGTGTTTTCGATCAGCGGACGCGGGACAGTGGTGACGGGTCGAGTGGAACGAGGGCAGGTCAAGGTCGGAGAAGAAGTCGAGATCGTTGGGATTCGGGACACGCAGAAGTCGGTGGTGACAGGCGTGGAAATGTTCCGGAAGATACTGGATATGGGGCAGGCCGGAGACAATGTGGGGCTGCTGCTTCGCGGAACGAAAAAGGAAGACGTGGAGCGGGGAATGGTGTTGTCGAAGCCTGGCAGCATCAAGCCGCATACGGTATTCGAAGCGGAAGCCTATATCTTGACGAAAGAAGAGGGTGGTCGGCACACGCCATTCTTTAACGGATATCGGCCGCAGTTTTACTTTCGGACAACCGACGTGACGGGAGTGGTGACGTTGTCGGAAGGGGTGGAAATGGTGATGCCCGGAGACAACATTCGGATCAAGGTGACGTTGATTACACCGATCGCAATGGAAGACGGGTTGCGTTTTGCGATAAGGGAAGGTGGCCGGACGGTAGGCGCGGGCGTTATTACCAAGGTGATCCAGTAATTCAGTTTTTTAGATTTGGAGGAAATACCTTGGATCAAAAAATTCGGATTCGTCTAAAAGGATACGATTACAGACTCCTGGATCAATCCTTGCTTGAGATTGTTTCTACAGCAAAAAGAACGGGAGCTACAGTAAAAGGCCCAATCCCTTTGCCTACAAAAATCGAAAAATATACAGTTCTTCGTTCTCCTCATGTCGATAAAAAATCGAGGGAACAATTTGAACGGAGAACGCATAAACGACTTTTAGATATTTTGGAGCCAACCCCTGAAACGGTGGACGCATTGATGAAACTTGAGCTCCCTTCAGGAGTTGATGTCGAAATTAAGCTGTAAGGTGTAGGAGCGAAGAGATTGAAAACTTTATTAGGTCGTAAATTGGGAATGACCCAGATTTACCTTCCGACTGGTCAAGCTGTCTCTGTCACAATTGTAGAAGCTGGACCTTGTGAAGTATTGCAGGTAAAAACGCCTGAAAAAGAGGGATATTCCGCTGCTCAAATAGGCTATTTTCCAGTTTCTCCAAAATACTTGAATAAACCGGAACGAGGCCATCAACAAAAATATGCAAAAAATCTTTATCGATACATCCGCGAAGTTCGAGTTGATGCCCAACCCCAAACACCAGGAAGCATTCTGACTGTCGAGATATTCAAAGAAGGGGATTCTCTCGATATAACTGGTCAATCCAAAGGAAAAGGATTTGCTGGTGTCATGAAAAGGCACCATTTTAGAGGTGGTGATGCTACCCATGGTTCTATGTTCCATCGGGAACCGGGATCTATCGGTTCCTCTGCATACCCTTCTAGAGTGCTCAAAAACAAGAAGCTTCCAGGGCATATGGGTGACAAAAGAATAACTGTCAAAAATCTTAAACTTGTAGCGGTTAAACCCGAGGCTAACCTTCTTTTTATTAAAGGTGCGGTTCCGGGAGCTAACGGATCTTTCGTTATCGTCAATAAGAACAGCTTCTCCTAATTTTTTATTTTTTTTGACGGAAGGAAGTTATGGATATTCAGATGGTGGGACTAGATGGTTCAACTCTCAAGACGATTGAATTGGCGGTTTCTTCTGAGGAAGTTGAGTTGATCAATGTGCCTCTCCTGCATGAAATCGTTAAGATGCAGCAGGCTGGTATTCGATCTGGAACCGCATCCACGAAAACCCGGGGAGAAGTTTCAGGTGGCGGAAAAAAACCTTATCGACAAAAAGGAACAGGTAGGGCTCGCCAAGGTTCAACGAGAGCTCCTCAGTGGAGGGGGGGGGCCGTTATTTTCGGACCTCGTCCAAGAGACTACTTTTATCGCCAACCTTCCAAAAAGGTCGTCCTGGCAGTTAAAAACGCCTTCCTTGCCCATCTGGAATCCAAAACACTCTTCATCGTTGAATCATTAGACGTTCCATCAAGGAAAACCAAGGACACCATATCTCTTTTTAATAAATGGTCTTTGTTGCCTGGTGAAGAACGAATCCTTTTTATAGACAATGGATTGACTGAGAATATGTATTTTTCGTGTCGAAATATTCCTGGTCTCGAAATTCTTCTTCCTCACCAAGTCAATCCTTATGACTTGTTAATTGCAGATAAGGTTCTTGTTTCCAAAGAAGCATTCGAAAGCCTCAGCAAGCTTCTTCACGGGGAGAATAATAATGGATCTATCTGAAATTTTGATTCGTCCGATTCAAACGGAAAAAGCGGACCTTCTTCGAGAATCCCATAGAACTTATGAATTTCATGTTCGTAAGGACTCGAATAAAATCGATATAGCAAAAGCTATTGAATCCATTTTCAAGGTAAAGGTTCAATCGGTAAGGACTGTAACTCGTAAAGGGAAGTCAAAGAGACTTGGTCGCTTTGAAGGCCAGTATCCTGACAGAAAAAGGGCTTACGTTACTCTTTATCCGGGACATAAACTAGATATTTTTGAGGGAGCTTGAGAATGGCAGTCAAGAAATACAATCCTACATCTCCGGCAACCAGGTATAAAACAGGATACTCATTTGAGGAAATTACCACTGATAAGCCATACAAGCCATTAACAGAACCCCTCATCTCTAGCGGTGGCCGAAATAACAAGGGAAAGCTTACCTCTAGACATCGCGGAGGAGGACATAAGAAATCCTATCGGATCATTGATTTTAAACGTATCAAGGATGGCATTGCGGCTAAGGTTGAATCTATCGAATACGATCCCAACAGGTCTGCAAGGATTGCGCTTATCTGTTACGCAGACGGAGAACGTGCGTATATTCTAGCACCTGTCGGACTTAAAGTTAATGATACTGTCCAGTCTGGACCAGGGTCCGATATTAAACCCGGAAACACTCTTGAACTTTCGCAGATCCCATTAGGTACGATCGTTCATAATATCGAATATAAGATCGGAGCTGGCGGAAAGATTGCCAGAACGGCGGGTTCATATGCACAGATACTTGGTCGGGAAAATGATTACGTGATTCTGAAAATGCCTTCTGGGGAAATGAGAAAGATTCACGGAAAGTGTAAAGCATCCATCGGTCAAGTCGGAAACTTGGAACATGAAAATATTTCAATCGGAAAAGCTGGCAGATCAAGATGGTTAGGAAAACGGCCACATGTTCGTGGAGTGGCAATGAATCCAGTTGACCATCCACTTGGAGGAGGTGAGGGTAAGTCCTCTGGCGGTCGCCATCCCTGTTCTCCTTGGGGTCAACCATCCAAAGGTTTCAAAACACGATCCAATCCACGAACAGACAGCTTTATTATTAGAAGAAGAAAATAGGAAGGGTTAGGATCATGCCACGATCTATTAAAAAAGGGCCATTTGTTGATCAACATCTTTTAGATAAAGTGAATAAATCCCAAAATCCGAACGATAGAAAAATGATCAAAACATGGTCACGCCGTTCTATGATAATTCCGGACATGATTGGTTTCACGTTGTCAGTTCACAACGGTAAAAAATTTGTTCCAGTATATGTTACAGAAAACATGGTCGGCCATAAGCTAGGAGAGTTTTCTCCGACAAGGCTTTTTAAATCCCATGGTGGCTCAAAGGTCGAGAAATCCACAAAAATTTCTG
>JAMCWZ010000116.1 GCA_023480765.1 Nitrospirota bacterium
CGTCCTCGCCAGGGAAAACGGACCGGTTCGAAATTCTGGTCAAGAACATGAATCCTCTGACGGAAGCGTTGTTCGGAAAGAAGGTGGGAGATACCCTTTCCTTGCAGGGGCCTCTGGGGAAAGGATTTCCTCTGGACCCCTACAAAGGGATGAACCTGCTGTTCGTGGGGGTCGGGACGGCGATCGCGCCGCTTCGTTCGACGCTTCTTTCGGCGCTTGACCGGCGGGATGAGTTCAACCGGATCGAACTGTATTTCGGGACGTTGACCCCGAACCACATCTACTTTGGAGAAGAAATGGCCTCCTGGCATGAGAGAGGGGCAACCGTGCACATCACGGTCACCTATCCCGACGAGACGTGGGACAGCCATTCGGGGTTCGTGCAGGAGATCTTGCGGCAATGCCCCGACCCCCTGCATGAGACGGTGGTGTATCTGTGCGGGATGAAGGAGATGGTCGAAGACACGATCGGTGTGCTGAAAGGACGGATGGTTCCGGAGTCCCTGATCCTCCAGAACATCTGACCGTTCTGTCGTCCGTCCGGAAGAGTGGACACTTCTTATCCGGAATGTCTTTAAAGACCAGGATCTTCGTGGTCGGTACCCTGCCGTTGTCGAGATTTTGGATAATGTGGAGGATGAGGAGGGGGGATTGCCGGACAAGAAGACGGTCGGCAGAGGAAACCTGAAAAATCGTCTTGCGGTTTCCCTGGAAATTGTTTTTTCGTCTTTTTCGCTTCGGAAGAGCATTTCGACGGCGGTTTCGGAGCCTGCCGGAAATATCCCCACCATTTTCCTCTCATCTCCGAAATGTGTGGTTGAAACGAGGTGGCTCAGAAGTCTCCGTGAGCACTCCAGAAGTCTCTGGGATTGATAATGCGGTACCGATCGGCCAGGGCCAGCAAATCGCCGTCTCCCGTAATGAGGTAATCGGCTTTGGAGATTCTCATCGCTTCGAGGAGGATGGCCAAAACCGGTTGATCGTCGATATCGCGCAATGTGGGATCGTGCGTGGGGCTGGGAGTAAGGATTTCCATCTGGAGGGCAAGGGAATCCACCAGATCGTCGATCTCGTTTTTGGTCAGGTGATGTCGATGGGTCAAGCGGGCAAGGACTCGCCGCAATTCTTCCAAAATGTAATCCGACGTCAGAATGTCTAACGAGCCCTGTTTCCAGAAGGAGAGGATTTTTCCGGGAACACTGGCCGGATAGGCGATTCCGGAAACCAGGACATTGGTATCCAGTATGACGCGGAGAGTGGACACGTTTTGTCAGGGATTGTGGCGTGGGTCATGTTTTCGGGAACGCTCTGATGCCACGATGTCGTTGATCTCGGAGATTCCGGAAGATTCAGGCGTCTTCGCGTATCCGGCTTCAATCCGTTGGCAGAGAGTCTCAAAACGAGCTTGCATGCGGCGAATGCGATCGAAGAGACGGGCATCGACGAGGGCGGCGACGGGCTTTCCGTCTTTGTTGATGATGATACTATCATGACGGTATTGGACCTGGTTCAGCATTTCCCCAAGGTTCTGACGAAAGTTCACTGCGCTGATTTCCGTAATCATCTTTTCCCTCCAGGGCAGAATAAGGATAGAATCGCAAGAATCATTATGATCGATATGATTGATTTGATCAAGGAGTTTCCGGATAGCCGGTCCCTTTCGGGTAGGAGATCTATGGAAACATGCCAACGACTTTTGGAAGATGTGGAGATCGAAGGGGAGGTGCGTTGCCGGTCAATGGTACTATTGAAAAACGGTCCTTGAAAAATCGTCTTGCGGTTTCCCTGGAGATCGTTTTTTCGTCTTTTGCGCTTCGGAAGAGCGTGCCGACCGCGATGGTAGTGGGGACCTGCTTGAATGCCATCAACCAGTTCCCCCGATTTTTTCACGACAAGCCGCTTGTCTGGCCGAAGGTGTGTCTGAATTATCTGGTGCCTTTTCTGGTGTCCTCCTGGAGCATCCTGTCGGTACGTCTTTCAAAAGAGGAAAAGTCGGACCAGCCGAGAGAAACACTTCAGGACGATTCGGATTCTCCTTGAAATGTAAGTCAAAGGGAAAGAGGGGTGCGGTGTCGGTGGACTGCAAAACTTCGGAAAAGATCCTGGGCTGACAGTCAGGGACGTTTTCATACTTTTACTCAGGAACACCAGGCGGTAAGGTCTGGGCGCTTCTCCCGAAGTTCATGGAAAGCAGCCACTCTTACCAAAAATTCCGGATGACCGGAAGAACGCTCTTTGAATGCTTCTCCAAGGTTCGGGAAATAAAGTGTAGGTCGACTTTTCCTCGCATTTGGAAACAAGGGGTGATAGGGAATGAATATTAACGTGTCTATTATTGACCAACGCCTGGTCGGTGTGCAGGATGAAATCCGGAAAATGGCTCGGGAGGAGCTGAACATCCGGGATCCCGGGAGGCTCAAATCCCTGGCCTTTGTTTATCTTTGCGTGAAAACCACATTGGATCTGGACATTGATGAAGCCTTCGATTGTCTGACGGATGGAGGTGGAGATTTTGGGGTGGACGCTATGCATATCACCGAAGAAATCGATGGAGAGTTCAGTGTCACTCTCTTTCAAGGCAAATACAAGACCAATCTTGAAGGCAATGCGCATTTCGAAGAGAACGGCATCAATGCACTGATCAACGCAATCCGTCATATTTTCGATCCTTCTTCCGAATTAGGGACGATCAATGATCGACTCAAAGTCAAAGTTGAAGCAGCGCGCTCGATGATTCGCGACGGTTTTATCCCGCGCGTCCGTGCCATCGCTTGCAATAACGGTCTCAAATGGAATGATGCTTCTCAGGTTGCGATCGATCGTGCGGGACTTGGTGATCAGGTGACCTGGGAGCATGTCAATCACGATGTGTTGATCGGGCTCGTGCAACGGCTTCAGCCTGTGAATGAAACCCTGAGACTGTCCGGAAAAGCCATCATGGAGGACATGAACTTCAGCCGGGTGTGCATCGGACGCATTCCGGTCTCGGAAGTGGCGGCAATCATGAGTATCCATGGAGAAAGGTTGCTGGAGCGAAACATCCGTCGCTACATGGGGCTGCATGGCAATCGGGTCAATGAAGGGATCCGTGACACTCTGGATTCGACCAATCCTGCCAACTTCTATTTCTTCAACAACGGGTTGACGATCGTGTGCGAGGACTTTTCCTACAATGCACTTCAGAGCAGTGATTACCAGGTCAAAGTGGAAAACATGCAAGTTGTGAACGGCGGGCAAACATGCATGACAATCTACAAGACAGCAAAGGAATTTCAGGAAAAGGGCAAACGTTTCCGTCGGAAGCCAGTGTCCTCGTGAGGATCTATAAATTGCCGAGAGGCAATGAGGATATCGTCCTTCAAATCACGCAGGCTACCAATAGCCAGAATCCTGTCGATCTGAAGGATTTGCGCGCCAATGATCTTAAGCAACAGAGCCTGGCTCAGAGTATTCAAGATCTGCATTATGTCTATCGCAGGAAACGCGAGGACATGCCATTCAAACCCACGGACATCACGTCCGGAACTGCGGCTGAAGCCATTCTGGCTGTTTGGCGGAATGCGCCTCATCAAGCCAGGTTCTTGACGAGAGAACATTTTGGAAAGCTCTACAGCACCATTTTTACCGACACACTGAATGGTGCACAAGTGATTGTAGGGGTTCTTCTTTATCGAATTGCAGAAAACCATCGCCGTCGTCCGACTCCGAAGGATCCCATTTTCGTACGGTATGCTTCCTGTTTTATTGCGATGCAAATGGGGAGACGCCTGCTTCGGGAGATGTCTGTGGGGCTTGACGGGTTGGACCATCGCAATTTCGAAGGCGCACAAGCCCGGATTGTGGAGAAAGGCGAAGCTTATTATACGGCCAGTGTCGAGGATGTCGATCATGCGTTGAAGGAGCTTTATGGCCAGAAAGTTCTTTCCCTTCAACAACTTTCCGCTACGTTCCGACGAGGCGACCTGATCGAGACACTCCTGAGGGGGGAGATTCGGAAATCGTGATACGCATTCCGGGATTTCAAGGACCGGAATCCGATTGTCGAGCCGAACCACTCAAAGGATCCTGGATTCCGAGAGGAATGATGTTTGGAGAAAGTCGTCGAAGAGAAGTTGGTCAAAAAACAGTCCGCGACCTACACCAGACTCGGATGATCGAGACCCGGAAAAAGGACTTGTTGGCCTTCTTCTCACTCTTTCTGAAATGTTCGAACACGACTTGGGAAGGATCCGGGAGCGATTGACGACACTCGTTTTTTCTGTTGGAGAGCATCTTCGAGAGCGTTGAGGAGGTGGGGGGAGAGGTCCCGGGCGTCAGGATCGTTTCCATAGGAAGCAATCAGGAAAATAAGGGGAGGACAGGATGTTGACGGATCCAGAGCCGGGAAAGTCGGCGGAAGAATCACCGCCGGGAGCCTATCTCCAGTTCAAAATCGTACTGAAAGGGATTCGTCCACCTGTTTGGCGACGGTTTGTGGTTTCGGACGAGTTCACTCTCTCCGGATTTCACGACGTCATCCAGGATGTCATGGGATGGACCGATAGCCATTTGCATCAGTTCTTTTTTAACGGGAAAAATTATGGTATGCCGGACCCCGAGTTGGATACCGAGAAAATCTTCGACGACCGGAGGGTTCGTCTTTCAAATCTGCGACTTGCCGTAAAGGATACCCTCCGCTACGAATACGATTTCGGGGATGGATGGGAACATGTTCTGACAGTGGAAAAGATTCTGGACAAGGCCCCGGCGGTGATTCTTCCGCCGACTTTGAAAGGAGCTCGCGCCTGCCCTCCGGAAGATTGTGGCGGGATCTGGGGCTATGAGAATCTTCTGGACATCCTCGCGGATCAGGATCATGAAGAATACGAGAGTACAATCGTCTGGCTTCCGGAAGATTTTGATCCCGAGCGCTTCGATCCCGGTCAGGTGAACAGGATGTTGTCCGCAAGAACGTGGAAGGTGAAGCCCGCAAAACGAAAGTGAAAACGAGCTACGAGCTGTAAAGGGGACGCACTGGAGCGCTTTTCTCGAATTCGTGAAATCTTCCGACCGGTGTCTTGTAGATTGT
>JAMCWZ010000060.1 GCA_023480765.1 Nitrospirota bacterium
TACATCCCCCCAAAACTACAGATAACCAGAATCCGTTCGGGTATGGTTTTTTAAAAACGAACATTGGCTGGGGCGCCAGGATTCGAACCTGGGAA
The DNA here is from genome assembly GCA_023480765.1 of Nitrospirota bacterium. The sequence goes on from JAMCWZ010000060.1 coordinate 96, forward strand.
TGCGAGATCCAAAATCTCGTGACTTGCCGCTTGTCGACGCCCCAGTAGGGTTCATTCACTGACAACAAAAGGGGAAGCAGAGAGGGTTTTATAGGTCCCCGTCCATCCCCCGAATTGTTCCTGAAGCAAATGACAGACAGACCCTGCCTTTTCGGGATCCTCAAAAATCCCGAATACCGTTGGACCTGAACCACTCATCAGGGAAAACCCGGAGCCACTTGTCAGCAATGTGTCTTTTACCTTCCGGATAACGGGCAGGATGGACATGGCCACGGGCTCAAGGTCATTACTACCCATATCTTTAGACAAAAGACTACTTATTTTAGGTAGTGTTTCAGAATCTGTCAACGAATTTATCGGAGGAGCCTCAAGTCCTCCATAAATTCTTGATGTTGACAAAGGAACAAGAGGATTCCAGAGAACAAGTGATTTTACCGGCAATGGAGAACAGGGATGAATTTTTTCCCCTCTCCCCGAAGCAATGGCGTGAGGTTCCCCCAGAAAAAAAGGAACATCGCTTCCAAGCCGCGCCCCGATTTCCATAAGCTCCGAACGCGAACACTGGTTTCCGGAAAGAAGATTCATTGCCCACAACGCAGCGGCGGCGTTAGAAGATCCGCCACCCAGACCGGCTCCAACCGGGATTTTTTTTTCCAGTTCCACCTTCCAGTAACGGGGATCACCATCGCGTTTTTGCAATTCCCGAAATAGCCGGATCGCCCTTAGAACAAGGTTATCGTCAGTATTACCATCCACCGGTCTTCCGGAAACCTCCAGAACGTCTCTGAGACTGTCAGACTCACGGAATACCATTCTGTCCCCAAGAGAAATCATGACCATTTCTGTCAGAAGCTCATGGTAACCGTCCTGCCGTTTTCCCAGAATCCGAAGAGAAAGATTGATCTTGGCAGGAGAGAACAGAGAATAAGGAGTCACGATGCAACCGCCCTGACACTTTCATCCCTACGACCTGATCGCTCCGGTCTATAGTTTTCCATCCATTCCCAGAATCCTCGGGCATCCGAAGGAACTGCCAGAACCTCAAGGCCGGTGCGGGAGGCAATGTCTTCCAAAGACATATCGTCGATCAAAACTTCCGAATCCGCCCGAAGAGCGACATCCGGGACAAGGATCTTGGTTCCTGGCAAAAGACGGGCATTCACGACAGCATTTGCGATGTCTCCACCGGAAAGCAGTCCCGCAACCGTCACAGAAGATCCAAAAAGCCGGTTCTCTACACTAAGGCTTCTGATCGCCCCCGTCTTCTCTGAAAACACTTGCCCAAGATCGGAAAGCAGTTTCTCAAGATATGGCGAAAAAGCCTTTCCCGTCACCATGATCAAGGGTGACTCCATTATCTTACGAAGTGGAGAAGTCCCTTTTTTTTGATAGGAAAGGAGCTTCTTTTTCCATTCTGACGAGAAAAGAGGCACCATACCAACACCGTTTCCCAATTGAGAGAGAGTTCCATATCGTCGGAGAGAAGGGAAATTCTTTTCCGCAATGACATACCACTCGTCGGCCGGGAACACAAAGGGATCGTCCCATTTTTGCATAAAAGGTTTCTGGTAGGCCTCGATAACAGACAGCATCTTTTGGGCAAAGTGCTTGTCAATGGGCCGAATCGGAGGAAGGTTGTCACGATGCCCCGTCAATCCAACCGGAACAATGGCCAAGGAGGAGACCCCCGGGAATCTCGCCGACAGATCCTGTACCGAACGGTCAAGGACTTCTCCATCGTTAATACCAGGAGTCACAACGATTTGCGTATGCAATCGGATTCCTCCGGCGACCAGATGATCGATGCGTTCCAGAATGTCCGGAGCCCGCTCGTTTCTTAAAAGCCGTTTGCGAATGCCGGGATCGGTTGCATGCACGGAAATATAAAGAGGAGAAAGACGTTGATCGAGGATCCTTCGGTAATCTTTCTCGGACAAGTTTGTCAGAGTGATAAAGTTTCCATAGAGAAAACTGTACCGATAGTCTTCGTCGCGGATATAGAGAGACTGGCGTTGCCCGGGGGGCATCTGGTCGACGAAACAGAAATCGCAATCGTTGGGGCAACGGCGAATGGGTGGGGGATCCAGAACAATACCCAATCGCTCGTCCGGATCTTTCTCCAGAGAAAGTTCGCTTTTTTCTCCATCCGGATTTTCAAGCTGCAAAACCAGTTCCCCTTCGGCCTGATAAAATTCGAGGTCAATCAGGTCACGAAGCGAATTTCCGTTGATCGACACGATGTTGTAACCGGCCAAAATTCCGGCATCCTCCGCCAGAGAGCCCGGTAAAACCTCCTTGATCATCAACCCCTGAGGCATGACTTCAATCCCTTCACTTCGTATGCACCTGAAACCATCTTATCCCTTGATGAACATAAAAAATACCAGACATAATCGCCATAATGACCGTTACCACCGCAATCGAGCCCAAGTGACCGGAATGACCATAGCCCGCTTTTCCGAGCAAAACCAGAAAAAGATAAAGAATCTCGATCAGAGTCGTCACTTTTCCCCACAGGTGCGGGCGGATGGGGATCGGGGTTTCCACCCATTTTAGCAGGAAAACCCCAGAAATAACGATCAGGTCCCGGCTGACAAGAGCGATCGCAACCCAAGCCGGAACATAGCCGATAACCGACATGACCGTAACGGTCGCCGACAGAAAGATCTTGTCAGCAACCGGGTCCAGAATCGTTCCCATCATCGTTTTCTGGTTCAGAAGACGGGCAATCGCACCATCCATTGCATCGGAAACCCCTCCGATGACGAATGTCCAGAACGCAAGGCGGTCTCTCCCATACAGAAGAACCGCAACCAAAAAAGGTGTCAGGAAAATCCGGAATAGGGTCAGAGAGTTCGGCAGGTTGATGGAGGAAAAAAACACTAGTAACCCTTGGCTTCCAGACTCAAAACCCGGTTTTTGATCCAGTCCGATGCAAGTCCCTTACGGATAGCATCCCTTCCCGCTCGCACTTCCTCAATTGGCTCTCTCAGACCACCCAATGCCACCATCAGGTCACGATAGATCGGTTCGCTTTCATACCCTGCCCGGATCCAATTCTGAGCTTTTTTCCGGACCTTCCGCAGATGTCCCTCTTCGGCTTGCCGGTAAAGCCAGGCATGACGGGCAAGAAGAGTCCGATGGTGTTTGCGGGAGAGAAACTCCGTCTTCCACCACTCGTCCGCCTTCAAGGAATCGCCGACAAACACTTTGCCGGCATAATACACGCCGGTCATTCGGTCATCGAGTTCTCCCGGATGTTTTTTCCGGTACTGAGACAACATCGAAAGTGCTTGACGGGGATGCCCTTTCCAAATGCGGTCCTCCATCACCTTCCCCCACAGATATCGTGCATCCGGCAATCTCATCAATCCTTGATAATAGAGATTTCGGACTGTTTCGGAAGGAATGCCCTGGGCGCGATACATGGTTGCGGCTTCCAGGATGAAATTCGAATTGATCGCTCCGTTTTTCATGACGGAAGAAACAAGCGTTCGGGCTTCGTCGGACAATCCCGAAGCGCGAAGAGTCCGAAGGAGGGCCAGATTGAATTCAGCGGTCTTTTTTGTTTCCGGCAATGTCCGGTTCAGCCGTTCTCCCAGACGCAAGGCCTGATCGACTTGTCCCCGGTCCAGAAGCTTTTCGACTGCGCTACCCGGATCCGTGTCCGGGCCAACATTTCTTCTCCCGTTCAGAACACTCGAAGGATTCAGGAAATCTTTTGCCATCCGGGTAAAGAACAGGGCCAGAACACGGCTTTTTCGATCCAATTCTGGCAAGTCGCGCGTCAAGGATTGCATCAGTCGAGGAGGCGATACGGCCCAGTAGGCCAGAGTCAACGTCTTTTTTTTCCCGCCTTCCCGGCGAAGAGTCGCCGTAAGCAAATAACGGGCGCGAATTATCTTGGCTCTGTCGAGAGCACACCGAACGTCCCGGCAGGGAGCAAGATCTGTCGTTCCCTCCAGGCGAGAAACCCTCTGACGAAACCTCTCTCCGAACAAGATATCCGACGAACCAGATGCCGCTTCAAGACGATCTCCCAAAAAAAGAGACCATGCCTGTCCAGGGGAAAGAATGTGTTCCGCGTCAAAAATTCCGGAAAAAACACCTGTTCCGGAAAATCGCTTACGATGCAGGGAGCTCCGGGCGCAACCGGACAAAACCATCCCCAGTATCAAAAAAACAACCATTCCCTTGGATCGGATATGTAAACCCTTTCAAAACCGTGTTACAATGCCTGAAAAAATCGTGGGTCCATCCCCTTCTCTAGCCCAAAGGGAAACAATGCCGGACAGAAAAAAACTACGCCTGCCCCGCAAATGGGGACAGTGGACGCTTCTGGTCCTTATCCTGTCTTTGGTCGGAGTATCGGCCATGAGCAGACTGGCTGGTCTTTTTTACCTCAAGTCTCTCAAGAATGAATCCGCGACTTACAAGTTCGACGATCAGAATCTTACAATCGATGGTATCCAATTCCATGTCGGATTTATCCGGCCAGGCTCTCCCTACTTTAACCCCATTCTGGATGCGGACTACACGACAGTCCTGGTTCGGATCACCAACAAGGGAAAAAGTTACATCGACTATCAACCAATGAATTTTTTTCTGGAGCTTCCGGACAAACATGTATACAGACCTTTTGACCAGGGAGAACTCCTGGAATCCCTGTCAACAGGCCTTCTGGGAACTGTGATGGCTCCTGCATCGATGAAAAGGCTGAACGAAACCCGAAAACAGGTCCGGATGACTTACCTCCCCGGAGCCCGTCTCTTTCCAGGATACGACAGGGAAGGAATCCTCTCCTTCCCCCATATCCAGGGATATCCTGACTCCTTCGGTATTCGTTTGACCCAGCTTTCCTTTGACGGCAAGGCAATTTCTCCCCTGCTTTTCAAAGCACGGAAAATTCCCGCCCCGCCCCCGAAAAATAAATCCTAAGCTGAAAGAGGAGGGTCCGACTCCTTGCGCGTCGTGTCCGTGCGGACCACCCCTGGAGGCTCGTGATTGTTGATCGTTTCCTCTGTGACCAGGACTTCCAGAACATTCTGCACAGAAGGGATTTCATACATAAGGTCCAGCATCACTTCTTCAAGGATTGCCCGCAAGCCTCTGGCCCCGGTCTTCTGGATAAACGCCTTGTGAGCAATAGCCTTGAGAGCTCCTTCGGTCATCCGCAGGCGAACTTTTTCAAGTGCAAAGAGTTTTTCAAACTGCTTGACCAATGCATTCTTCGGTTCCGTCAGGATTCTATAGAAAGCAGCTTCATCGAGGTCGTCCAGAACTGCCATCACAGGGAATCGTCCCACGAACTCCGGAATCAGCCCATATTTGAGCAGGTCATCAGGCCTTACGCTGGCCAACAGCTCTCCCGTCCTCTTCCTGTCTTCCGGTGTCCGGATTTCGGCACCAAATCCGAGGTTCTTGCTCGACAAGCGCTGGGATATGATATTGTCCAGACCGATAAAGGCCCCTCCGCAAATAAAAAGGATGCTGGACGTATCGACCTGGATGAATTCCTGGTGAGGATGCTTCCGTCCACCTTGGGGGGGGACATTCGCCACCGTTCCTTCGACCAGTTTCAAAAGCGCCTGCTGAACACCTTCTCCGGAGACGTCGCGCGTGATCGACGGATTTTCCGACTTTCGACTGATCTTGTCGATTTCGTCGATATACACAATGCCCCGCTCAGCCTTCTCGACATCGTAATCGGCGGCCTGCAGAAGCTTCAGGATGATGTTTTCAACATCTTCCCCGACATATCCGGCTTCGGTCAACGTTGTCGCATCCGCAATCGCAAAAGGCACTTCAAGGATTCGGGCTAGCGTCTGTGCCAGAAGAGTTTTACCGGTACCCGTCGGACCGATCATCAGAATATTCCCCTTCTGAAGCTCGACGTCATCGGAAATCTGGTTTGCGTTGATGCGCTTGTAATGGTTGTAAACAGCGACCGAGAGAACCCGCTTGGCTTTTTCCTGTCCAACAACGTACTGGTCCAGAATACGATTGATTTCTGCTGGCTTCAGTAAAGGACCTGCCGTCGTTTCCCGTTCCTCTTCCCACGTTTCCGAAATGATGGAAGAGCACTGTTCCACGCATTCATCGCAAATAAAAACTCCAGGCCCGGAAACCATCCGTCGAACGTCTTCGCGCGTTTTTCCGCAAAATGAACACCGGACCGTTCCATCACCCTTGTCTTTTCGTTCTCGACCAGCCATTTGTCTTTCCCCCTCCTCAAACCAGCGTCATGATTCCGGTAGCACAACTCCAGCCGGTCCACGATGGCTCGAAATGACCGAATCGACCAGACCATAGGCCTTGGCGTCATCTGCCGAAAGAAAATAGTCTCTGTCTGTATCCTGGGCGATTTTGGCAAGAGGTTGCTTGGTGTGCCTTGCCAAAATCCCGTTCAGATGCTCCCGCATCTTCAGGATTTCCCGGGCATGAATTTCAATTTCCGTCGCCTGTCCCTGGACTCCGCCTAATGGTTGATGGATCAGGATCCGGGCATTCGGAAGAGTGAAGCGTTTACCATCGGCACCGGCCGTCAGGAGAACGGCTCCCATACTTGCGGCCTGCCCCACACATATCGTTGACACGTCCGGCTTGATGTACTGCATCGTGTCATAGATCGCCAAGCCGGCAGTCACCACCCCTCCCGGGGAGTTGATGTACAGGTTGATATCCTTTGACGCATCTTCCGCTTCCAGAAACAAAAGCTGGGCGATCACGAGATTCGCCACCATGTCATCGATTGCCGTGCCAAGAAAGATAATTCTGTCTTTTAAAAGACGGGAGTAAATGTCGTAGGAACGTTCACCCCGGGTTGTCTGTTCGACTACATACGGTATCAGCATCCTCTGGCTTCCTCCTGATTCTCCATTATGACTGGCCTTCATCTCCGGAATGGTCGTGATGATCATGATCCCCGTGATCGTGGGCACCATGGTCATGATCGTGATCATGCCCGCCAACGGACGCTGCCTTCTTCCCAAACTTTTTCATTCCCACTTTGTCCAGGTAGCCGCCCTCTTCAAAAAAGAGCTCACTACCACCAAACTGGGCTTCCCGGAGCATCATTTCCTCAAGCTTGATCCGACGAGCTCCCTGCATGGCTACCGAAAGAGCCTCCCTGTCGACTTCCCGGGAAGAAGTCTCCCCTTTCGACTGCATAATTCCCCGGTATTCCTGACCGACAGTTTCCCAGTCCGGTTCGATCTTCTCCCTTTCCGCCAGCAAGTCAAGCACAAGTTGCCAGAGAAAAATCTGGCGATATTCCTCCTTGTCCGCATCGGAGGAAATAGCCAGACGCTGATATTCCCGCGCCATACGCTTTTCGGGAGTCGAGATCCCCCATGTCGCAAGAACTTCCCGGCGCAATTCTTCCCTTTTGTTCCGAAGGACACCCAGGACTTTCTGGCCAAGAAGCCCCTTTTCCACATCCGAACGAAGATCTGCCTCCGTCTTGGGTTCCTCATTTTCACCCGACTTGGGAAAAACCCTGGAGATCAATTCTCCCGTTTCGAGGGGAATTCTTCGCTGAATATCCAAGACTTCCAATTCCGCGGGATGAGTTTCGACCCTCGTTCCGCCGGCCTTCCCAGAGACAGGAACATTCAGCGGCAAGGTCACCTGGACACGGTCTCCCCGTTTCTTTCCAAGAAGCCCCTGATTGAAGGCTTCAGGCACACCCTCCCCGCCCACTTCGGAGACTTGCTCCGAGTCAAAAGCTTCCCCCGTGGAAGGATGGATGAAATGGATCCGGAACCGGACAAAGTCCGACATCAGGATGGGTTCCTCTTCCGGGAGATCTTCCCGGAACTCGTTCGACATCATGATCCGAAGACGCTCGATTTCCGAAGCGATTTCCTCCCCGGAAACGGATATGGGTTCTTCTGGCGAGAGAACTGTTCCAAAAGGAGAACGTTCCGAGGGAATCTCAAAAACCTCGAGCTCCCCCTCGATCATCAACCCTGTTTCCTCGGACTTCGTCTCGAGAGAGACGGGAGCGGGATTTAAATGAACAACCGTTCCGGAAGACTTCCTGACAATCTCGGAATAGGCGGAGTCCAGAAGTTCGTCGAGAACTTCCTGGTGAATGGAGCGGATCAGGTCCTGGTTCCGTCGAATCATAGATTCGGGAACGTGTCCGGGGCGGTATCCCGGCACTTTCAATCGGGGATTGACCGCCAGTATCTTTCCTTTCACCCTGGTCCGAATCTCTTCTCCGGAAAGATCTACCGTAAATGCATGAAGATTTCCTTCTCCCTTTTTGATCTGAACATCCATCAATCCTGTCATCCTTCCCCGAAAGTCCCTTTTAAATTCACTGTCCTTGGATCATCGAAAAACACCGGTTTTTGCGATATCGATCGTTTCGATCTTCCGGAACAACCGGTCATTAGGCTCCAAGTTCTGCCTGAACAATTCCAATTTTTCTATTATAGGGGAAGACCCTCCTCCAAAGAAAGGGCAGCATCCGGCATGTCACCCGGCCCAGAATGCTTTTATCTTGTCCAAAGGCGTCAAGGGCTCAAACCAGAGGCCAGAAATGGTCCGAACAATTTTTCGGCTCAAGGACGGCGTTCGTTCCATCCCCCGAAACACTTTCTCCCGCATTGCCACAATGACGGGATTTGCGGAGTTCCAGATCCACGTCATCTCGTCCGCCAGCCTGTGCAGTTCAATCGTCCGGGGTTTCCGGCGGGATTCGTACTCCCTGATAGCTCGTAGGATACCGGCCGGACCAGAGGCCATTTCCCGGACAAGCGTCTCTCCCAGAACCCGGGCATCTTCCATCGCCTGATTCCTCCCCTGGGCCACATGAGGATTCATCGCGTGGGCTGCATCGCCGATGAGAACGACCTGTCCGCAAGACCAGCTGTCGAGATCGACTTTCATGACCGACATCTCCGGAATATCTTCGATCTTCTCCAGGCCTGTCCGTCGAAGAACGTCTTCCAGTCCGGGAACCCATTCGTCCAACTCCCTTAAAAAAGCCGGAAGACCTTTTTCCTCCAGCTTTCTTCTGTCGCCGGGAGCAAGCATATAAAGAAAAAAACGACGGGCAGGTGAAACAGCGAAAAGGAAAAAGATCTTTCCCGGACCGATAAAATATCTTCCTGTGGGGGATTTCACGCTATCCGTCGCATCATCCGGGCAATCAAAGCTCCACGAAAGATAAGAATCCCTGTAAGTCTCGACAAGACCGGTTATTCCAGCGTCCGATCGCACAGCGGAGCGGCGACCGTCGTCTCCCACAAGAACGCTCGCATGCGCCTGGAACATCCTGTCGCCTTCCGTCCACCAAAGTTCTATCCCTTCCCCCGCAGCATGGTGCTCGGCGTAAGAAGCCCCAAAACGGACGTCCACAGTCGAGAATTCCTCGAGACGTTCCAAAAACATCCTGTCCATGTGATGCGGCTCCAGGGACACAGCAAACGGGAACCGGGCATCCCCGAGATCGTATCGGGACCGCATGAGGGGACGACCTTTTCCGTCCAGAAATACAAATTCGGTGTTCCGGAAATGGGGGAGAAAATAGAGTGGTTTCAGTAGTCCCAACTCTTCCAGAATTTCAAGCCCCAGAGGCTGGATCAGTTCCCCGCGCCCGGCCGGATGGATTTCCTTTCGCGAGTCGATCATTAAAACACGCAATCCCGCCCTGCCCAAGATCGTTGCCAGGGTCAGTCCTCCGGCACCAGCTCCCACAATGGCGACATCGACGTTCAAGGCGATTCTTCCTCCCCACAATAGGCCCTTCCGTCCAGGAGCGACATTCTCATGACAACAAAACGATCGTCCGGCATCTCGGCCGGTCGCACCCACAACAATCGGGACAGCTTTTCGGCAAGCGTTTTTCGTAGCCCGTTCATCGCCTCGTTCAATGCCTCCTCCACCCCGAGGCCGGCGCCGGAAAGATTTCCCCGGGCATTCCAAAGCATTATGCCCCTCGGATCGGAAACGGATGCATTCCAGACGATCTGACGGACAACAAAAGAGGACCCCCCGAGAGACTTTGACAACCCTTTCGGGAAACGCCAACGGATTGTCAGGCGGAAGGGCTGGTGCAGCTTTATCGAAGAGGACCCATCGGCCACGGACTGTCCGCCGGACGGGACGATCAGAAACCCTTTATCGGAAAGATCATTCTTCAAGAGATCCAGAAACCGGATCCGATCCGCCAGACGAGGCCCCTTTGGTCGACCGGAAGATTCCGGCCGGACAAGAACCATCAACGGATGACGTCCTCTCGGACCAGGAAAGCGGACCGGGAAACGCCCACGCACCTTCTTCGCTACATCCTGTTTCAGAAGGTTTTCCTCATCCTTTTTCACGGGTTTGAATCGAACATGCAAAATGGAAGACTCCCCTGCCAGAGGCCATCTATAGACATAGCACTGGCTTGTTCCCGAAAGAGATGTCGGCGAACAGCGGTAAACGAGCCTGTTTCTTTCCTTGTAACGGTCATACCACCCAAGATCCGCCGACCAGTACAGAGAAAGAAGCCTGTATGGACTGGAAGACACATCCTTGCCGCGCCACAAAATCGGGGGAGGAGGGAAAGGAAGAAGGGAAAGAACCGGAGAAAGAGATAGGCGAGGATCAAAATCCTGCAAGGGATACCTTCTTTTTGCCATCTTGAATCGGGCTTCCAGAAAAAAAACCGTCGGCCGCTCCAGTCGCAAAGAAATCCTCATGGGGTATCGTCTTCCGAAATGGACAGACCGGATGGTCGCAGACCCCACGAATTCGCTCCAGAGAGCATATTCGCTTTTCACGTACCGGTCGAACTGTCTCAAATTGTCCCGGGACAGGGACTTCCTTGAGTGGATGGACCGAAAGGCCCGACGGTTCTCTGCGAGGAGAAGCAGGAGTTCGGTCCCGTCTTCTTTTTTCATTTCCCTGTATATCTTCCTGTGCCTGGAGCGAATCCGGCGAAATCTTTCCCGGTCGACTGTCTCAAGTTCCTTCCCGAGAGAGGACACGAAATCCGCCGGCGACCGGACAAGAATCCACGCATGGCGTTCGACCCGGAAAGGATTGGCCGGATTCGGCAATGTTTTCGTCTCCCAGGAGTCCACCACCCTCAAAGGTCCATGATCGGATGCGATATCACCCAGAAGTTTCTTGTAGAAGCTTTTCCTTGAACGGTCCGTGAAATGGAAGCCTTCCGAAACGAAACGTCCGACAAGCATGTCGGCCAAACTCCCCCGCGCCTTTTTCCGGGCATCCCCGAGATTCGTTCTGGAGGAAGCCGAAGACTTCAGATAGACGAAACCTTCCCCGGGAGGAAGATCATGCCGGATCCAGACAGGCTCCCTCTCTGTCGATCGCCATATGTCCGTCTGGGAAGGCCCCGGAGATAAACGGGCGCATCCGGAAAAAGCCGTCAAAAAGAAAATCAGGACCCAGGAAGAGAGCCTTGTCGGATTTCCGGAAAAAAAATCGATCAAAGGGAAAACCCGGTTCCTTCCACGCATCGTCCGGAAATCAGGACCTGCTCAAAAAGGTGGAAAGTTCTTCCGGGCCATCCGAACCCGCTTCGTAGAAAACAGGGACGCGCGCCGTCTGCGGATCGGAAAGAAAAGGGGTGATATAGGCCCATGCTCTTTCCACTTCATCGTTGCGGGCAAAAAGAGTCGAATCCCCCACCATCGCATCATGCAACAACCGTTCATATGCGTCAGGAGGATGGTCACGATAGACTTCCTGGTAGGAAAAGTCCATTTCGGCGGGATCGATGTGCAGACCCGCGGAAGGTCGCTTGAGCCCGAAGCGGATAGACACGCCTTCGTTGGGCTGGATCCGGATCGTCAGCGAATTGGGAATATTGTCCTCACACTGGGCGAGACGGAAGATCGCAAAGGGATGCGCCTTGAAAAAAAGAGTGATTTCGGTGGATTTTCTCTTGAGCCGCTTTCCCGCGACGAGGTAAAACGGAACGCCGGCCCATCTCCAGTTCTGGATCTCAAGTCGAAGAGCGGCAAATGTTTCGGTGCGGGAACCGGGAGAAACTTTGGCTTCCTCCCGGTACCCCGGCACAGGCGTTCCTTCGAAAACTCCCTGTACATATTGACCCCGCAGGATGTTTGCCGGAATTTCCTCGCGGGAATAGGGCTTCAGGGATCGCAGGACCTTGACCTTTTCGTCCCGGATCGCCTGGGCTTCGAATGCGACCGGAGGCTCCATGGCCGTCAAGGAAAGCAGCTGGAGCAAATGGCTCTGGATCATGTCCCGGAGGATACCGGCTTCCTCGAAGTACCCGCCTCGCCCTTCCATTCCCAGGCTTTCCGTGACCCGGATCTCTACGCGGGATACATGGATATTGCTCCAGAGCTCGCCGAAAATCGGATTGGCAAGACGGAACACCAGAATATTCTGAACCGTTTCCTTTCCCAGATAGTGATCGATGCGATAGATCTGTTCTTCCTGAAAGACCGACAACAGCTCCCGATTTAATTCTCTTGCACTGGACAGGTCCCGACCGAACGGTTTTTCAATAACGATTCGGGTGAAAGGAAGGTTCTCCGCCCCTCCTCCAGAGACTCCCGCCAGTCCATGATCTCCGAGCTGACGGATGATCGGGACAAAATAGCTCGGGGGGGTCGCCAGGTAAAAGATGACATTCCCCCGGGTCCGTTTTACCCGCCCTTCTTCCAGTATGGCCGCCCTCAGGGTATCGTAGGTGGAAGGATCCTCGAAATCGCCAGACTGGTAAAACACCCGGGAAAGAAAGGCGTGAAATTTTTCATCGTCTTTTCCTCCGGAACGGGAGTAGGAATGGATCCCTTCAGAGATCTCCTCGCGAAACTCCGCGTGGCTTTTGACCCGGCGTGCAACCCCCACAATTTCCGTTTCGGGGTTCATCAGGCCATCCGCCCAGAGATCGTAAAGGGATGGCAACAGTTTCCGGCGGGTCAAGTCTCCCGACGCACCAAAAATGACAAGTGTCAGAGGTAGTGCCACCTTCAGGTCCATATCACGCTCTCTCCCTTTTCCGGATGGACAGTTTCAGCTCCCTTTCAGGCCGACGAACCACGTTCGAGCAAAACAGGATGACCGCCGGACGCATTCCGGAGCGCCGCGACCAGTCTGGTTGAAAAGATCTCCCCCTGTCGGGAGGCGCTTCCCTGCATCAGGGCAAGCGTCAAAAGCGGAGAAAAGATTTTATACTCGATGGCCGTTTCCCCTGCCCACCGCAATTCGTCCGAAGATTCCGCATACCCCCGAAGAGAGGAAAGAGTCGGATTTCCCTCGAAAACGTGAGCGAGGAGTTCCAGCCATCGGGAACCGGCAACAGAACCTCCTGCCCAGATTCGGGATATAGCCGCAAGGTCCAGGTCGAAAGGACCGTGCCGCATCAGATCGAATCCCTCACTTAGAATCTGGAGAAACGCCGACTCGATCCCCTCTCCGACCATTTTCACAAAATGGCCGGAACCCACAGGTCCCGCATGGAGATACCCTGCACCAGAGGAGAGGGCGTCAAAAACCGGCCCGAGATCGTCGACTGGCTCTTTTTCTCCCCCGACAACCAAGGAAAGATGGTCTCCCGTCCCGATCGTGATTCCGGCGTCAAGGAGAAAGAGCCCGGATTGTGCGAGAAGTCTTGAGCGCCGCACTGTGTCCGTGAATCGGGAGGCTCCGGCATCGACAACCACATCTCCCTTTACGAGGAGTGGCGTCAATTGAAGGAGGACATCGTCCACCGGGGGACCTGCCGGGATCGAAAGCCAGATTCTCGCCCTGCCGCCTCCCTCTTCCGATCGAAGCAGGTGGAACAGAGAAGAGAGACTATCGGCCGGTAACATGCCTGCTTTCGCCAGCTCCTGGCGAACAGGGGCCACCGGATCAAAACCCGCTACCCGGTGGCCTTTTCCCAGAAGGTGTCGGACAAGGTCCGATCCCATTCTGCCAAGCCCGACCATTCCGATCAGCACGATCTTCTCCCCGGAGCGGGAATCCGGCTCTTTGCCTTCAAGAAACGTTTTTCCTTCGGCACGTTATCCCTGTTTTAAAGAAATATCGAGAAAACGCTCGGCTTCCGTCCGGTTCGCAAACCGGATCTCACCCACGGGCCGCCCCAGCTGGGCCATGGCAAAAAAATCTCCCAACTGCTGGGAACGAAACAGGGTCGCAAATCCATAGGGCTGTCCTGGAAGTGGAAGATCCATCATTTCCTTTGCCGACAACTGGAGAAAAAGGCCTTCATCCGGCCCCCCTTTGTACGCCTGCCCGACCATATGCAAGAAAGCAGGTCCCCGCACGACCATCACCGGCAAAGAAAATCGGCGGGAGAGCAATTTTCCCCAGTCCATGAGCCGACTTTCAATATTCGCCGAAGCCGGAAGCCAGGATTGCAAAACCAGATAGGGAGAGTTTTTTCTGGCCTGCACAAGTCCTTCCAGAAAAGAAAGGACCGCCTCGGACAGATCCCCTGTCCTGGCAACCTTCGAAGAGAATCCTTCCGCAAAAAGAGAGACATCTTCTTTTTCGAACACCGGTTTCCGGAATATTTTTGCCTGTGGCTCGTCCCAGACACGGCTCCCCACAAGAGAAAACCGCTCCAGGATTTCCCGGGTTTTCTCTTTCGAGATCACCACATCCGGAGCATCGAAGGGATTGACTCCACGATCGTAGGCCGCCAGGGCGACCCCCAGCATGACATCGAAAAAGAAGGGGAAAATGTCCACCGGAAAGTCCAGGGTCAAGGAGAAACAAGAATCCCCGGACGCTTCCAGCCTGGAGATCCGGGCCAGAGATTCCATGTCGGGAGATTCGGGGAATTCGATATCGACCAGGAGACGGTCCGGCGCATCCCCCTCCCGAACATCGGCGTTACCTGGTCCCGAAGGAATCCAGCCGGTTCCCGCCTTTCCCGTTCCTTCTGCCAACAATTGCTCAAGCCACCCGCAAAGCATCGGCGGACCGAACAGGGAAACCTTGTTCCGTCCTGTCCGGTAGCCGGCTCCCAGAAAAATCCCCAACTGGATGCCACGTCCATCATAACCGCTTTTCGGAAGACCTTCGATCGCCATGCGACTGGCGTTGATCGCCTGGTCCAGCCCCTGGGGCCCTTTCAGAATGGATGCGGCCAGAAATACCGGAACCGAAAAGGCCGAAAAACGTCCCGGAATTCCCGGGGTGTTCCGGACGACCCGAGCAAACTTTTCCCGGGCGGCAAGCTCTTCGAGGGAAGAGCCAGGATCGGTCAATGCCCAGAAATATTCTCCCGGCTCCCGTACTCCCTTTTTTTCCAGAAGCGCTCGAAAGCAGGCATAAAGACTCGACACTTCGATAGTCGACCCGGACTGGGAGGAGACGATGATGCGTAACGACGGCAGAGCCCCTCCTTCTCCTCCGAGACCAGCCTCCTCCGCGAGCCGGGAGATCGTTTCCGGATCCGTGGTGTCGACCCCCAGAAGGCGGACTTTGCCGTCGGAAAAACATTCCGACATGGCCAGAGCAGAAAGAATCGATCCGCCCATTCCAAGCCAGAGAACAGTCCGGATGTTCCTTGACCGGATTTCCTCTCCGGCAGCCAGGAATTCATTCCGGCGATCCGTCAACCGACCGGCATCGGAGAGGAACCCCATGGCCTTTGCGTTCGAGAGGGGGTCCCCCGGAAACAGGGAAGCGTCTTCTTGCAGAAGACGCTCGAAGACTCTGTCCCGCTGCCAGGCCGTCTTCAGTCTGGAGGCTTCTTCTTCGAACTTTGTCCCCCGGATAAAAACGCCGATCGATGTGTTCTTGACCCCCGTCAGAGAGCGTGATTTTTCCTCCAGGGCTCCCGTCAGGGTGACGAAGGACTGGTCGAAAGCCTTGACCCCTTCGGTGACCAGTTGTGTAAAGACATCTTCCATCCGGATACCAACAGTCTCCAGCCTCCGGAACGTCTCGTGGGGGTCCTGCGAGGTGGACCTTGAGGAAGGATCAATCGCCAATTTGGTCGAACCGTGATCAAGGTAGAAATTCAGGGTGGGTTCCGGCACCGTGTTGACGGTTTCCGGAGCCGTGAGGGAATCGAGATACAGAACGTCGGAGTAAGCGGGGTTTTTCGTACCTGTCGAGGCCCAGAGAGGTCTCTGGACATGCGCCCCCCGCATCACCAGTTCGGAAAAGCGGCTCGAATGGAAAAGATCACGAAAAATGTCGTAAATCAAACGGCTGTTCTCGATGCCGGCGCGTCCCAGAAGAGGTTCCCACGCTTTCCGGGCGTCTCCTTCGCCGGTCTCGAGAGCCTGGAGCTTCTTGTCCACCAGTGTGTCGATACGGCTGACAAAAACGCTGGCCACGCTGTGAACTCCGGAAGGGTCCCCGCCTTTGGCCACAAAGGATTCCAGTCCCCGGATGTAGGCTTCCGCCGCTTCCCGGTAGGCGCGCGGAGAAAACAGAAGCGTGACATTGATCGACATTCCGATCGCTGTCAGGGCTTCTATCGCCGGCATCCCCTCCGGGGTCCCCGGCACCTTGACCATCAGGTTCGGACGATTGACAAGACGATGGAGAAGACGGGCTTCGGCGATGGTTTCTTCCGTCTTGTGAGCCAGAAGGGGGTTGACCTCGATGGAGACAAAGCCGTCCGTCCCGCCCATCTCCTGGTGGACCGGACGAAGAAGTCGCATGCCCGTTGAATATCGCGCACCATCAGAACGCGAAGAATCTGTTGGGAATTGTATCCCCGCCTGGACAGGAAGGCGATCTCCCCGTCATAAGCTGCGCTTCCGTTAATGGCTTTTTCAAAAATGGTGGGATTCGACGTCATTCCCCGGATCCCGACAACGCGAATCAGATGATCGAGCTTGCCGGAATCCATCAGGTCCCGGCTGATACTGTCCAACCAGATACTTTGTCCCTGGGCGGCCAGCTCCTTGACCCGGGACGGGGTGTCGGCCCCTGTCGACATGGAAGGGGAGGACATTGTCGTTTCTCCTTATAATAAATTTGGACGCACACTCTCCAACCGGCCAAACAGGTCAGCGGAAAGCCATATCCGGCCAATGATTTTCGATCCGGGACAGAACAGCCTCCGGCGTGAAGCCGAAAGCCTCCATCAGGCGCTCCGCCGGGGCGCTTGCGCCGAAAGTCTCCATACCGATGACAAGATCTCCCGGTCGCGCGTAAGGGTACCAACCCATCGGGTGAGCCGCTTCCACGAGAACACGGGGAAGGTCGGAGGGAAAAGCCCGTTCGCTCGCTTCGGGTGGTTGGCGCCTCAGCCGGTTGATGGAGGGAACCGATACGAGACGAGTCGGAACGTTTCGTTCTTTCAAGCGCTCCTGGACTTCCCACAAAAGCCCCAGCTCGGACCCCGATGCCACGAGAAGCAACCGGGGGTTTTCGCCGGTGTCCCGGACAACGTACGCCCCCGTTTCGACCCCCTTGCGGACAACGTCCGGAGGAACCGGCAACGTTGGAACCTTCTGTCGGGACAACACCAGGCAAGCCGGTCCGGTCCGGTCCGCCAGGATAACGGAAAGGGACTGGACGGTCTCGTTCGCGTCGCCGGGACGGTAAACGGTCATCCCCGGAATGGTCCTCAGGCCGGCAAGGTGTTCCACCGGCTGGTGCGTCGGGCCATCCTCCCCCAGTCCGATACTGTCGTGCGTCAGGACAAAGAGAACCGGCTGGTGCATGAGCGCCGACAGGCGCATGGATCCCCTCATGTAATCCGAAAACACCAGAAACGTCCCGCCATAGGGGCGGACCATGCCGGTCAGGGACATTCCGTTCAGCACTCCGCCCATGGCATGTTCACGGACGCCAAAGTGCAGGTTTTTCCCCGTCGGAGTCCCTTTCTGGCAATCCACCTCCCCCTTGATCAGTGTGTTGTTGGAAGGCGCCAGATCGGCCGAACCTCCCCAAAGGGCGGGAAGCTCTTTCGATGCGACCTGAAGCGCTTCTCCAAAAGCCTGACGGGTCGCCAGACCTTTCGGATCTGCCGGATATGGCGGATACGTTTCGAGCACCGGACGACCGAGGGCATCTCCGGACATCCACTCCTTCCAGAGCGCCAGAAGATCCGGATGAGCCTCCCCGTATTTCTTGAGAGTTTCCTGCCAGAGAGCCTGTGCACGGGATTTTTCCCGGGATAGCGTCTCAAAGTGTGCCCGAACGTCATCCGGAACAAGAAAATCGGGCGTTTCGGGCCAGCCCAGATTCCGTTTGGTGTTCAGGACTTCCTCTGCTCCGAGAGCGCTGCCATGGGCATGCGCCGTATCCTGATACTTTGGGCTTCCGAATCCGATATGCGTCCGGATGACGATCAGTTTCGGCGTATCGGCCTCCCCTCCCATCTGGAGATCGGGATCCGTCGCCCAGGAGAGGGCCGCCCGAACTTCTTCCCGGTCATTTCCGTCCCCCACGTACCTCACGGACCACTTTAGCGCCAGGAAGCGGTCCCCGACCTCTTCGGTGAAGGCCAGCCGGGTGGATCCGTCAATCGAGATGTGGTTGTCGTCGTACAGGCAAATCAGGTTGGAGAGGCCCTGGTGACCGGCCAGGGAAGCCGCTTCATTGGAAATCCCCTCCATCATGTCTCCATCCCCCGCCACGACGAAAACCCTCGGATCGAGAATGGAAAAGTCCGGACGATTAAAAATGCCGCCGGCGTAACGTAACGCCATGGCCATCCCGACAGCGTTGGAAAAGCCTTGCCCAAGAGGCCCCGTTGTCGTTTCCACTCCGACGGTGTGGCCGTATTCCGGATGTCCCGGCGTGCGGCTTCCCCATTGCCGAAAACTTCGGAGGTCTTCGAGTTCAAGTCCGTACCCAAAAAGGTGAAGAAACCCGTACAGAAGCATGGAAGCATGACCGGCGGACAGGACGAAGCGGTCCCTGTTCGGCCAGGCGGGATCCTTCGGGTTGATGCGAAGATATTCGGACCAGAGAACGTAGGCGGGCGAAGCAAATCCCATGGGCGTTCCGGGATGGCCGGAATTGGCTTTCTGGACCGCGTCCAGGGCCAGCATGCGCAGAGTGTTGATGGCGCGGTCATCGATATTTTGTGTCATGAAAATCTCCTTGGCATGGATTGGCCGGCATTTGTCATCGTGATCCTCCGGAGTCCTGAGAGGCCGGCGTTTCGAGCATCAAACGGGAAAATGATGGGTCGTCGGCGTCACAGTCGATCCAGAATTCGGGATAATGACCGTTTTCAAGAGACAGTGTCAAAAGTTTCTGGACCGGACAATCTTTCATCCGGACCAGGATTTCCCGCAAAATATCCTTTTTTCTCCGTCCCGGCGCAAGGAAAATGATCTGTTGGGCATGTGCGAGCAGTCGGTAACCGAGGGTGATTCTGGGAAGACGGTCTCCCTCCGGGGGAACAGGCAAAACGAGTCGGCGGTGCTCATCCGCGGGATCAGACCCCGGAAACAGGCTGGCCGTATGGCCGTCTTCACCCACCCCGAGAAAGGCCCAGTCGAAAGATGGGACGTGCAGTCCCGTCGTTTTGAACCGGTCGAGCAGCACGCGCTCGTACCGGAGAGCTTCCGACTCCAGGGAGACAGACTCACCACGAATCCTCTCGAACGCCATTTCGGGAAACTCCCCCCCAGCCAAAAGCGTTTCGCGGATCATGCGGCTATTGCTCTGTGGATCGTCGGATCTCACCATCCGTTCGTCTCCGGGAACAAACAACACTTTTTCCCGTAATGAAGCGGGCCATTCGGAAAAAAGCTTGCCGGCTTCCGCGTAAAGAAGACGGGGAGATCCGCCCCCGGCCAGAATCACCGAAGCGTGTCCCTGGGACAGGACCTTTTCACGGATCCTGTCGACAAAAATCGCCGCACCTTCCCGGGACAGGGCCGATTCATCCGGGAACACCCGGAGACGGGGAAGATCCGGATTCAGATGTTCTTCGGCACGGGATACCATGACCAAACCTCCCCCCGAAAAAGATGACGACCGAGGCGCTGAAAAATTGCTGTGCTTCCGGATACGGACGGACTTTCCTCAATCTTTGCCTGATTGACCTGCGACTTTCAAGCCACTCCCGAAATGGAGCCCGCCTCTTTTTTTATCCGCAACATCGCTTCGTAGGCCGCTCCCAGCAGAGGGGTCTCTTCCCGGACAAGAACTCCGACCGGAATCTGATCGAGAAGCTCCCGGTATCTTCCCTTCTCGGCCATATGAGTCAAGAAGGAAGGCTCCCTCAAAAAAGGCAGGATCTTGACCGGAATGCCGCCCCCCAGGAACACCCCTCCGGTCGACAGGACTTTCAGCGCCATGTTGCCCGATTCCTGGGCGAGAATTTCCGTAAACAGGCGGAGGGTCGTCCGGGCGCACGCGTCTGTTCCTTCCAGGGCGGCCTGCGTGATGTGTTCGGGGAGATGCTCTTCAGGGAAGTTTTTATCCAGAAGATTGGGATGCGGACCGTCCTGAGCGACATACCGGTAGATATTGAGAAGGCCGGGGCCGGACAAAAGCCGCTCGGAGCTGACATGGTCGAATCGTGTCCAGAGGAACTCAAGAAGCTTTACCTGTTCGGAATTGACCGGAGCCCAGTCCGAATGTCCACCTTCCGATGGCCATGGACGAAGCATCCCGTGGTCCTTTTCCAAAAGGGCCTCACCCAGTCCGGTTCCAGGAGCGACCAGGACCGCATTGCCTTTCACGTTTTCCGTGTCTTCCCTGAGCCAGTGAATCCCTCCGGATTCCCTTACAACATTAATCCCCCACCCCATTGCCACCAAATCGTTGACGAGGTTGACCGCCCCCTGTTTCCAGTCAAAGTCTTTTTCAAGAGCAGATCCTTCAATGATCCACGGAAGATTCGTCGTCTGGCAACGGTTGTGGAGAACCGGTCCCGCGACACCAAAGGTCGCCCGGATGGGTTGATCCCCGACAACAGAACGGTTTTTTTTCAGAAAAGTGTCAACAATCGGAGTCAGTCCGGAGAATTCGTGGCTCGGATAACGTTCGGAGACAAAAGCAACGGGGAGATTTTTGGAAGCAATCGATTTTTCAAGGTCGTCCGGGGAAAAAAGTCCCAGAGCTGTCTTCGTTCCGCCGATATCTCCGGCCAGAATCCAGCCATCGCTCATGCCAGCCCCTCCGGCAAGAATAGACAGTTCAGGATTATTCGGACCTTCTGGACAGAATCCGATCGCAAAAGGGGAAACAGGGCTTTTCCGGAAAACCATCGATGGAAACAACCTTATAACATCGAAGGGCTCATCCCGCATTCAAAAACGCGCAGGACTCGTCGGCAAGTTTATTTTAGATACCTCTTCCGGGTGTCCCGGAAAATCCCTCTTCTCGTCCACCTCTCTTCAATGTAGGCCATTTTTCCGAGATTGGCAAAGCCGGGTCCCAGAGGCCTTTTCCGGACACCACCCTCCCGGTCGACAAGCCTTTCAAGTATCGGAACATTGCCTCTTGCGACTTACAGACTTCTGAAGGCCTTTTCTCTTTGGAGATCTTCTGTTTCCCCGGAACCGGAGGTCTTGCTCCGATCCAAACGGGGCCTTCCCCTGTTTCAGAAAGAGGAAGGCCCCATCGAGGAGAGCTCCGCCCGGACGGCCGATACTGCCGTACCGTCTAGCGATCCTCCTCCAGGCGTTTTTCCACTTCTTCATCGACAAGCGTCTTGCCAAATTCGGCAAGTGTGTCGTGACAGACCCAAAAACAGGAATCGACCCGGCTGACGGCGCCGGTCCAGATCGTGCTTCCCGTTTTGGTCGAGAGCATTTTCCAGGTAAACCCGACGACCGGCTCGGTGGAAAGTCCCGATCGGTACTCATATTCGGTGACGTTCCCGAACAGGACCGCATCGATATGGTCCCGGGCCAGGGATTCCAGGATGCTGTTCGGAAGAGTGCCGCTTTCCGCTATCTTCGCGATATCCTTCGATGTTGCGGGGCTTGCGGAAGCCAGATACATCGCATGACTGACGGTGATGGAAGAGACGAACAGGGCGGAAATGGTCTTTCCGGCTTCCGGCGTGGAGGTCAGGTTCTTGAAGGGAAGAAGCAGGACAGACATATGATCGATGGGTTCGGAAGAACGGAATCCCGAAGTCGAACATCCGCCCAGCAATAGAATCGCCACGAAAGTGAGTATACCGCTCAACCGACTGAACCATGCCGCTTTATGAAACATGTGTGCATCCTTTCTCAGAACAGAAAGTTGATCCCGATCATCAATTCTTCCGAAGGGCCGGAATAAACGGTGGATTCATTAAAGTAGACGGCATTCCCGTACAAAGACCAGTGAAGGGAAACGGGATAGCGTATCCCCAGGGATCCTTCATAAGAAGCGATGTGATTGTAAAAATCATCATATCCTCCGAGTTGTCCGTTCAGCATCAGTCCATTTTCGTACTGTTTCGTCAGGTTCAACGCCACGAGCACATATTGCTGTCTCATGATTTCCGGGACAAGTGCGGCAACGGCAGGCGAATCAGCCATGACGGTCCAGTCGTCGTATCCGGCGAGAATGTCCAGCGCCGGATCTTCCGTCAACTGGTAATCCAGATACCCGAAGGTATTGTGCAGGCTTCCGTATGGCAGAGTCCCATTGTTGAGAAGATAGTCGTAATACCAATAGTTGGCCCCCAGAGACAGCCGTTTCGTCAACTGGAGGCTGGCGTAAACGGTAACGCCGCTTTCGCTTCCGTTCATCTGGACCGCTTGCCCGAAATCTCCCCAGATCATGTTGTCGACACCCTGGATGTCCAGAGTGAAAAGCCCGGGGTTATAGAACAGATGGCCATAAAGGCCAGCTCTGGCGAGAGATGTATCGCCCGCATCGACCTGAATATCGGCATGATCGCTTATCCTGTCGTCGAGCCCGGCATAGGTCCAGCTGTTGCTC
>JAMCWZ010000097.1 GCA_023480765.1 Nitrospirota bacterium
CACCAGCGTCCCTGGGGGACCCTCACGCTCTCTGTCCGGAACAGGCAGGCCTTTCCGGAAAGCCGCCAGCAACTTTTCCTCGAGTTTTCCGATCGTCTTCGGGTCGCCTTCTCCCATTATGAGGAACACCATCGGATCCGTCTTTTTCGTGGGGCGATGGAGTCCGGAAGAGCACCGTCCCTGATCGTCAATCCCGATGGAACCATCGCCTGGTCCAATCGCGCTTTTTCGGAAATGACCCGGACCGATCTGAAAAGCATTCTGGGGGAAGACCTCCGTCAGTTCTTCCCGCTTTCCGACTGGGGAGGAAAAGGAAAACTCCCGGGGGAAAGGGGTTCCGACGAGGAGTTTTCCGGGGAGTGGTGCGGAGTGACCGCGGACGGGACCGCGTTTCTGGCGGAAGTGCTGGTGAGCCCGATCCGGAACGACAGTCTGAAGCGGACACACTTTCTCGTCCATATGAAAGATGTGACATCCGAACGGGAAAAGGAAAAAGAGATTCATCGACTTGCACACCAGGATCCGTTGACGGGCCTTCTGAACCGGAACGGTTTTCTGAAACTGTGCCGGGAAGAGCTGGAACGGGATTTTCGCTCCGGAAAACGTCTGGCGCTTGCCTTTCTGGACCTGGACGGATTCAAGGAGCTGAATGACACACTGGGCCACGCGGCCGGAGACAGATTCCTGGAAATCCTTTCCAGACGCATGTTGGAGGTGATGGAAGGCAAAGGAGCCCTCGGACGCATTGGAGGAGACGAGTTCGTTGTCCTGGTGGAAGAAAAGAATGACCTTCTTTTCGAACGGCTTTTTACCGATCTCCTGGAACAGGTGTCCCGCCCGGTTGTTTTTGAGGAAGGGCAATTCCAGACCACCGTCTCGGTCGGGGTTGCGATTTATCCGGAGGATGGCCTCACGGTGGAAGAGCTGTTACGGAAAGCCGATCTGACGATGTATCATGCGAAAAGCGCGGGAAAAAATACGATCCGGTTTTTTGAAAAAGCCATCGAGCAGAGTGTTCGTGAATGGTACGAAAAAGGCACGGCCCTTCGCCAGGCGATCGCCCGGAAGGAGTTCGAGCTTTATTTCCAGCCCCAGGTGGATGTCCGGAATAACCGGCTGATGGGGGTGGAGGCGCTCCTTCGCTGGAACCGGCCCGACAGGGGGATGATGCTCCCGGCCAGCTTCATCCCTCTGGCGGAGGAGACCGGACTGATTCATCCCGTCGGCGACTGGGTCATGGAAGAAGCCCTGTCCTTGCTGGAGAAGTGGGAACGGAAAGGCTATCCCTCCTTCTGGCTGGCGGTCAATGTTTCGGCAAGGCAGTTCCGCTCGGAATCGTTCTGGTCGGATCTCGAATCCCGTTTTGACCGGTATCCGGCGTCGGCTTCCCGCTTGTCCCTGGAGCTGACCGAAAGTCTTCTCGTCGGAGACTCCGGCGTCTCCGCGGGGCGAATCGCCTCTCTCCGGAAACGGGGGGTCACCTTTGTCATCGACGACTTCGGAACAGGATATTCCTCTCTCAGCTATCTGACCCGGCTTCCCGTGGATTCGATCAAGATTCCCCAGGAGTTTGTCCTGAGGATGAAGGAGAACGAACGTGACCGGAAAATGGTCGAAATCATTGCCCATATGGCCCGAAATCTCGACCTTGTCCTGATCGGGGAGGGAGCCGAGTCGGGCCAGGAAATCCGGATGCTTCGGGATCTCGGGTGTTTTGTGATTCAGGGATTCAGCATCTCGCGTCCGCTGTCGTTGTCCGGGTTCGAGCGTTTTCTGGAACAAGGTCCGCCGGGAAAAGAGATTTTGTTCCAGCCCCCCCCACAGGCGGATGGGCCGGAGGACCTTCTCCCGGGAGAGGGAGTTCACCTGGCGTAACGTTCGAAAAAAAGTCCGGACGGAATGGGGGTTCCCACAAGCCGGCCGAGACGGGCGAGCAGGGAAGGCCGGACCACGTCTTCCGCGGACTGGAGAGTGACGTCCTGAAGAGTGACCCAGACCTGTTCCTCCTGGCTGTCCCAGAAAATGGGTTCATTCATTCGGGTTTTCCGGGAGATTTCCTTCAAATCCTTGAGTGAGGCACGAACGGGGATCAGGATGCTGGACGCCGATTTTTTCGGGGGAAGCATCCCCAGAATGCGATCGGCCTGCCGGATATCAAACCCGGCCGGAACGAGCCATTGGCGGGCATAACGGAAGCGTGTTCCCCAGGAAAATGTGCGCGAGCATTCAAGAATCTGGTCGGACATTTTCCGGAGGGTCGACCGGAAGCGGGAAATTCCGGTTTGCCGGATAAAGTCTGTATGGGCCGATATCGTTAATACCGGAAGACCCCTGGCGCAGTGGAGGACCGTATGCACCCAGATGGACCGGGGAGTGTCGGTGTCCTCGATGCGGCTCCCCCACCACCTCGGCATGCTCCAGATGTCTGGCACCAGACCGGGGAGCTGGTCCACCGGTCTTTTTTCCGTTTTCAGGAGAAGACCGCCCCGGAGGGACCGGATCAGGACATCCGACTCTTCTTCCCGGTAGTTCTGCCGGAAGACGCCTGCTCCCACAATTCCCAGAGTTTCTTCATCAATCTGCTCCAGCCATTCGGTGATGGCCCCCAGAGTCTCCCGTGTGCGAAAGAACAGACCTCCGGCTCCGAAGGGAGCATCATCCGATTTGCGGCTGTCCGTTGGAAGGAAGGCGAAGTGCAGGATATCGCCTTCCTTCCGTGACGCAATCGCCATCCGGGGCGGCAAGGTCAGGTCTTTCCGGTTGATGCGGAGAAGAATGCCGGCTTCCGGTTCAATCCGGCTTTCTGTGCGAAATGCATGGAGTGCCGGCAGGTCCCCGTGAAATGTGAACGATTCCAGAGCCTGAAAAAACGCGTCGATCCCCCGAAGGGTCGGAATCCCCGAAAAGGGAGAGGGGAGATTGTCGGAGAGATAGAGAAAATCGCCTGTCCGGGAAAACCCCGCGTGCCAGGAACCGGATGGCACTTCTTCGGAAAAGATCTTTTTAATGTTTTCCGGAGCGACCAGGTGCTGTTTGTGGGGAAGAAAGGGGTGGGGGGAGGCGAAAATGTTCAAGACACCCTTCCGCAAAGGAGAATCGTTGACGTTGTTTCTTGTTGGAAAGTCGGCAAAAGAACATGCCGGTTTCCCGCCAGAGTGAGGTCCCGAATCCCAAACGTAAGCAAGCTAAGGATTGCCGGAGGCTTTTTTGCTCCCCCCCGAAAACAGTCCCCAGAGACAGAAGAACTTCCCCGTCCGTCACCTGGGGAAAGCGCTCGAACCATTCTCCGACGGAACCGAAATCGGGCGGGGAGAGAAGGACGACGGGGGTCGCCCCCATCCTTCGGACCTTGACGGAGAAGTCCGGAGGAGCCACCGGTACCGCAACCAGAAGACGTTCCGGTCCTTCCTTCAGAATATCGATGGCGGCGGCAAGGTCCGTTGCCCCCGTCGCAGCGCCGTCGTCCACCAGGACAATGCGCTTTCCGGTCAAGGACCCGAGAGGTTTTCCGTTGCGAAGCCGGGAGATTTTTTCCCGGACCTCCCGGCGCGCTTTTTCGACCAGGAGATCCAGCTCCCGGGGAGAAATGTCACGGCTTTCAATCAGTTCCCTGTTCCAGTAAAGGCCTCCGTTTTCGGAGAGAGCCCCCAGGGCGAGCTCTTTTTCCCAGGGCGCGCCGATTTTCCGCGAGATCATGGGAAAGACGGGCGCGTTCAGACGGCGGGCGATGGGAAGAGCAACCGGAATGCCTCCCCGGGCGATCCCCAGGACAAGGTCGACCTGTTCCCCGGCCGAAAGAAGGTGTTCGGCGAGTTTTTCTCCGGCCTGCGTCCGGTCGGAAAAGAGTTGTTCTTCCATGCATCTCCCGAAATTCTCTGGGGCAAAGGGTTTCCGAAATCCGGACCCAAAGGCTTTTTTCCAAGACCAATGAACGTTTCCGCGCCGTGACGACAATGGCGCGAATGCCTTCCATTCTATCATGACTTTTTTGCCCGGTTGCAGGGATTTGTCCGGGACATGTAAAATCAGATCGCAGAAGCGACTTCCAGGACAAAACATATTCTCCGGAAATAGAAGGAAGGGGAGTCCCTTGAATCCGATCCCGTCGACTGAGCCTGTCTTTTCCCGGGCTTCCCTTTCCCCTCTCGTTCTGGGCGGCGGATCCTGGGGGACCGCTCTTGCCCTTCATCTCGGATGGGGAGGGGATCCGGTGGTCCAGTGGGTCCGTGACCCTCTCCTGGCCAAAGATATTCGTCAGACCCGGGAGAATCGGGTGTATCTCCCGGGTGTTTCCTATCCTTCTTCCATCCGGATTGAAAACGATCTGGAAGCGGCTCTCGAAGGAGCGAGCCTTCTCGTGCTGGCCGTTCCCTGCCAGGCTGTGCGGGAAGTTCTGGAGAAGGTCCGTGCACTTCTTCCGGTACCCTTGCCCCTGATCGGAGGGACGAAGGGGATCGAGCGAAAAACCCATATGCTCGTTTCGGCGATTGTCCGGGAGGTGTATGCGGAAAGCCCTGAATCGTATGCGGTTCTGTCGGGTCCCTCCTTCGCCCGGGAGGTTGTCCGGAAGCTTCCGACCGCGGTCGTTCTGGCATCACCGTCTCACCGACTGGCACGCGAGGCGCAGAAACTGTTTTCCGGTCCCTCTTTCAAGGTCTATACCCGTCAGGATGTGATCGGTCTGGAGGTCGCCGGAGCCATGAAAAACGTGATGGCCCTGGCGGCGGGCATTTCGGACGGAATGCAGCTGGGGGCGAACAGCCGGGCCGCTCTTCTGACCCGTGGACTTGCGGAGATGACCCGTCTGGGAGTTCGCCTCGGAGCCCACCCGCAAACGTTTTCCGGTCTGGGGGGGGGTGGGGGATCTGATGCTGACCGCGACCTCAGAGCTTTCCCGGAACAGGAGGGTGGGAGTTCTTCTGGGCCAGGGAAACTCTCTTCCCGAAGTCCTTCGGGAAGTCGGCCAGGTGGCGGAGGGGGTT
>JAMCWZ010000072.1:0-679 GCA_023480765.1 Nitrospirota bacterium
GGATTGACCCGAAAGATTTTTACGTGCTGGATGACAACCGGAGTCTGGGGACGGTCCCGGCGGTCTGTCGCAACTTCAGAAATTTTATCCGCCACGGACTGACCCGAAACCACCTGACCGAAGATTGAATAATTGCCGTTAAGCCATGGAGCCGGTGCAACCGTTATAAAAAACTGGCTTCCATTTGTATTCGGACCGGCATTTGCCATCGCCAGCACACCTTTGTGAGAAAAATCCCGTGACGCATCGATTTCATCGTCAAACTGGTACCCTGGACCGCCGGTCCCATTTCCGAGGGGGTCTCCTCCCTGAATCATAAAATTCTTGATGACCCGATGAAAAACGAGACCATCATAAAAAGGGCGCTTGACCATTTTTCCCGACTGGGGGTCCTGAAAATCCTTCGTTCCCTCCGCCAGCCCCACAAAATTCTCGACCGTATGGGGGGCCGACTGGGGGAAAAGCTGACAAATAATCGTTCCCATCGAGGTATCAAATTCCGCATACTCTCCCGGAGGAAGAGTCGGTTTTGCTGTTTCATCCGCGTTTGCCAAAGTCATTCCTCCTGTAAGCGGTATGCCAATAAACCCCAGAAAAAAAAAGCAGACTGAGACAAGGGCCATCACTGTTCGTTTTTTTTCCAGACAGAGCATCCAGATCCCCCTATTTTTTGGATGAA
>JAMCWZ010000072.1:689-4949 GCA_023480765.1 Nitrospirota bacterium
GTTTGTCAGATGTTTTTTCTTGCAGGGATTGACGGCCAGATCCGTCGGACGTGAATGTGCTCCAATCACCATCCCCTCATAAACACGGACCCCTGCTCCGAGGAAGAGAACTCCGCGTTCCTGAACGTTTTCCAGGGCATAAGCAACCGTTTCACCCGTTTCCATCGAAATGAGCGCACCATTATTCCGGCCCGGAATATCCCCCTTGTATTCCCCGTACCCATGGAACGTATGGGTCAGGAGACCCGTTCCACGAGTATCGGAGAGAAACTCGCTCCGATACCCAAGGAGTCCTCTTGCGGGAATAAGAAACTCAAGGCGAACATGACCGTCTTTCTGTGGGGCCATGTTCAGCATTTCCCCTTTTCTGGGCCCAAGCTTTTCGATAACGGTACCGACATATTCTTCGGCGACATCAATGACAAGATACTCGTATGGTTCATGTCTTTGTGCCCCTTCTCCCTTGAAAAGAACCTTGGGTCTTGAGACCTGGAACTCATAGCCTTCCCGCCGCATCGTTTCGATCAGGATGCCGAGATGCAACTCGCCTCTCCCGGAAACCTTGAACGAATCCGGGCTGTCGGTTTCCTCCACACGAAGGGCGACATTAGACTTGATCTCCCGAAAAAGTCTGTCGCGAAGATTCCGGGACGTGACAAACTTTCCTTCCTGCCCGGCAAAAGGAGAGTTGTTCACAAGGAATTCCATCGAGATCGTCGGCTCACCAATCTCGATGGGAGGAAGTTCACCGATCGTGTTGACGTCGGACAAAACTTCCCCGATGCGAAGGTCGGGAAATGCGGCTAAAAGAACAATATCTCCCGCCTGAATTGTTTCGACTTCGACTTTTTTAAGACCTTCAAAAGAAAGCAGCTTTTTAATTTTGCCTTTCTCTTTCAGTTCTCCAGCAACAACCCGACCGATGGTTTCTCCGACCGACACCTTTCCGCGCACAACTCGCCCCAAAGCCATCTGACCAATATAGGAATCATACTCAAGACTGGTGACCTGCATCAGAAAAGGTCCGGACAGGTCTGCTTCGGGAGGTGGAATATGGCTGATGATAGTCTCAAAGAGCGGAATCAGATTTTCACTGGGTTGAGCAAGATCCCGCATTGCAAAACCTTTTTTGGCCGAAGCATAGACGACAGGAAACTCCATTTGCTCATCTGTCGCCCCAAGCTCGATGAAGAGATTGAAGACATCGTTCAAGGCTTCGACAGGTCGTGCGTCCGAACGGTCTATCTTGTTGAGGACAACAATGGGTTTCAGGCCCAGGGAGAGCGCCTTGTTCAGAACAAAACGGGTCTGCGGCATGGGACCGTCAAAGGCATCCACAACGAGCAAAACCCCGTCCACCATGGTCAGGATCCGCTCGACTTCTCCGGAAAAATCAGCATGCCCGGGGGTGTCGACGATATTGATCTTGTAGTCCAGGTAGTGCACGGCGGTATTCTTGGCAAGAATCGTGATACCCCGCTCTTTCTCGAGCTGGTTCGAATCCATGACCCGCTCTTCCACCTGCTCGTTTGCCCTAAAGACATTTCCCTGCTGCAAAAGCTTGTCAACAAGAGTGGTCTTCCCGTGATCAACATGGGCAATGATTGCGAGGTTACGGATGTGAAGGAGACTGGTCGACGTCTGATTTTCCATAAAGCCTTCCGTGAAGAGGGGCCAAATTCCCTGTGAATTCATCTGACAAAATGATCAATCTTGTTATTCTACTTTGACTCAAGCCTCATGGTCAAACGATTGCAGGGGATCCCATATTCATTGCGCACACATGCCGTTCAACGATCTTTGTCCCGGCAAGATCAGCTTCATCCGGGGATCCACAGAATTGCTCTCCTAAAGTATCAGGGCAACACATTTCAGGTAGTCTGTTTCGGGCATCGCCAGGACACGGGGATGATCCGCCGCTGCCCGTCCCTGATAAATGAGCCTTGCTGTCTTCTTTTTTTTGCGCAAGACATTTCTGAGGATACCAAATAGGTCCTCCCATTCCAGGAGCGCAGAACAGGAACAGCTCACAAGGATCCCCCCCGGCCTCACGAGAGAGGCGGCAAGTTCGTTTGCGGTGTAGTAACCTTTCAGTCCTTCCTCCTTTTTTTCCGGCTTTTGATGAAAAGCAGGCGGATCCAGCACAACAACATCAAATTCCTCTTTCTTGTGAAGAGCTTTTGTGGCCCACTCAAAAAAATCCGCGCGGATTGTCGATACAGAAATCCTGGAGGCGAACGGCGAGAGGTTTTCCTCGTAACATTCCAATGCATTGATTGAATTGTCCAGACCAACCACAGATGCTGCATTTTCCAGGGCTGCCCCGACAGACCAGCCCCCTACGTAAGAAAAGGCGTCCAGAAGACGCTGTCCCGAAAAATACTTTGCCAAGGCACGAACATTGTCTTTCTGGTCCAAAAACAGACCGGTTTTCTGTCCGGCCCGGAAGGGAAAACGCATCATGGCACCACCCACCGGAACTGTCAGCGTCTCGGGAACATCTCCCCAAAATTCGTCCTGATCCGTCGAAAGCCCTTCCGTGAACCGAGCAGGCAAAGCATTGTCCGTCCGAATTCCTTTGGGTGACAGGAATCGGTTCAGGATGTCCAAAATCGTTTTGCGGTGTTCTTCCATCAAACGTGTCGTGATCTGAACGGATAACCAGTGAGAAAACCGGTCGACAATCAGTCCCGGAAGCCCGTCCCCTTCCGAGTGAATCAGGCGAACGGCGGCCTCCCCTTCCCGAAACTGTCGAACAGGCAACCGGATGGCTTCCGCAATCTTTTTTTCAAGATACTCTCCGAAGTCCTGAAATTGTCCATCCTTCAGAAGACGTACCGCAAGAAGGGTGTGCGGGTTGAACATGCCTGTCCCGAGGTATGATCCTCCATTTCCGTAGACATCCACCAACCCTGCCGGAACATTGTCCGGACGCTCTATTTCGTTGCTGAAAATCCAGAGGTGGCCGGAACGGACCCGTCGGTCCTCTCCCTTACGGAGTATGATGCGCGGTCTGTCACTCATCTTTTCTTTTTCCTCATTTTAAAATCGAACACTCTAGCAACGGTCTTTCAACGGGTGAACCGGAAAGGACTGGACAATCTTTCACATTCTCTCCTAGTATAAATTTTTTGTGGATTTTAGAGAGAGGGTGATCGGTTGCGTGATTGTGTGATGCCTGAAAGCAGACACCAATCAGCAAGAAAAAACAACATCCATCCAGATATTCCCGGGGTGTATTCTGCTTCCCGCACGATTTCAACAAGGACTTCCGATCATAAAGAGACGTACAGAAATTGAATAACCGGCCATATCCTCCAACGACCTTATTTCTGGGGAAATAATTCATTCTGATGGGGATCGATTCCATAAAACAACCCTGTTTCCGTGGTTACTGGAGAAACATTAAACGACTGGGGACAAGCGCTTTTCTCGGAGTCATGCTAACCCTTTCTCTGTTTCCCTCCGTGGGCTATCCGGCCCCTCCTGCTGATACCGTCACTCTGGACCAGGACCTGACCCAGACCACTTCCTCCTCTTCCTCCACAGCGGGCAATCAAAATTCCGGAGGGCCATGGAAGCTGACCCTTCTTCCGAACCAGGATCCGTTCACCCCTCTCCTCGCCGATCCTCGTCAGCCAACGACATCCATTAATTTTCTCACCCTCTCCAATCAGCCGTTCATCCAGTTCAACGGAAATTTCGGTGCGGATATTGGAGTCGCCCGCTGGGAATCCCCTACCCAAGGCATCAACGAATCCGTTCAGGTTGGCGTCATGGGAGCCAGTTTTTCCCGATTTTCCATCATCAAATCCTCCACTTTTCTTGAAGATGCAGACTATGTCATCGGAGTTCCGGTCACTTTTCGATACCACTCCTTCTCAGGAAGAGTCTTTTTCTACCATGAAAGTTCCCACACGGGGTACAACTACACAACCCTGATGCATATTTCAAAAATTTCGGATTTCGGAAATGAAATTCTTCAGGTTATCCCATCCTGGGACATCACCCCCAACATCCGGATATACGGCGGAGCCGAATATCGTGTCTTCGGTCTCTATTTCTATCCCACCATGGAAGACTCGACAACCGTTCTTGGAGGGATTGAAGCCTATTCCCCGGAAATCCCATCCCTCTCCGCCAGAGGATATCTGGCCTTCAATCTGGAAGCCCGGGGCATTAACGGCTATACACCAGACGAAGATCTTCAGTTCGGACTTCTTTTCCACCGCCCGGGGTCCTACCTGCAAATCCGTCCAT
>JAMCWZ010000037.1:0-362 GCA_023480765.1 Nitrospirota bacterium
TACGAAAGAAATCAGCCAGAGTGCGTTCCGTCTCTTTCAGAAACTGGGGAGAGGATCCTTCGTTCAGCGGGGGGAGAGGATCCATGACTTCCTCGGGAGGCCGGAAGTCCGCTGCCGGAGGAGGAGAGCTTCCGGAGAGTTTCCGGGAGCTGTTTTGTGTCCTTGCGGGAGGAGGAGGGAGGGAGCGGAAAGTCTCCTCCGGACCTTCGTCCTCCTCTGTATCAGGGGACTCCTCAAGATCTTCCCCGTCTTCTTCCCATTCTTTACTCTTGGGCAGGGGGACGGGAGAAGGAGACAGATCCCGGACTTCTTCCGGAGAAAGAGCAAGAGACCGGCTGTCCTCCCCGGGGGGAGCATGGTCT
>JAMCWZ010000037.1:372-22523 GCA_023480765.1 Nitrospirota bacterium
GAATGGAGCGTTGGCAAAGCGACGGTCAATGCCGCCAGTGTCAGGAGAGTCAGATAAAAAAGATAGGTTCCCGCCGGATTCAGGTGACGGACTGCCTGTCCGTAAAAGAATCCTCCCGTGGATCCTCCTGGCGGGTAGGGAGAAGTCCAGGAAGCCGGGAGAATGCCGGAAAGAATGGCCGGAACGGCGATAAGAGCCAGGGCCCATCCCGCATAGATGCGTAAGGGAACAGACTTTTCGCGCGCCACCGTCCATACCGCCTGCCCAAGGAAAAGGAGCGGAAGCCAGGCTCCTGCCCCGAAAAGCATACGGAGAAAATCGGAAACAGTTGACCCGGTGTCTCCCACGATATTCCGGGCGACAGCCCGGCTCGATACCGTGAAGAGGGAAGGGTCGTCGGCATGCCCTGTCGCCAGAGCGAGGGTCAGAAAAATCAGAAGCGAGGTTCCCGTGGTCAGTCGAAGGTAATACCCAAGACGTTTTTCGGGATGATTTTCGCTTGTCGGCGAGAGGTGCTCTGGGTCCGGCGTCATGATCGTGTCCACTACATCTCGAGAAGGACCGGGATGATGACAGGGTCCCGTTCAAAATTTTTCTTGAAGTAACGTCTCAGGTGATTGTGGACAAGAGTCTTGAGGGCAGAGACCTCTTTCTTGACTTCCGGCCCCAGTTCCTGGAGCAAGAGTTCCACCTGGGTTTTCAGAATGGCGTTCATTTCAAGGGAAAGATCCGACAGGACAACACCCCGGGTCGAGACTTCGGGACCGACAACGATTTCTCCGGTCTGCTGGGACAGGGCGACAATAACCGTGACGATTCCGTCCGATCCAAGGCGCTGTCGGTCGCGGATAACCATGTCTTCGACATCTCCGATTCCCTTGCCGTCAATGAACGTTCGCCCCGACACAACCTTTTCGCGCTGCGTCACCCGGGATTGGGTCAATTCGAGAACGACCCCGTTTTCGATCACAAAGACATTTTCTTCCGGGATCCCCGTCCGGACTGCGGTTCTCGCGTGCTGCGAAAGTTGCCGGAACTCCCCGTGCATGGGGACAAAATACTTGGGACGGAGCATCCGGATCATCAATTTCTGGTCCTCCTGGCTGGCATGTCCGGAAACATGAATTTCCGAAATTCGCCGGTAGAAAACCTTTGCACCTTTCTTTCCGAGCAAATTGATGATCTTGTTGATGGCGCGTTCATTTCCCGGAATGATGCGTGCCGACAGCAGGATGGTATCTCCGGGCCCAATGGAAACATGTTTGTGGTCCCCCAGGGCCATCCGGAAAAGGGCACTCATGGGTTCGCCCTGGCTTCCGGTCGTTAAAATGGTGACTCTTTCCGGAGGATACTGGGACACCTGATCGAGGCGGATGATCTGATCAGGAGGGATGGAGAGGTATCCGAGCTCCCCCGCCACGCGGGCGTTTGTTTCCATCGACCGCCCTGTGAGTGCAATTTTCCGGCCGTTCCGGATGGAGACGTCGGCGACCTGTTGCAAACGATGAATGTTGGAGGAAAAAGTCGCCACGATGACACGTCCTGGAGCCTGGGAGATCATTTGTTCGAGGGGTTCCGTCACCTGGCGTTCCGAGAGGGACAGGCCCTCTTTTTCCGAGTTGGTCGAATCACTGATCAGGCAGAGGACCCCTTCTTCTCCGAGGCTGCAGAGCCGGTGCATGTCGAAATGCTCATTATCGATCGGGGTGAGGTCAATCTTGAAGTCGCCGGTGTGGAGGATCGTTCCTGCCTCCGTCGTGATCGCGAAGGCCACCCCGTCTGCAATGCTGTGGGTAATTCGAATGGGTTCAAAGGTGAAGGGGCCGACCGTATATTTCTCGCGGGGACGGATGGAAACCAGACGGGGAGGAGGCAGGCTCTTGTGCTGACGGACTTTCCCTTCGACAAGACCGAGAGTCAGCGGTGTCCCGAAGACCGGGACGTCGAACTCCCGGAGAAAGTAGGGGATCGCTCCGATGTGGTCTTCATGTCCGTGGGTCAGAAAAAGGGCGAGGAGCCGGTTGCGATTTTCCTTGAGAAACGTCATGTCAGGAATAATGAGATCAATCCCGAGAAGGTCGTCCTCCGGAAAAAGGACACCGCAATCGACCACGACGATTCCGTCCGGGGTTTCGTACGCTGTCATGTTCATCCCGATTTCGCCAATTCCACCGAGGGGGATGATCCGGACCCAGGGTTCCGATTTCGTCAGAGGCGGGGGTGTTGATGTCACGGTTTCAGTAACTCCTTTCCTTGCTGTGTCATTCTATCAAAAAAGGGAAGATGATGATTTCTGGCGCTGGCGGCAAGTTTCCGGAAGTCCTCCGGACTCAGGGAATCCACTTTTCGGGAAAAGAAATCTGTTTCGGTCTTGAAAAACGTTCCGTCCAGCAGGGATTCCTCCCCCGAAAAAGCGGTCCGGAGGGCTCGTCCAAGGGATTTGCGCCGGTAGCAGAAAAGCTTTCGCGAAAGAGAGATCGCGGCCCATGTGCACTCATCCTGAACGGACAAAGGAAGAACGGTGACGACGGAAGAGTGGACTTTCGGCGCCGGATAAAAAGCGCCCGGCGCAAGGTCGATTCTTTTCCGGATTTGTGCCAGGTAGGATGTCACAACAGAGAGATGGCCATAGTCGGGATCGGTCGTACGGGCCAGAAGTCTCTTGGCGACTTCTCTCTGAAACATTAATACCATGAACACGGGAGGGAAATCGCTCGCCAGGAATTTGAGATAGAGGGGGACAGAGATGTTGTACGGGAGATTCGAGACAAGGATATAGGGGGACCGGTCATTTCCAAAAGAAAACTCCATCGCGTCCTCTTCAAGGATCCTGACGCCGGGGGTTTCGGAAAAGGTTTTCCGCAGTGTTTCGGCCAGTTGCCGATCCCTTTCGACAAGCCACAGATCCTCTGTCATCGTCGCCAGGACTCCCGACAGGATCCCTTTGCCCGGGCCGATCTCAAGAATGCGGCAGGGGAAAACCGGCGCCTCCCTGGCCATGGAGGCGATGCGGAACGCCAGAGCAGGGTCCGAAAGGAAGTTTTGTCCGAGGCTTTTGTGAGGCCGGATCCGTTTTTCGATCGTCTCGAGGGGTTCGGAACTGCCCCGTTTTTTTTTCAGGGGAAAGATGACGGGTCCTTCTTTTACAGGTCATTTTTATTTCTCGTTCAAACTGGTCTAGAATATCATAAACCGGTTTTCCGTTGAAGAAATCACGATCAGAGAGAGTGAATGCATCCACTTTTGCCATATGGGCCCTATGGCCAGAACATCCTCCTGTCTCATGAGGAGGATGCGGAACAGAAATGGGCTTTTCGGTGGTTTCTTCTTGTTTCCTTTATGGTTCATCTGGGGATTATCTTGCTGTTTATCAAGAATCCATCGGCAAGAAACGCCCTGGAGGCCATGCTTGAGGCCAAGAAAAAGCCACTGACTCCTGCCCAGATGAAAAAATTGGCCCAGGAGAAAAAGCCGGTTTTCATCGACCTTCTGGATCCGTCGAAGGTTCCTCTGGCCGACCAGACGGTGGCGCCTCCCCTCCCGAAAGGATACTCTCTTTCCGGGAACCTCCATGCGAAGGACCGGATGGAGAGAAAGGCCGCACCGGCGGCTCCCCAAGAGCAACCGGCACCAAGGGTTCCAAAAGTGGCGAAAGCCCCGGAAACGGCCCCCAAACCTGTTTCAAAACCGCACGAAGCCCGATCCTCCGACCTTCCGGGTTTTCGGCAGGTGAAAAAAAACGTTTCTTCGCATCGGCGTGAAACGACAGCCCAAAGATCGGAACAGGTCCACCCCAAGCAGAAAACTCAGAAAACGGCAGAGGTCAAGCCTGTGCCAAAGACCGCGCCATCCCCGAAGAAAAAACCGGCGATGACGACGATTTCCCGCAGCCAGATGCAGCAGATCCTTTCCCAGGCAGCGCTGGGCACCCCTTTCACGCATCATCTGAACCTGGCACAGGACATGGCCCCTGCCTACTCGGATCGTTCGAACGATCTGAACCGTATCGCGGCGAATCTTGAGGACGAGACGTATTCGAGTTACATCAAACGCATCCAGGAGCGATTTGAGACAATTGGCGAGTATCCTGTGGAGGCCCAGCAGAGGGGGATCACCGGTCGGGCTTTGGTCACGTTCGTCATCAACGAAGACGGCACACTGGCAGCTGCCAGACTCACCGAAAGCTCCGGATCCCGTATTCTGGACGAGGAGGCTCTCCGGATCGTCCGTGTCGCGGCGCCTTATATTCCTCTTCCCAAATCGTTTCACAAGAAGGAACTGACCCTGACCTGGGCCTTTATCTTCTACAACGGGGGATTCCATGTTCTTCAGTAGATTCCGGCTCCGGTGGAACGCTTTTTTTCTGTTCCTGCTGGCATCTCATGGGTTTTTGACTGTTCCTGTTGCCATGGCCCGTCCTGTGACGGAAAAAGGAGGGTGGTCCTATTACATGGCGGTGCTTGGGGCGGTAACCCGGAACGACCCAGTTTCCGCCAGACGTCTTCTTTCAGGGATGGGCAAGGCGGATCTTTCCACGTTGCCGCCTCTTTACCGGAATCGCCTTGCCATTCTGAGGCTCTGGTATTTTCCTCCGTCTACGTTTTCCGGAAAGGGGCTCAGACATATGAACCGGACGGGAAGAGGAATCGCGGATGTCCTTTTCTGGCACGCGATGAACGAACCTGCTGTTCCGGCTTCCCGGCGTCCCGGATTGAGACGTAAATTTGCCCATATGTATCCTTTTTCCCCCTTCGCATCGGGTCCGGGACGGTCCGGCAGGAACACCGCACGGGCGCTCTGGCAGCGCTCGCTTGTTTCTGTAAAAGAGGGAGACACCCTGACGGCAGTCTCCCTCTGGAAAAAGCTGGTAGCACGCCATCCATTGTCCCCCGAAAGCGGTCTCGCCCTGATGCGTCTCGGCACGGCTGGTGAAACCGGAGATGTGCTGATTCCCCGATGGGAAGCCCTCTCTTCCATGGGGATGGGTGCCCTCGCTTCCGGGGAGATCAAACACTACCTGGCGCTGGAACCTCCGTTCCCTTACCGGGACTTGGCGACGATTCTTCGAAGCGTTGAACTGGCAAGGGAAAATCACCGCTTTCGTGCCAGAAAACTGCTTTCCACACTGACCCAAGAAAAGGGACCCCGTCTTCTTGCCTCTCTCGAAGCCACCCGATGTCAGCTGTATCGTCGCCCCGAGGTTTCGGAGTCCTGTATCGGGGATTTTCTTTCCCGATTTCCGGATTCAATAGACGGAAGGCGCCTGGTCAACGGGTTTTTACGTCAGCAGATGGCTCTTGGCAAAGGGATGGTGCCTCCCGGATGGAAACCGCCGGCTGTCCTGATGTCGACGGGACCCGGCCAGGACAGCTTGTGGCTGTATGGATTGGCCGCCTTTCTCTCGGGAAGAAGAGATGCGGCGAAGAACGCCTGGGAGGAGCTGGAAGAGGATCTTTCCACGGAAAAAGGGACTTCAGCATTCGCATTCCGTTTGGCCCGTGTTCGCTACTTTTTGGGAAGACTGTCCTCCTTGAACGGAGACAAATCGGAGGCGCGTTCCTTTTATAAAAAAGTCTTGTCGGAAGCTCCGGAAACTCCCTATGCGATGTGGGCAACGCTGGCTTGCCGGTCAGATTGTCCTCCGCTGGACGTTCGTCTTCATCGTCCCGAAAAGGGCCACCGCCTTCTCACCAGGGCCGACCGGAATCGCATCCTGACCCTTGTCCAGATGGGGCTTTGGGGACCCGCTCTTCTGATGACAGAAATGCGTCTGGATGGCGGTCATCTCGGTCGGAGGATCCTCCGGTACGGGAGTCTGGACATGTCTGTCTTTCCGGAGGAACGATACCGGGTTATCCAAGAAGTCATCCCTCTTGATCCACCAGGCATTCATCTGGCCCGGGCGGAAAAAGTGAACGGATTTGTCCTGCGCGGCGTCCGTCGCTCCGGGGTGGACCCGGAGTGGGCCATCTCCATCGCGCGGCAGGAAAGCCGGTTTATGGAGAAATCCCTCTCCATAGACGGAGCACTCGGAATTATGCAGCTGATGCCACCAACGGCTCTTTCGGTTGCCCACTCTTCGGGGGATCCGGTCTATCTGACGATCAGGAGAAATCTGGGAAAGATCCGTGTTCCGGAGAACAACAGCTATCTGGGAGGATTGTATCTCCGGCGATTATTGGAACATTATCCGAAGAATCCAGAGAGGGCAGTGGCTTCCTACAATGCCGGAATGCACTCGGTCGTCCGATGGAAAGGGCTGGAAAATCAGGACTGGGATTTTTTTGTCGAGGGAATTCCGTTTCGTGAAACACGGCGATATGATCGGGAAGTTCTGTGGAATTACCTGTTCATTCATCGTTCGCACCTTTTACGCAAGGAAGGTTAAGGGAGATGTTCCGGGGAACCCCCGAGGAATGGGAGAGGGAATGGAAGTTTCGAGAACGGTTCAGGCTGATCGAGAACCTTCTTCTGCGCCACCGGGAAACCCTGGACGCCCTTGTCCGGGAAAACAGGGAATTGCGAAAGGAAAACCAGCGCCTTGTCAAAAATGTGGGCGTTCTGAAAAGAGAGCGCGAGAAAGTTCGTGAAATCCTGTCCCGAATGGAAATCCGGATGCTCCGGATCCTAGAGAAGGGGAAACTCCGTCGTGGAGAAAAAGAAGACTGAGCAGATCCAGGTCCGGGTCAACAACAACCTGACGCTGAACGTCAAAGGGCATTTTGACCCCGGACGCATGGCGGAAGCCGGTAAGACCCTGGGGGAAATTCTCGATCTTCGCGGGGCAGGGGCCTCCCTGCGGGACGCCCATTCACTGGCGCTTCTTGTCGCCATCGAAAAAATATACGAAAGCCAGGAGTATCTTCTGCGAATCAATGAACTGCAGGAACTGGTCGAAAGAAGGGACCAGTTGATCAAGGAGCTGGACAATTCTCTTTCGAGCCTTGAGCAGAATGCGGCTTCGCTCTTGCGACACGGGGGATGAAAGGGTAAGATGATCCTCGACCCTGCACTGTTCGAGAAACGGTTAAATTTGTTACCTACATCATTTTGAGAAATGGCATGTCAGTGCGCGTGGTGTGCATGCCCGGTCCCGGGAAGCCTGAAGCCGCCTACAGTGCCGTACACCTTGTCACGCTAGGTATCTCAAGTGAAACCGTAACGGCAGATGCGGGGTTTTGTCCGTCAAGACTTCCTCATTTGCGGGTTCGGTCCTTATGAAGTCTCTCTTTGAGCCTGCGTCTCAAAAGCCGCTTTCTTCTCTTCTTTTTCCAGACCGTCCGGAAGAATTTCTCGGACAACCCCATCTCATGGGGGAACGCGGGATTCTGCGACGGTTGATTGCCGTTCGATCTTTCCGTTCCATGGTCATTCATGGTCCTCCGGGATGCGGGAAATCCGCTTTCGTCCATTTGCTGCAGAAGGTGCTCCCGTTTCATTTTGAGGTTGTCCGGGCGGGTGAGTCTTCGGGGGGGGAGCTGAAGAAAGCAATCGACAGAGGCGTCTCCTATCGTCAGTCGGGTCAGGATTGTTTGCTGGTGATCGAAGAGATTGATCGTTTTACCAGGACCCAGCAGGATGTTCTGGTGCCGGCGCTCGAAAGAGGGGACCTTCTTCTTCTCGGCCTCTCCTTTGACAATCCCCTCAGGGCACTCCTTCCACCCCTCGCCTCCCGCCTGCTTCTGTTTTCCTTTCAGCCGCTTTCCCCGGAAGATCTTCTGACTCTTCTGGAAAGGGGCAGACAATTTCTGGAAAAACGGGACAGATCTCCCGTGAGCATTTCCCCGGAAGCCGCATCGGTATTGGTCCGGCGCTCCGGAGGGGACGGGAGAAAACTTTTGCTCCTTTTTGAAGCCCTGGTGATATCCCGAAAAGACCATGGAGAAAGGAGGGAAGTTCAAATCGGCTTGCCGGAAGTCCATGGAATGGAGGCTGGCTCCGGAGGGATTTTTTACGACAGGGAACAGCATTACGACCTGATATCGGCTTTCATCAAAAGCATTCGCAATCATGATCCGGATTCTGCGATTCATTATCTCGCGCGTATGATCGAATCCGGGGAGGATCCCGTTTTTATATCGAGGCGACTGGTCATTCTGGCGTCAGAAGATGTCGGTCTCGCCAATCCCCATGCACTGACTGTTGCTGTTTCCTGTCTGGAGGCCGTGCGGTCGATCGGTATGCCGGAAGGACGCATTGTCCTGGCCGAAACGAGCCTGTATCTGGCATTGTCACCAAAAAGCAATTCTGCTTACAGGGCGATAGACAGGGCTATCCGAGAAGTCCGGGAGGGATTTTTGCCCCCTGTCCCGTTTTTTTTCCGAAACGTTTCTCCCTCCTCTGTCATCCAGTCGGGAGCCTTTCCCGACAAGAGGGACCCCTACCTCTATCCTCCGGAGATGCCAAATGGGGTTTCTCCGCAGTCCGGGCTTCCCGAGGGTCATACCGTCTATTCTCCTCCGGAACGATTGGTGGGGGAAGAATCCGAAATGGTGAAAAGGCTGGAACGCTGGCGTCGTCAGAAGGGGAACCCGGAGGAAGATGAAAAATGAAAAGTGTGTTCCGGTCGGACATCATGTTCTGAAATTTTGAAAACAACCCCGGAAAAGCCTTCCGTGATCCTTTTTCTCCGAAATTCCGGAGTCGCAAAAGGGTTCCTCCGGTGAAAGATCTTTGGTATGATGGACTGTATTTGCCAATAGAAAAGAATGCGTCCCGTTTGGAGCGTACGGGATCCCGGTATACAAAAGAAAGGTCGAGGATATGGTCACGGCCATTATGATTTTGGGGGCAGCCCTTCTTGGAGGGATTGCAGGCGTCTGGACAGGTTTTTTTTGGGCGAATGCCCGTTCGAGTGGACAAGTTCGGGAAAACCGGAAAACGGCGGCGGAAGTTCTGGAAGAAGCGGCCCGCATCAAGGAAGCCAGGATCAAGGAAGCGGAACTCGAAGCCCGGGAAGCGGCTTTTCGTATTCGTGTTTCGGCCGAAGAAGAAGTGGCCCGGAAAAAACAGGAGTCCTCCCGGCGCGACCAGGAAGTTTCAATCCGGGAAGCGGAATGCGCTCACGAAAAGCAGAAACTCGAGCAATCTCGGCAGGAACTCTCCCGAAAAATGGAAGAGATCCGCTCCCGGGAAAAGCAGCTGGAGGCCCGTGAGAGTGAAATTGCACATTCCCTCTCCCTTCAGCATCAAAAAATGGAAGAGATCTCAGGGTTGTCCCTGGAGGAAGCCCGGGATCGCCTCCTGAAAGAGGCCGAAGAGCTGATTCGCTCGGATGCGGCCCGACTCGCCCAAAAAGTCGAGAGGGAATTCCGTGAGAACGCAGTCCGCAAGGCGCGGGAGGTCATGACCCTTGCAATCCAGAGATATGCGAACGACCATGTGGCGGAAACCAGCATATCGGTTGTTCCCATCCAGTCGGAGGATGTCAAGGGAAGAATTATCGGAAGGGAAGGCCGAAA
The DNA here is from genome assembly GCA_023480765.1 of Nitrospirota bacterium. Next base: position 9,834 of record JAMCWZ010000037.1, read on the forward strand.
CATCCGGGCCTTCCAGCAGGCGACTGGCGTGGATCTCATCATTGACGACACGCCGGATGCGATTATCATCTCCGGATTTGATCCCCACCGGAGGGAAGTGGCCCGCCTTGCACTTGAAAAACTTCTTCAGGACGGTCGGGTGCATCCCGCCCGCATCGAAGAAGTTGTCGAAAAGATTCGCCGGGAATTGGATCAGACTTTACAGGAAGAGGCGGAGAAGGTTGCTTTTGACCTTGGAATTTCCGATATCCACCCGGAAATCCTGAAGCTGGTCGGCCGGTTGAAATTCCGGACCAGCTATGGACAGAACAATTTGCTTCACGCACGGGAAGTCGCCTACCTGTGTTCGATGATGGCATCGGAACTTGGCCTGAACCCGAAGCTTGCGAAAAGAGCCGGTTTCTTGCATGACATTGGAAAATCCCTGACGCACGAAGGGGAGGGGTCACACCCTCTTCTGGGAGCGGAAGCGGCAAAAAAATATGGCGAATCCCCGGAAGTGATCAACGCCATCCAGTCTCATCATGGAGACGTGGAGCCGATTTGTCTTGAGTCGATTCTGGTTGCGGCTTCCGATGCTATTTCTGCTGCCCGTCCAGGAGCGAGAAGAGAAAGCATGGACGCATATCTGAAAAGGCTTGAAAAACTGGAGGGAATTGCGAATTCATTCAAGGGTGTCGAAAAGTCCTACGCCATCCAGGCGGGCCGCGAAATCCGGATTATTGTCCGTCAGGATGAAGTCAGCGATGAAGACCTTGCAGTCGTTTCCCGGGAGATAGCAAAAAAAATCGAGGCCGAACTCAAATACCCCGGACAGATAAAGGTCACGGTTATCAGGGAGAACCGGATTGTTGAATACGCTCGCTGAGGAGCGTGAAACGTCCTCCCGTACCCTCCGTCTTCTTTGTGTCGGGGACGTGTTCGGAAGACCCGGGAGAAGTGCCCTTGCAAAAGGGATCGCGCGGCTAAGTGACCAGGCCCCTCTCGATGCCATTATCGTCAACGGAGAAAATCTGGCGGGGGGAAAAGGTCTGAACCAGAAAACCGCGAACGAGTGTTTTCAGATGGGAGTCACGTCCATCACCACCGGAAACCATCTGTTTGACCAAAAGGATGTTCTCGACCTTCTCGTGAAAGAGAACCGTGTTCTCCGCCCCTTGAATTATTCGGCAGAATGTCCCGGAACGGGGGCCTCCATCTATGTCCTGCCCGGAGGACAGACTCTGGGTGTGATGAATTTGATCGGACGTGTTTTCATGTCTCCGTCTGATTGTCCTTTTCATGCAGCTGACAGAATCCTGGAATTTTGGGACCGGTCGGATATCCGACCGGATATCACGGTTGTCGACTTTCATGGAGAGGCCAGCGGGGAAAAGCGCGCCATGGGTTTTCATCTGGATGGCCGGGTCCACGTTCTCTACGGGACGCATACCCATGTTCAGACAAATGATCTGGAGACTCTTCCTGCAGGAACTCTGTATCTGACAGACGTCGGTCTCACCGGCCCCCGGTGGTCGGTTATCGGAGTGGCACCGGAAGCCGCGTTGAAAAAATATCGGACACATGTTCCTGCCCCTTTTGAGGTTGCATCCGGTGAATTGCTGTTTTGTGCGCTTCTGGTTGAGTTTCGTCAATCGAAGGCCGGTTGGTCTGTCACCGGATCGCGGCTGATTCGGGAAGGGGGCGGGACGGATGAGGCCTAAAAGATGAAAGTGGCAGGAACCCCGGACTTCCAGAATGACATCCGGACTGTCTTTACGGTCTCTGAGCTGACGGAAGGGATCGGTCTTGCCATCGAGGGAGCTTTCCCGGGATTCCTTCATGTGGAAGGGGAGGTTTCAAACCTGAAAGAATCGTCCTCCGGACATGCTTATTTTACCCTGAAGGACTCTTCCTCCCAGATTCGGGGAGTTTTTTTCCGGGGACAGCGCAGAAATGAAAGGTTCCTCCCCAGAGACGGTGACCAGGTTCTGGCCACAGGCCGACTGACCTTATACCGTCCGCGCGGAGAATATCAGATTGTCGTCCATACGATGGAGCCTGCCGGGATCGGAAAGTTTTTTCTCGAATTCCGTCGTGTGCAGCACACGCTGCAGGAGGAAGGCCTTCTGCGACCTGACCGGAAGCGACCTCTTCCGGCCTACCCTTTCAAGATCGCCCTCGTGACTTCTCTTAAAGGGGCTGTCGTCTGGGACTTTCTTCGAATTGCAGGGTCAAGGAACCCCGCTGTTTCGATCGTGATTCTTCCCGTTCGTGTCCAGGGGGACGGGGCGGTGGAAGATATTGTCGAGGCGTTTACCCGGAGTATTCCCCGGATTGACGCTCTGGATGCCGTCGTCATTGCCCGGGGTGGAGGAAGCATCGAGGACCTTTGGCCGTTCAACAGTGAACGGCTGGCCCGGACGATTCTGTCCTGCCCGGTGCCGGTGGTTTCTGCTGTCGGTCATGAAACCAATGTCACCATTGCGGACCTCGTATCCGACCTCCGTGTGGCGACTCCGTCTGAAGCAGCGGAAAAGCTGGTCCCTCACTCCGGAGAGCTTCAGAGGAGAGTCAAAGGAGCTTTTGACCGTCTGACACATGTTCTCCTGAACGAGTTAAGGAAGGAAAACCTTCGCTATTTTCGAGCGAGGGATCGGCTGTTTCTCTGGCCGCATCAGATTGTGTCCTTCCATCAGCGCCGAGAGAGAAGTGAAGGCCGTCTGATCTCGATTGTGGAAAGAAAAAATCATTCCTTTTCTATGGAAAGGCAAGAGATTCATCAGCGTCTGGAGCAATCTGTTTTTCATCTTCTGAGACAAAAGAGGGCTTTTCTGGAAAAGACGGCCTCCAGAATCAAGACCCCCTATGCTCTATACGTTCTCAAGAGAGAAAAACAGGAATCACTGAAGGGACGCTTGCAGACAAGCATGGCGAGAGTTCTCTCTTTTTCCTCCCTCCGCCAGGGAGGGGGGCAGGATAGGTTGGTCAAGTCCATGAGAAACCGGCTGGAGGAATTCCGGTCGATGCACCGGACGCTTACCGAACGTCTCCAGGCGGCGACCCCTTTTTCGGCTCTTGAAAAAGGTTTTGCGATTCTTTTTCATGCGCGTGATCGGACGCTGGTTTCTCCAGCCCGTTTACCGCATTCCGGAGAAATTCTTCTGGCCCGAATTCCTGGTTTCGAAATTGGACTGGAAGTTCGATCGGTCGAGACCTGGACAGGTGACGGGAGGTAATCTTGGCGAAAGCGAAATCGGAGTCCCGGGAGCAGGTTCTGTCTCCAAAAAGCTTCGAAGAAAAAATGGATCGTCTTGAAGAGATTGTCCGTGTTCTTGAAGGGCAGGATCGTCCTCTGGAAGAATCCATGGCTCTTTTTGAGGAAGGGATGAAATTGTCCAACGAGTGCAGGGATATCCTCGAAAAGACCGAAAAGAAAATTACCGTTCTGCTGAGCCGTGAAGAAGGCGAAGTTCCCTTCTCCGAGGAGGAGAAAACGGAAGAAAGGGGTCAGGAGCCTTCGCAGGACGGCTGATTTTTGTGAAAGACATAACCAAAACAAGACAAGGAGATTTTGTGGCAGATTCACAACCCGTGGCGATTGAAGCCTATCTGAACCGGTGTAAAAATGCGGTGGAACAGTTTCTGGACTCTCTGTTTGTGAAGGAGCAGAGGACAGACTACGGGACTCTTGCCGAATCCATGCGGTATAGTTTGCTGGCAGGAGGAAAAAGAATTCGTCCTGTTCTGGCCATGGCGGCCATCGAAGCGCTTGGAAAAGATCCCATTCCTTATATTCCCTTATTGGCCCCGCTGGAATTGATTCACACCTATTCCCTGATCCATGATGATCTCCCGTCGATGGACAACGATTCTCTCCGGCGAGGAAAGCCTACCAATCATGTTATTTATGGTGATGCAACGGCTATTCTGGCCGGAGATGCCTTACTGACGCATGCCTTTACCCTGTTGTCTGACCCCGATTATGATAAGCTCGTCTCCTTTGAGATCCGCCTGAAAATCATTCAGGAGCTCTCCGTGGGTGCCGGGGTTAACGGTATGGTTGGCGGTCAGCAGATGGATATTGCTTCAGAAGGAAAGGCACTCAATCTGTCTTCTCTGGAATTTCTGCATCAGCACAAGACAGGTGCCCTGATCCGGGCTTCGTTGCGTATTGGCGCATTGCTCGGAAAAGCTTCTTCTCCCGACTTTGAACACCTGGACCGTTACGGACAAGCTGTTGGCATCGCTTTCCAGATTGCCGACGATCTGCTTGATGTGGAAGGAGACGCCGCACTTCTCGGTAAAGCGGCCCAAAAGGACCAGGACCGGCACAAGAATACTTACCCGGGGTTGATGGGAGTGGAAAAAGCACGCAACATGGCCCGTCATAAACTGAACGAAGCGCTGGATGCCATCAGCTCGTTTGGCGAAAAGGCAAAGCACCTGCGCGAGCTGGCGAGCTATATCATAGAAAGAAGGAATTGATGGGAGAAATATTGGGGCGCATATCGGGTCCCGCCGATTTAAAGCGCCTTTCGGAAAAAGAGTTACTCCAGCTGGCGGGAGAAATTCGGGAGGAGATGATTCGTGTGATCTCCGAAATCGGCGGACACTTTGGGGGCGGATTGGGAGTTGTCGAGTTGACGATTGCTCTCCATCGCCATCTGGATACTTCCCGTGACCGCATCGTCTGGGATGTTGGTCATCAGGCCTATCCTCACAAGATGCTGACTGGCCGGCTGGAAAATCTCAAGACGATTCGTCAATGGAAAGGACTGGCCGGTTTTCCGAAACCGGAAGAAAGCGTGCACGACGCGTTTTCGGCAGGGCATGCGGGGACATCCATTTCGGCTGCCCTCGGAATGGTGGAGGCACGGGATCTGAAAGGGGAGAAATATCATGTGGTCGCTGTTGTCGGTGACGGGTCCCTGACTGCCGGAATGGCGATGGAAGCGCTGAACCAGGCGGGTGCGCGAAAAAAGAATCTTCTCGTCATTCTGAACGACAATGAAATGTCCATCTCAGAAAATGTTGGCGCATTGTCGGATTATCTTGCCCGCATTACATCCGATCCGCGTTGGGAGGGGCTCCGTCGCCGGACGGAAGGTCTCATGAGGGAGATCCCAATGATCGGAGAGCCGATGGTAAGAATGGCTCAGGTGGCACATGAATCCATGGTCGGAATGTTTTCAAGGCCAGGACTCTGGTTCGAGGAAATGGGATTCCGTTATGTCGGCCCTATCGATGGACATGATCTGCCGCTTCTCCTCCAGACGATCGGGAATCTCAAGGAACAGCCCGGTCCGATTTTGCTGCATGTTCTGACAGTGAAGGGGAAAGGGTATCCGCCAGCAGAGAAAAATCCCATTACTTTTCATGGTGTCACCCCGTTTGACATTGCAACCGGTGAGATCAAGAAAAAACCCGCGGGGGCGCCTGCTTATACAAAAATTTTCAGCCAGACAATGATCGAGCTCGGCCATCGGTTTCCTGAGCTTTTTGCAATTACCGCGGCGATGCCCGAAGGAACCGGTCTTGTGGACTTCCGGAAAACGTTTCCGGAACGGTTTGTTGATGTGGGAATTGCCGAACAACATGCGGTCACCCTTGCAGGGGGGATGGCAGCACAGGGTATTACGCCTGTTGTCGCAATCTATTCGACCTTTCTTCAGCGGGCCTACGATCAGCTGGTGCACGACATTTGCCTTCAGAACCTCCATGTTGTTTTTGCTCTGGACCGGGGGGGACTTGTTGGTGAAGATGGCCCGACCCATCATGGCGTTTTCGACATTGCCTACCTTCGGCACATTCCAAATATGGTCGTCATGGCTCCAAAGGATGAGAACGAACTTCGGCACATGCTCTATACCGCCGTCCTGCATGACGGTCCCATTGCTGTCCGTTATCCCCGGGGAGAGGGCCAGGGCGTTCCTCTCGACAAGGAGTTCCGGAGCATTCCGATCGGGACAGCCGAAACGCTTCGGGAGGGTCAGGATGTCTGTCTTCTGGCATATGGCTCGATGGTTCCGGTTGCTATGGATGCCGCAGAGCTTCTTCGGGCGGAAGGGATCGATGCCGGGGTGGTCAACATGCGCTTTGTCAAGCCGCTGGACACATCCCTGTTGGCGTCGGTTGCGAAGAAGTATTCGCATATTGTGACGATGGAAGAGGGCGTTCTGAAAGGTGGATTCGGTTCGGCCATTCTTGAATGGCTGGCGATGTCGGACAACCTTGGAAAAGTCAATGTCCGGATGATCGGAATTCCGGACCAGTATGTGGATCACGGTGCGCCGAAGATCCTGCGGGCCTCTCTTGGCCTGACGGCTCCGGATGTTGTGAAGTCCCTGAAGGAATGGCTTCAGACCTCTTCCGTTTGATCGTTTTGCCAGGTATGCCATGAAAAGGCTGGATCAGCTCGTTCTCCAAAAGGGGTGGGCTTCATCGCGGGAAAAGGCTTCAGAACTGATTGTTTCCGGTCGGGTGCAGGTGAAGGGAATTGTTCGTCTAAAACCCTCCGTCCAGGCCAGCTATGATGATGTGACTCTGCTTGCACCGGATTCGGGAATTGTTTATGTCAGCCGTGGGGCAATGAAGCTCTCCGGGGCTCTGGCCTACTTTGGACTGGATGTAAGAGGAAGGACTGTTGTCGATCTGGGGGCTTCCACGGGAGGATTTACCCAGGTTCTCCTTGAGGCCGGGGCAGGAAAAGTCCATGCCGTTGATGTAGGAAATGCACAGCTCGACGACAAATTAAGAAGGGATCCCCGGGTCGTTTCCCGGGAAGGGGTAAATGTTCGCTGGCCCGGCGACTGGTTTCCGACAGATCCACCCGGGGGGGTTGTCGCGGACCTGTCTTTTATCTCCCTCTCAAAAGTGGCTGATACTGTCCTCTGCCTTTTAAGTGCGGGAGGATTTTTCCTCCCCCTGTTCAAGCCCCAATTCGAAGCTGGACCTCATCTTGTCGGTAAGGGGGGTATCGTTCGCGACCGAGGTCTTCACAGGAAACTCCTTTCGAAATACATTCGGGAGATGATGGCACTGGGAGCAAGGGTCCAGGGAATCATGCCTTCCCCTATCACCGGTCGAAAAGGAAATCAGGAATATTTTGTTTTGTTCTGGATCGGGTCACAAAAACGTTCCAGGGAGGCTTAGCGTATCGTGCAGAAGATGATGGTGGGAGGCGGATGCGGTTTTATCGGGTCCAATCTGATTGCGAGGATTCTGGATGGAGGGGTGCGTGCAACGGCCGTCGACAACCTTTCCACAGGTCATCCACAACGGATAAAAAGTGACAGGTACCAGTTTCTGAAAGGAGATCTGTCGTCACCGAGGGTTGCGCGTTCCGTCTTTCAGGAAGTTCGTCCCGACTGCTACATTCATGTGGCGGGTATGGCCGATCCTCTCCCTGGCGAAAAAGACCCGGTTCAGGATATTGAAAAAAGTGTTTTCCCTTTTTTGAACATCTTGCGTTCTCTTGAGGAGTCGGGAGGAGCGGGACATTTTATTCTGGTTTCGACCGGAGAAGTGTTTGGCGGTCAAAACACTCCTCTTCCGGGAGAAAAGGAAACACCTCTTCCGGATTCCTCCTATGGGGTCTCTTATCTGATGATGGAACACTACCTGTCTGTCTATGCCCCACGGTTAAAAATGCCGTATTCCATTGTGCGGCTCTCTCCGGTCTATGGGCCCGGTCAATCTCTCGAAGGGGAGACAGGCCAGATGACGTTCTGGATTCGGGCAATCCTTCGTCAGGACAAGGGAGAAATCCCCCGCTTGACGGGGAACGGGATGAGAATTCGGGATTTTATTTATGTCCAGGATGCTGTCGACGCGATTTATGCTCTGGCTCTTGAGGGAAATACGGGCGTTTTTCATCTGGGATCCGGCATCGCGTCATCCGAAAGGGATGTTTTTGCCAAAATGAGGCAGGCTTCCGGAATTCCTGTGGACATCTCCTATGAAAACTCCTACAACAACGGTCCCCAGAAAAGAATTCTCGGATATCAACGTCTGGAAGAAGAACTGGGCTGGTCTCCGGCCACAACACTGGAGGAGGGCGTGTCCCAAACGGTATCCTGGTTTCAGCGGTGGCTCGGATGAGCGTCAGTCTTCTGCTTTTTTCCCATCCAGACGTGCAGGCCGCCGAGCATCTTGTCCGCACACTTGTTGAAGACCGGGTGATTGCCTGCGGACATCTTTTTCCAGCGGGTGTTTCCATCTACTCCTGGGAGGGGAAAACCGTTCGGGATCAGGAGGTCAATGTCCTGGTGAAGCTTTCCCGAGCAGCATGTCCTGTGGCCATGGAGAGAATTCGGGCGGCTCATCCCTACCGGGTTCCGGAGATCCTTTCATGGTCTGTGGAAGAAGGAAATCCGGATTATCTGGAATGGGTCCTTTCAAGTTCCCTGCTATTGCGAAATGAGAAGGAAAGCCGATGAAAGTCAAAAAAACCGTGACGGTTACTTTCATGTCAGGTCCAACGGAAAAGGCCAAACAATGGACGTTTCCCCGGTGGCTTTTCCATGCTTTTTTTGTTCTTGGCCTGCTTTTGGTGACAGGGGGGATTTCCCTGGTCTTTTTTTATGTCCATGAAGCGCAGCAACTTGTCACTTACCGACGATTAATCCGGGAAACTGCCGAACAAAAAACGCATCTCGATACTTATCGCAAGGAACTTGAAAAGCTCGAAGCCCAGCTTTCCGAAGTCAACCTTCTTGATGGGCAAATCCGCCAGATGACGTCGGGACAGGAAGGGGCTCCTCCCTCCAGTCCAACGGAAAACATCATTTCTCCGGTACCTCCCCCCGCCTTCCAGACTCCAAATTCTTCCGAGCACCCCCAGACATCCTCTTCCGAGAACTCCCCGTCAGCAGGGAGCTCGACACAGCCCTCTCCGTCCCCGGAGACAAAGGGGATCCGTTTTTTTCTTCCGCCGGAACAAGGGTTCGGCTGGGCTTTCCCTCTTCCGGGCTGGGAGACCTCTCCGTTTGGAAAAAGAAAAAGTCCATTGGGGGATGGGGAAGAGTTTCATACCGGGCTTGATATTGCCCAGTCGGAAGGTGCCAGGGTGATAGCTGCCGCAGGCGGCTCGGTTCTAGAAGTAGGAAAAGCGGAGGATTACGGGCGATATGTTCTTCTTTACCATGGACGTGGTGTGACGACCTTGTATGCCCATTTGGGCGAGATCCTCGTTCATGCGGGCGACCTTGTTGATCGGGGGACTCCGATCGGATTTGTCGGAATGTCCGGACTCACAAACGGCCCCCATCTTCACTTTGAAGTTCGTTACTTCGGGGTCCCGGTGGACCCGGCAACGATAATGGGCGAGCCAGATCCCCGGAAAGTTCAAGAAATGACAGTCGATTCACGAAATGAGTGAGATCAAGGAGCTTGAATGCTGAGTGGGTTGTTTTCATCGATTTTTCCAAGCCGCAATGATCGGGAGCTTAAGAGGATTTCCCGGATCATTGAACACATAAACCGCCTTGAAGAAGAAATCCGGGATTTGGAGGATGAATCTCTGACAGGAAAAACACGCGAGTTCAGGGAACGTCTGTCAAAAGGAGAGACGCTGGATGACCTTCTTCCGGAAGCTTTTGCCGTTGTCCGAGAAGCGAGCCGGAGAATATTGGGAATGAGGCATTTTGATGTCCAGTTGATCGGCGGGGTTGTCCTCCATGAAGGATTTATCGCCGAAATGAAGACGGGAGAAGGAAAGACACTGGTGGCAACTCTTCCTGTCTATCTGAACGCGCTGACGGGAAAAGGCGTTCATGTTGTGACGGTCAACGATTATCTGGCCAGAAGGGATTCCGACTGGATGGGAAGACTCTACCGTTTTCTGGGGCTGACCACCGGGATCATCCAGCATGATATGCCGGATGACTTGCGAAAGCAGGCTTATGCGGCGGATATCACGTATGGAACAAACAATGAATTCGGGTTCGATTATCTTCGGGACAACATGAAATATGAAGAAGACCAGTTTGTCCAGCGAGGACTCCATTATGCCATTGTCGATGAAGTGGACAGCATTCTGATCGACGAATCGCGGACCCCCCTCATCATATCCGGGCCGTCCGAAGAGTCGACGGACATGTATTATCAGGTGGATCGCATTATTCCCGGCATGGTTCGGGATACCCATTTCCGGATTGACGAAAAGTTGAAGACAGTCACCCTTACCGACGAGGGAAATAACTATGTCGAAGACCGTCTGGGAATAGGAAACCTTTACGATGTTGCAAATATCAACTGGTTCCATCATGTCTTGCAGGCCCTGAAGGCACACCATTTATACCGACGGGACGTGGAGTATGTCGTCAAGAACGGTGAGGTCATCATTGTTGACGAGTTTACAGGAAGACTCATGCCCGGACGCCGTTGGGGAGAGGGGCTTCATCAAGCCGTCGAAGCCAAGGAAAAGGTCAAGATCGAGCAGGAGAATCAGACACTGGCCACGATCACGTTCCAGAATTATTTCCGAATGTATGAAAAGCTTGCGGGAATGACTGGGACGGCGGATACAGAAGCCCAGGAGTTTCACAAGATCTATAACCTGGATGTCATCGTGGTTCCCACGCATCGAAAGAATCAGAGAGAGGATCTTCCGGACCAGATTTACCGGACCTATCACGAAAAGGCCCGGGCGATCGTGGAAGACATTCGGGAGAGAAATGGCCGAGGTCAGCCAGTGCTGGTTGGAACCGTCTCCATTGAAAAATCGGAACATCTTTCCGCACTCCTTGCAAAAGAGGGCATCCCTCATAAAGTTCTGAACGCAAAATTTCATGAGCTTGAGGCGGAAATTGTCGCCCAGGCAGGGAGATTTTCCAGCGTTACAATAGCGACAAACATGGCTGGAAGAGGAACGGATATTGTCCTGGGCGGAAACGCCGAATTCCTCCTCAAGAACCGGTTATCCGAAATGGAGCGCCAGGGTGCAACCCCAAGTGCGGAGGAAGTAGAGAGTCTTCGAAAAGAGCTCGAAAAAACCCTGGAAAAAGAAAGAGAAGAGGTTGTTCGTACGGGAGGACTGCACATTATCGGGACGGAGCGCCATGAAAGCCGCCGCATCGACAATCAGCTCAGGGGACGGGCAGGCCGGCAGGGGGACCCCGGATCTTCTCGTTTTTATCTTTCCCTCGAAGATGATCTGCTCAGGATTTTCGGCGCAGACCGGATCAAGGGTCTGATGGACCGACTGGGAGTGGAGGAAGGAGTACCGATAGAGCATGGCTTTGTGACAAAAGCAATTGAAAATGCCCAAAAAAAAGTTGAGGCTCATCATTTTGATGTCCGCAAGCAGCTGCTTGAATACGATGATGTGATGAACCAGCAGCGGCTCATCTTTTATGAGCTCCGCCGGAAGGTGCTTCGGGGAGAAAATCTGAAGGACCTTCTTGAGGAGTGGGGGCAGGACGTTCTTCTGTCTGTGACCCGGGAGTTTGCTCCGGAAGATCAATATCCGGAGACATGGGACCTGGCTGCACTCGCAACGGGCATTATGGAGAAGACCGGCTTGTCCATTGACCCTGCCTCATGTGAGGGGCTCGGGATTGTTGCTTTGCAGGAGCATCTAAGTTCTGCTTACAGGGATTTTCTGGCAGAAAAGGAAAAGCTTTTCGGGCCAGAAAATTTTTGGGCTATTGTAAGGTATCTGGTCCTGCAGAATCTCGATGAACAGTGGAAAGAACATCTTCTGAATATGGACCATCTGAAAGAGGGGATTGGCCTGAGAGGGTACGGACAGAAGGATCCTCTGGTGGAATATCGCCGGGAAGGGTTTATCCTTTTTGAGCAATTTGTTTCCAGCGTGCAGGAAAATCTGATTCTCCTGATTGGAAACGCTCGTCAGGTCGAAGATGCGGTTGGTATGCCGGATGCCCCGGACATGCAATCATTTCATTACCTTCACCCGGAAGAGGAGGCGTTTCTACTGGACCCGGGAGCTGTGGTTCCGGAGGATCCTCTTCCTTTTTCCATCTCAACAGGCCCTGGTCAGACATATGGTGGCGGTGCCGAGTCTGGCGGTTCCCTCGCTTCAGCCAAGAAGCCAGGCAGAAACGATCCCTGTTTTTGCGGAAGTGGAAAGAAATACAAAAAATGCCATGGAGCCTGATAGAAAAAATCCTGCCGCTCTGAATTCAAACCTTCTCTTGATACTCGCAAAATGAGTGTGTGACGGGTCCGGAAGGCTCCACCGGAAGCCAATCCAATTTGACTTTCTTTTTCCGGACACCTAGAATGAGTGTTACTCTTCATTCATAATGGGCGAAAATACACCAAAGAAATTGCCGCTGGAGGCCAAGGATGTTTTCCCAGTCCCATCCTGAACACTATGTCCCTATCTTCCTTTTTCTTCTTGTGGCCATCGGGTTCGGTGCTGTTTCTCTGACCGTCGGGCGGCTGATTCGTCCACGGAACCCCTATAAGGACAAGAACGCCCCCTATGAGTGTGGCGTTCCTCCGATCAACGATGCCCGGGAGAGATTTTCCGTCCGGTACTATGTCATTGCCATGCTGTTTCTTGTTTTTGATGTGGAAGTGGTCTTTCTCTATCCATGGGCAGTCGACTTCGGGCGTCTGGGGCTTTTTGGTCTGGTCGAGATGATGATTTTTATCTTTATCCTTCTGGTTGGATATGTCTATGCATGGAAGAAGGAGGCTCTTGAATGGGAATGATGCATCAAAAGGACGGGGAGCTCT
>JAMCWZ010000014.1 GCA_023480765.1 Nitrospirota bacterium
CATGTCCGCCATTCTCCAATCCGAATCCAGAGGCCCCCGGCCGACACAGCCTTTGTTCTGTTTGCCCCGTCCCTGAAAATGATGGGTGGAACAAAGCCGGCAACAGACAGGGAGAGAAGTGCGTTCGTCGTGTTTGGCCGACACAACAACAAGACGATGGTTGTTGGTCCCGGCCATCTTGTCACGGCCGTTGGTGAAGTTCGGGGCAGGGTTCCTTTTCCGGGGGACAAATCCAAAACACACTATCTGTTGCTTGTGAGTCATTACATCATGCTCTGGTCCAGGGCGAGGACGGAGGATTACCCGCTTGTGCTGGTAAGATAAGAATTTGTGAAAAGGCTGGAGGAGGGATCTGAAAATGTCCTTCCTCCAGATCGCGGAAGAATGCCTCTTTTTTTATATAGTGGAGTATAGTATAAAGGTCATCTGAACTTCGGACGGGAAATGCGCTTTTGCCTTTTCAGGCGGTAACATGAGCTGTGCTCTTTTTCCTCGATGGTTCCTTGATGGATTCTGGTGCGAAAACAATGTTTTACTGGAAGCAGAGGTTTCTTTTCCTGAAAAACAAGTCAGGAAAGGGGAGCCACTTTGAAAATTAAAAAGATACTAAGTATCATATTGAAGCGGATTGCTTCGCGGAAACTGGTCGCAAAGGTGGATGGAGAATGGCGGACATGGTGATTCGGGATTGCCGGACAAGAAGAAATGCAATCGGGATCGGTCGAGGAATTCTGGCCGTGATGTTTGTGATGATGCATGTTCTGTTTGGGGAATCTGCTTTTGCCCTGTCGACGAACCCGCAAGGCGATGGCGGAACGCGGACTCTGACGGTATCCCAGGCTGTGGATATGGCTCTGTCAAGAAATCCGGACGTTCTCTCCTATAAGAAAACCTGGTTGGGAACGAAAAAGCTGGAGGTGACGGCCCTGGCCCCGGCAGATCCGCAGATCCAATACCTCTGGGGTGGCGGAGAACAGGGAAACGGCCCAAACGGCGTCGGACTGCCGTATGAGTCCGGAAGCAACTGGGCGATCTTTCAGAGTTTTCTTTTCCCGGGAAAAGCCGAGGTTGGCTACAAAATCAACAAAGACAACACGCACGCGGCCTATTATGCCTACAGAATCCAGCGGGTCACATTAAGAAACCAGACGGAGCTGGCCTGCTATCAGTTTTTGCTCGCAAAAAAAAGTCTGGATTTGAACCTGGAGATGCAGACCTGGTTCAAGCGTGCTCTCGAGATCACCCGGGCAAAACTTTCCGTGGGATCCGCACAAATTCTGGATGTCGTGAATGCAAAGGTGCAGTTGAGCCAGGCTCGTCTGGACGAGCTGACCTACCGTTGGCAGATCAAGGTTGCCCGGAGACAGTTGAACATGCTCTTGAATCTCCCGCTCGACACGCCTGTGAATGTCGCCCCTGTCGGGGAACCCAAAAAGATGGAAACGTCTCTGGCCCAGCTGGAAGACATGGCCCTCGTCAATCGTCCGGACCTTCTGTCCGCTCGTACGACACTGGATTTGAATCGTCACCAGCTGTCTCTTGCCCGTTTGGGATACATGCCGGACTATCAGTTTGAAGGTTCGGAGGGGGGAGAGTCCTGTTACGGGTTTGCCGGAATTAACTGTTATTATGTGGGACTTCAGATCAATGTTCCCCTCTTTGCCCCCATCAAGCAGGTGAAACAGGTGGATTCCGCCCGGGACATGGTCCGGTCGTCGGATTTCCAATATCAGTGGCAGGCCAATCAGGTCAAGCTGAATGTGGACAACACCTACTCCCAGGTTGTCCTGGGGTATCGGCAGTTCCGTATCAATGATTCCCAGCTCGTTCCCCAGACCCGCCTTGCGTTCGAACTTGCCCTGACAGGATACGAAAACCAGAAGAATGACTTTCTGTATCTGATCAATGCGATACAGTCCTATCGGCAGGCTTTGTACAACAGCTACCAGAGCCTGATCAACTACTACGAATCATTGTCCAACCTGGAAGCTGCGGTAGGAACCCCCTTGCCCGCCGACCAGGCTTCTGACCGGACATCTCCCTCCCGCTAAATGAGGTTTCCATGCGTCCAACAATCCTGTTCGGGATTTTTCTGTTCTCCCTTTTCCTTTGCCTTCCCCCGGGTCTTCAAAAAGCCCGGGCCGTTGCTCCTCCCGCGCCAAAAATCCCTGTTCCCGTTGCAAAACTTCCCGATCGCGTTCGACTGACCCCGTCCCAGATGAAATCCGGGTGGGTCACGACCCGGACGGTGTTTCCCCTTCGGCTGGTGCGGACCATCAGCCGGACGGGAACGCTGAACTTTGACGAGGAGAAGGTTTCGGTTCTGGCGGCACGACTCTCCGGGAGAGAGGTGAAGATCCTGGCGTTCGAAGGTCAGCATGTCTTTCGGGATGATCCGTTGGCCCTTGTCTACAGCCCGGACTTTGTCACGGCGGAGGCCGAATACCTGAACGCCTTCAAGGTGGCAAAAACCATTGGCAGCAAGGGCGAAGCGGAAACCTATATCCGGGCGGCGGCCAAGAAGCTTGTTTTGATGGGGGCGACCGAAAAAGACCTGGATGCTCTCTCGCGGACGCAAAAAATTGCTCCTTACCTGACGATTCATGCGCCGAGGGAAGGGATCATTCTGAACTCCCAGTTAAGAGAGGGACTGTTCATGAATCCGGGAGACCAGTTGCTGACGATTGCGGATCTGTCAAAACTCTGGGTGTACATGGATATCTACGAGGGAGATCTCCCTCTTGTCCATACCGGGCAGACTATTCTTGTGAAAACGGTTGCTTATCCGGGTGAGGTTTTCCGTGGACATATTATTTACCAGGGAGGCATGGTCGATCCCCAAACAAGAACTTTCCACGTCCGTGGAGAAATTGAGAATCCCGAACATCGTCTGAAACCCGGAATGTTTGCTTCCGTGCTGATTCGTCTGACGCACCCGGAAAAAGAACTGGCCTTGCCGGAAGCTTCATTCTTGAAAGATGAAAAGGGATTTCATGTCTTTGTCGAAACTTCACCGGGTCTCTTCGTCGTCCGACCGGTGATTCCAGGTCCGGAAGAGGAGGGTCTCATGACAGTGCGGGACGGTCTTCGACCGGGTGAGTCCGTCGTTGTTTCGGGGGCCCTTCTTCTGGAAGGGTTGCGCGAACAGACATTGAACCGGGAACTTGAAATGCAGGACCGAAGCAAAGGACTAGGAGCTTCCTGATGAAATGGCTTGTCCAGGTGGCATTAAGAGAACGCGTTCTGGTGTATCTGACGGCCCTGACGATTGTCGCTCTTGGAGTTTTCTCCTACGAAAATCTGCAGATCGAGCCTTACCCGGATATTTCTCCCCTGATGGTGCGGGTTTTGACCCAGTGGCCCGGTCGTGGGGCGGAAGAAGTCGAACGCCAGATTACCTTGCCGGTTGAAATCGCGATCAACGGAACACCGGGCATGGAAATTCAGCGATCCATTTCGATGTATGGACTGTCCGTTGTGATTGCCATTTTTCGTGACGGAATCAATGACTTTGAAGCCCGCCACCGGATTTATAACCGGATATCCCAGGCCAATCTGCCATCCGGTATCGTCCCGGTTCTGGATATCAATACCCCTGCAACAGGGGAAATCTTCCGCTATACCCTGTCCGGTGCACCACCGGACGAACTCAAGACACTGGATGACTGGGTTTTGGAGAGGCGTTTCAAGGAAATTCCCGGCGTTGCGGACGAATCCGGCATGGGCGGATGGATTCGCCAGTATCAGATATTGCTCGATCTGGCGCGTTTGCGCGATTTCAACCTGACGCTGGGGCAAGTCGTCTCTGCCGTTTCTGCGGCCAACAATAATGTGGGCGCGTACGTCCTGAATTTCGGAGAAACAGCCGAGGTAGTCCGGGGGATCGGGCTTTTGCGCAACCGCCATGATATTGAAAACATTATGGTTGCCGAGGTCAAGGGAACCCCTGTTCTGGTCAAGGATATCGGGTCGGTTCAGATCGGCCCCCAACCACGCCTGGGAAGGGTTGGGAGAAATTTCGACAACGATACGGTGGAAGGCGTCGTCCTTCTTCTCCGGGGAGCCAATACCCGGCATGTGCTCCGGCATGTGCACGAAAAGATTCGCGAAATAGAAAAGCACGATCTTCCGAAAGGTGTCCGGATCCGTCCTTTTTATGACCGGACGGATCTGATGAACTGGACTCTCCATACCGTGATCGAGAACCTTCTTCTGGGCATTACCCTCGTCCTTCTTACACTCTATCTGTTTCTCGGAAACGTCCGCTCCGCTCTCATTGTCGCGGCGACGATACCGGTTGCCCTTCTGGCGGCTTTCTCCTTCATGAAATGGAAGGGAATCTCGGCGAATCTGCTTTCTCTGGGAGCAATCGATTTCGGTATTCTGGTGGATGCATCCGTCATTGTGGTGGAAAATATTTATCGGCACCTGATGGAGGATCGGCCGGAAAATGAGCGCCCGGCTGAGGCCATTTACCGCGCCGTCTCCGAAGTGCAGGGAGCAACTGTCTTCTCCACTCTGATCGTTTTTTCGGCCTATGTGCCGCTCATTTTTATGAAAGGCGTCGAAGGCAAGATTTTTACGCCCATGGCATTCACCATGGGTGGCGGTCTTCTGGCCGCTGTTTTCCTTTCGATGACCCTGTCGCCGGCGCTCTCCTCTTCCCTCCTGTCCAGGATTCCCCCGCATGAAGACACGTGGTTGATGCGTTCCGTCAAGGAATCCTACGCCGTCATCCTGTCGTTCGTTCTCAAAAACCGGGCGATCACACTCTCCATCGCGGGGGGAATCCTTTTCCTGACGATGGGAGTGATTTTCCCCCGTTTGGGGACCGAATTCCTT
>JAMCWZ010000029.1:0-575 GCA_023480765.1 Nitrospirota bacterium
CAGTCCCATCAGGCTCTTGATCACGGGAGTCAGTTCGAATTTGTCTGACCATACATCCAGATGGGAGGACTCGTCCGGGATTTGCGTGATTGCGATGTCGATCGACCGATCCTCAAGTCCCTGGACAAGATCTGTGTCAAGAGCCTGATGGGACTGGACAGTAGCATTTTTATATGTTCCCCTTAGATAATTCAGAAAAGGTCCGTCATCTTTGAATCCTGTGCCAAAGCCGATCCCTAGATTCAGGGGATCCGTTTTGATAACGGGTCTGAACCGGGTCACAGCTTCTGTTGTGGATGCGACTTTTTCGAGAACCTGGCGGGCGTGCTCCAGAAAAAGCAGTCCGGATTGGCTCAGATAGACGCGACGTCCAACCCTGTTAAACAACTTTGTCTTGAGCTCTTCTTCGAGAAGCTGGATCTGGGTGCTGATGGCCGGTTGCGTGATACCGAGCTCCTGGGCAGCCAGGGTAAAGTTAAGCGTCTGACTGACGACGATAAAAGTCTGGATTTGGGATAGAGTCATTTGATGCTCCAGTATCTGTCTGTTCTGAAGTAAATGGAGACAAAGGTAAA
>JAMCWZ010000029.1:585-4788 GCA_023480765.1 Nitrospirota bacterium
GAATTTGTTTTTTAAATTGTATAATAATTTTTATCAATGAGTAAAGGTAAACTTTATGCGGTGCGGATAAAGGTGAAATGAAAGACCCGGGATACAATGATCATCCGTTCCGTCGGAGAAGGCAGGGAATGAAGGTATTCCCTTTTATTCTTGTTCTTCTTGTCAACTCCCTCTTTTTCATGATTCTCTCTTCGGGAACAGCAACTCCGGACCCTCTATCAACACTGGCCGTTTCTTCTGGTTCTGAAGACAGTTCGAGCCAGATCGTTGGAAAGGAAGAGCCCTCCGGAGGATATGTGCTGACACTGCCGAATGCGCTTTCCATTGCTCTCAGAAGCCAGCCCCAACTGGGCGCGGCCAAAGCGGGTGTGACGAGCGCCAAGGCTGGAATCGGAATCGCGCAAAGTCAGTACTATCCCACGCTAGCCGGAAGTTCCGCCTATACCCGAGAAACGGGAAATTTTGGGCCCCAGCCAGGCTTTCCCTTTACAATTCCCGAATCTCCGGTTTCTTATGATTTTTATCAGGCGTCCTTGACGTTGACCCAGACGCTTTTCGCTTTCGGCCGCAGAAGCTCCCAGGTTGCCCAGAACAGGGCGCTTTACAAGGCCTCCCATCAGGGAGCCGCCAAAACGGTCACAGATGTCATTTTTGGTGTCGAAAAAGCTTATTTTAGTGTCTTGAAAGACCAGGAACTCCTGGATGTTGACCGTCTCACCCTGGCGGATTACCGATTGCAGCTCCGTGTGGCCCAGGCGCGTTATAATGACGGGGTGGCGAATGCTTACGACGTTCTGAATGCCCGGGTGAACTTGTCCAACATGGTTCTCACCCAGGTCCAGGACAAGAATCAGTTTCATGTGGACGAATTGGCCTTGAACAGGGCGATGGGAGTGATCGGCCATTCCCCTTATCGGGTCGCCCCTTATCACCCGGAGCTTTCCATCCCCTATACCCCGGAACAGGTTGTCGCCATCGCGATTTCCCTTTGCCCGGACCTTAAGGCAGAAGCAACTGGATCAGCAGACCATTGCCCAGAAACAGGCCGTTCGATTCAATCAGGCACAGTTTATGCCGACTGTCCAGACAGTCGGTGCGTACAGTCTGGACAGTGAATTTTTTCCTCTGGTCTACAACTGGTCGGTTGCCACGACTGTGACGATTCCGATTTTTAACGGATTTTTGAATGTCCAGCAGGTGAGACAGTCCCGGGCTCAGCTCAAACAGGTCCGTTTCCAGCGGGAGGATCTTCGCCAGGGAGTCATCCAGTCTGTTCTTTCGGACCTGTACACCCTGAAAACGGCGGAACAGAAAATTCGGGATGCCCAAACGCTTGTTGAGCAGGCGATGCAGAACCTTGATCTCACAGAGACCCAGTTTCGGGTAGGTACGGGAACAACGGTTGCGGTCACCCAGACGGAGCGTGATCTGGCAAAGGCCAGGTCCGATCTTGTTCAGGCGCAGGCCGATTTTGCCATCAGTCTGGCCCAGCTGAAGCGGGACATGGGAATCAATTATGATTTTGACCACAACAGCCTTCCCACCGGAGGGCTTCCTTGAACATCGCCAGGTTTTTATGGGGTGGGAGCGTCCTGATGTATTTATGGACGGGGTCTGCCTGGGGCGAATCTTCCTTGCCGGGACCCAATACTCCTCCTCCAATTTCCAATGCGTCTTCAGCCCCGGCTCTGGCTCCTGCCCCCGATCACTGGTCTTTTGCCCCGACGATTTCCTATTTTCTTCCGGTGGGCTCGGGGGTCGCCGATTATCTGAACGCCGGACTCGGGATCGGAGGAGAACTGTCCTATTTTCCGGGAGAAAAGCCAGGACAATTCCGATGGATTATTTCCGGAACCTATTTCCAGATGACCCCAGGACCTTCCCTTACGATCCCTTTTAGTTCAAGCAACCCTTTTGTGGCGAATCCTTCCACGTCGACCCAACAAATCGGTCCGATTCCCGGGTCTGCAAGTGTCACCGGGTTTATACTGAAGACGGGAATGGCCTGGAACCTTTTGGATCTTGTCCCGGCAGACGTCACAGGATGGGGGGCGATTTCCCCCTATGTGCGCATGGATATCGGAATGGCTTCCCTTGCCGCCACAAATGCCGGAAATCTGACGGGCCATCCGTATGGTCTCCTTGTGGATGGTGGTGCGGGAATCGAATGGCACGTGCCATCTCTTTCCATGGGGGTTTTTGTGGAAATGGATCCGTCCGGTCTGAACGCGAATGGGTCTTTCCTTTTTCTGGCACCGCTGGTTTCCGGTATCTCCCTCTGGTTTTGAAGAGAATGTATCTATGATGGATGGAGGCTTGGTAGATTATGGATGATGACCGCTCGCGATTCGATTCCCTGGGAGTCTCCCACTCGGTTCCCGGACAAGGGTCCCGGAGAATTTTCTGGATTTTGGGAGGGGCCGGTGTCCTGCTTTTTCTGGCGGGCATCTTCTACACGATTTTCTTTTATATGACACTTCCCAATCACCATGCCCTTCTGGAGGCAGGACAAAAAGGGGTCAACCAGGTTCCTCTCCCGGTTCCCCCCACGACTCTTTTTCCGGAAAGCAACCCTTCCCGTCCTGCTGTCATGGAACTTCGGACATCCCGGTTCTCGGCGGATATCGTATCGGTCCGGAGGACAGCCGCCGGACTCGATGTTACGCTTCGTCTCGTTTTCGACAAGGGGATCGGTCCGATTTCTCTTGTTCTTTCCTCTCCCCCCCGATGGGTCGATGGAAAGCAGGGTGCTTCCGTCGGGAACGTCTCCTGGGATCAGAACAGGGTGTTCACACCGGGAGAATCGATTGATTTCCCCATTCATTTTCCTGTTCTTCCGCGGACATCATCTTTCGACCTGTATATCTCTTTTACGGGAGGGAAAGGAAATACGGGAGACCGTTATGTCATGCATTTTATCAACCTGAAATCCGGAGCGGCGGGTGCCTGAAGCCGTTTTGGTGGCCAGGAACCTCACAAAACAATTTTCCGTTGATCGTCCGCCGGCAGTCAATCGCGTCTCTCTTGACGTGTTTCGGGGTGAGATCCTGTCGATTGTTGGTCCGAATGGTGCCGGTAAATCGACGCTTCTTCAGATACTCCTGGGGCTTTTGACACCGGATGAGGGCACGATCCGGATTTTTGGTGTCGATATTGTTCGACACCGAAGAAAAGTTGCCCACCTCATGAATTATGCTTCCACAGATTTATCCCTGCCGTATTCTCTCTCTGTCAGGGAAAATCTGGAAGTTTATGCGCTTGTCTACGATTTGCCGGATCCCGGTCAATCGGTTCGGGAGATGCTCGAACGATTTTCCCTGCAATCCCTGGCAAAAACAAAAGTCGGAAAACTGTCAACGGGCCAAATTGCCCGGCTTTCTCTTGCCAAGGCATTGATTTCCCGACCGGAAATCCTGTTTCTGGACGAACCGACGGCGACCCTTGACCCCGAAGCCTCAGCCGAGTTTCGGTCTGTGTTGAGGGAACAGGTGGAGTCCAATCATCTGGCCCTGGTCTACACGTCCCATAATATGCGGGAAATCGAACGCCTGTCGGACCGAATCCTTCTGATCGAATCCGGAAAAACGGTTGCCTGTGGTTCCCGGGACGATCTTTACCACCATTTCGACTGTGACAACCTGGAGGAGGTGTTTCTGAAGTCCATGGCCCGGGCTCGGCAGAGTCGGGAAAACGGGGAACTTGTGCATGAGTGAAGTCCAGCCGGAGGAGAGGCCGGAGAGCACATCCCTCTCCCGGCCATCGGTTTCCCTCTTTGCATTCCGTCCGATGGCCGGAATCTTGCTCAGACAGTTTTTCCTTTATCGAAGAAGCGTTCCAAGATGGATGGAGATTTTTTACTGGCCCTTGCTGGATCTTCTGGTGTGGGGGTTTTTGACTCTTTATCTTCGCCAGGGCATTCTCCCGGGATCGGGAGCTGTTCAAGCCCTCCTGGGGGGGCTCCTTCTCTGGGTTATGCTTTTATCGTTCCCAGCAGGGAATTTCTGTGGTTTTTCTGGAAGAAATCTGGTCCCGCAATCTCTATAACCTGATGGTAGCTCCGGTGACGCCCTATCATATCATCTTCGGAGCCATGGTGACGGGGCTTCTGAAGATTACTCTTTCGTCAGGGATGGCAATATTCCTTGCGTACATTTTATTTTCCTATTCTCTTTTCCATCTCGGCATTGCCCTGGCGAAGATAAA
>JAMCWZ010000069.1 GCA_023480765.1 Nitrospirota bacterium
GATTTCAATCCTGTCCTTTTGAAAATGGGACCACTGAAAGTCCGATGGTACGGTCTGATGTACGTCGTCGCTTTTTTCGTGGCCTATTTTCTCCTGAAGGCAGAAGTCCGGAAAAAAGCTTTTCCGCTCGACAAGGACGGTGTGTATGATCTCCTGAGCTATGCGGCGTTGGGTGTCATTCTGGGGGGACGCCTCGGCTATGTCCTGGTGTACAACCTTTCCTACTACCTCTCCCATCCGCTGGATATTCTGGCCGTCTGGAAGGGCGGGATGTCCTTTCATGGAGGCTTTCTCGGGGTCATTGTGGCGGGCTGGCTTTTCTGCCGGCGACGTCATCTTCCTTTTCTCCGACTGGCGGACCTGGCGGTCCTTCCGGTCCCGATCGGCCTTTTCATGGGACGCATGGGAAATTTTATCAACGGAGAACTGTTCGGTCGTGCAACGGACGTTCCATGGTGCATGGAATTTCCGATGGGAGGCCCTATCTGTCGCCATCCGTCTCAACTCTATGAAGCATCCATGGAAGGGATCCTTCTCTTTTCGATTCTGTTTTTCCTTTCCCGAAAGACATTGCCCGAAGGTGTTCTTTTTGGAACGTTCATCGGCCTTTATGGCCTTTTTCGAACGATCGGAGAGCTCTTCCGTCAGCCGGATCCCCAGCTTGGGTTTCTTTTTGGCCCCATCACAATGGGTCAGGTTCTGTCGGTCCCGATGATTCTGATCGGGGCGGCCATCGTTTATACCAGATTCCGGGTTTCACGTTCCCCTGTCGAAAACGGCCACCTTCCTCCTTCGTCCAGGTAGGATCCGTCGATGGAATCGGGAAACACACCTCCTGTACCAACCCGGGAAAAGATGACTCTCCCCCCCGTTCTGGGGAAAATTCCCTGGCGGAAAAGGGTGACGACTCGTATTTTTTTCTGGTTTTTTCTGCTCCTTTCCTTGGGATTTCTGGGATTGGGGATCCAGGTGACCCATATGGTCATCCATCGGGATCGGAAAGCCCTTCTCCGGGAACTTCACCATCGCGACGATGCCTTCGTCCGGAGTTTTTCCCTTCTGATGAAACACCAGGACCTTGTCGGAGCCCGGGATCTCCTTGAACCGGGCTCTTCCCGAAGCGATCGTCCGGCAATTCTTCTCCTGAAGCCGGACGGCCACACTCCTGCCTTCGGAGATCTCTCCACCATTCTCGACATGCGCAGCCGGGGCATCCTCCTGCCCACACTGGGGCAGGCCCGGCGGTTTCCTCTCCCCCCGGAAGCCCAACAACTGATCGACGGGACATCCTTTCAGAACGCCTACCAAAAAATCAGCGAGTCCTCCCTGACGGGAGAAGGCATGTCTTTTCAACGGCATCCGAACAGCAAGGGAGGGGTCCTGGGTTTTGTGGAGCCTGTCCTCAACGGGAACTCTTGCCGCTCCTGCCACAATCCCCAGCAGAACGTTCTCGGATATGCCGTGGCTTACCAGAACACAGATTTCTACGCACACTCGATCCATGCGTTCGGAATGAAAATTTTCTGGGCATTTCTGGGGACGCTGGAGCTTCTTGTCCTGCTACTGGTCTGGACGATCCGGGGAAAGCTCGTGACGCCCCTGGTCAGCGTTTCCGGAACGGTCGGCCGCATGTCTTCCGGATCCCCGAATCTCAAGACACGTCTGGAAGTCGGCCGGGAGGACGAGATCGGTCAGCTGGCAGACTTTATCAACCGGTTCATCGACCTTTTCCAGGGATGGGTGGGAGAAGTTTCGGACAAGGTTCGGTGGATCGGAACACAGGCGGAAATTTTGTCCCAGCCGGCAGGCAGCGGTTCGGAGAACCTTGTTGAAACGAGAGATCGTCTGACCGATATCCAGAAAAAGCTGGATGCCCTTCTTCCGGGACAGGCCTTGACCGAAGGAGAAAGGGCCGTCAAGGACTCTCTTCCCGATCTGGTCGAACGGTCGATCATCCTGGAAAAAGGGTTGTCCGAATCCCTCCGGATCCTGTCCCGGACAACGGGGGCTGGTCCCGCTCTTCCTCCGGAGGAGGTGGCCCGGATTCAGCAAATGCTTCGGACTCTTGAATCGGTTCTGTCGATTCTTGAACAGAAGGCCCGGAAGGAGGAAACCTCCCTGGCGGTGATTCGGGAGGATCTCCGGGAACTGGATCGGACGGAGTTGACCGCAAAACGATTCAGGGCTCCTCTGGAAGAGAAGCGTATCCGGGAAATTCTCGACATGGCCCGCGAGCTTGAACGGGAGTTGAGGCGCTTCCATTCCTGACGTCGTCGGGAAAATACAGGGAAAGGAGGTCCGGTATGGCTTGCCGCTTGTCCCAGCGTGTTGAATATGCCGTGCGCGCCCTGATTGAATTGGCGCTAGTCGGCGATGCGGGGTTGTCCGGAACGCAGATTGCGACACGGGGACAGATACCAAAGCCTTTTCTCAAACAAATCCTTGCCATCCTGGTCAAGGGGGGCATCGTCGAAAGCACCCGGGGACCGAGGGGAAAGTACTGTCTGGGACAGCGCCCGGAGGACATCTCCCTCTATCGGCTTCTGGCCATGGTGGAAGGAGAGATCGTCTTTTTCGACCCTGCCACTCCCCCCGGTCCCGCGATTCAGACGCTGTATTCGGATATCCGGGACGGTCTTGTCGGCGTTCTGGACCGGTTTACTCTGGATGCTTTCGTCGAAGCCGCGGGGAAGGACCGGAGTGAAACACGCCCCATGTTTTTCATCTGAGCGGAAAAGGAATGGCATGCGGACCATAAACAAGCCATCCTCCAAGGGCTGCGGCCACCACCAGAACAATGACAAGAAACGCCCCGGCGGCGGGAGGCAGGGAGGGCCCGGGAATTTTTCCCTGTCGGGCGCTTTTCCGGAGGAAGGGCCACCAGACCAGGGCCATCAGAGAGCCGACCCAAAGATGTAGCCGGATGGCTGGTTCCTCGGACGGGATTTGACTGAGCACCCGGTGTCGTGCGGTAAGACCGGCGAGGAGAACAAGAGGAATCAGGATTGTGAGGAACGCGGAGAGGGAAGGCAGGATCTCCGAAAAGGCCACCCGGGTCCTCCCGGGGCCGCGAGCCAGAAGGTAAAGAATGCATCCCGCAATCAGCAGGTGGACCAGAAAGGGATGGACCCCCACGAGGATCATCCGGTCTGTCGTCCTTTTGAATATAAAACGCCCATCCTTTCTCGATTCCCTCCCATGACATTTTTCCATGGCATCGATCCGGCCAACATGATCGGATTTCTGGCGGGAGCCCTGACCACGGTGTCTTTTCTCCCGCAGATCGTCAAGGTCCTGAAAACCCGCGACACCCGGAGCCTGTCGGTTTCCATGTACGGGCTTTTCACCCTGGGGGTTTTTCTATGGCTCGTCTATGGATGGATTGTACACTCTCCGCCAGTCATTTTTTATAACGCGATGACATTCCTGCTTTCCGCGGCCCTTCTGGCAGCAAAAATCCGCTGGCACTAGGGGCAGGGTCCTTTCGAAACAGGAAATCCGGTCAGTTCAAGATACCCTTCTCCCTCCCGTTCTCCCGAGGCCGAATCCCGGAGGCTGACCGCTCCCTCCCAGTAATCGGGTCTCCCCGTGAGTTCCTGATCCTTCATCACAGGGTCAATGCGCCAGGAGGTGTTGAGGGACTTCACGTCCAGCTTCAGGCGGGAAGGGTAACAAATTCCCGTCCGGGGACTTTTCCAGTAGGAGAGGACATGAAATGTCAGATCGGAAGGAGAGAGCCACACTGTCCGGTTTCCGCTGTGAACGGTCATCCGGTAGGTTCCTCCCTGAAAACGGTCCGGCCGGTCTTTTTTCTGCATCTGAAAGGCCATGAGATCGCCTTTTCCGGAGAGCCGCGCTCCAAGCCAGATCCATCCGGTCTGCCCTTTCCCAAGCAGGGCTCCGGTCCATTCGTGATCGAACCAGGCGACGCCGGTGACCGGGGTCCAGTGCACCTGTCCATCGGACTGGATGCGGCCGACCTTTCCCTTCAGGGACAACTCCGGATAAGACAAATACCAGGCCCAGTCGCCGGGCCCCGGTCCGGTGACGAGTCGCCCTCCGGGTCCTTCCTCGAGAGGGGAACCTTTTCCTTTCAGGGTCACATCCACGAGACGCCAGCCGACCTGCTCGAAAAGATGAAGACGAATCTCTCCGGAATGTCCCGGATCCGGGAGAACTTCCAGAAAGTTTTCCCCGAAACGGATTCGGAAGGGTTTCTTGCGAAGGGAAACCGCCCGGCGAAAGGTCCGGGACAGGAGCTCGGTTGACCGAAAGCGGTGGTGGAGGGTATCGGAGTAGGCACCGTGAAACGACAGGACCCGGGACGGCTCCCAGGGGGAGGGGGGACGTCCGGCAGGATGCTGCCAGGAAGTGTTGAACCGGAAGAATGTTCCCTCGAATCCATCC
Source organism: Nitrospirota bacterium (assembly GCA_023480765.1). The sequence goes on from JAMCWZ010000069.1 coordinate 4,408, forward strand.
CGCCTCGGATGTCCCGGGATCCGAATCCGTCCGGTCAGATACCACCATTCGATCGGATAGGAGCCATGGTTCCGGAAAACCCCTTCCGGCGAATCGTTTTCAGTGGCCTGCGCGGGAGAAACGACGGATGCGGAAAAGAGAAAACCGATCACCAGGACCGTCCATATCCGTCGAAAAAGAACAGGTTTTTGGACGTCATTCATTGGGCGTTCCCCTGTTGAGACCGTTTCTCCGGCCGAGGATCAGGGAGGGAAGGAGGCTCGCGAGAGTGGAGACGACGAGGAGAGCCAGAGCCAGGAGAAGAATTGTCCCTCCGGGCCAGGACCAGAGAATTGTCCATCCGAAGGCCTG
>JAMCWZ010000001.1 GCA_023480765.1 Nitrospirota bacterium
TCCGGATTTTTTTCAAAAAACCGCTGGAAAAGAGTGTCTTTTTCTCCTCCGTGTTCGCCCGGATGCGGGGCCCCGGCAAGCGAGGGGGAAGGTCTCCCCTGATGCAGGAGCATCGAAAGTGTCACGACCAGCGTCCGGGAAAGGAAGTAGCTGGCGAGCATCGAAAAAACGACTGCCAGGGCCATCGGCGTAAAAAGAAACTGGGACACGCCCTTGAGCAGGATGACCGGGAAAAAGACGATCAGGATCGCCGAGGTGCCGACGAAGGCCGGAAGTGCGACCTGATTGGCCCCGTCCCAGACCGCCCGGAGCGGATCCGGGGAAAGGGCCCGGTTTCGCTCGATATTCTCGATGGCGACCGTGGCGTCATCCACCAGCATTCCGATGGCCAGGGCGAGTCCTCCCAGGGTCATGATGTTCAGGGTCTGGTGAAAGTACTTCAAAAAAAAGATGGCGCTCAGAACGGACAGAGGAATGGAGAGCAGAATAATCAGGGTGGAGCGAAAATCTCCCAGAAAAAGGAAAATCATGAGTCCCACCAGGACCGTTCCGATCAATCCTTCCTGCAGAACATCCAGAAGAGCGTTCTTGACAAAAACCGACTGGTCAAAAAAGAGTTTCAGATGGATCCCCGGGGGAAGAATGGATTCGATCCTGGGAATGGCATGGCGCACGGCTTCGACGACTTTCAGAGTCGACGCACCTGCGTGCCGGTATATGGCCAGGTAGGTTGAACGGTGGCCGTTGACGCGGACGATATTCTCCTGGACTGCATAGCCGTCATGCACCCGCGCAACATCCCGGAGCCGGACGACTGTGCCGTTCACGGCCTTGACCGGAAGACGGCCGAGACCGGCGAGGGTGGAGGGGCTTCCGTTGATCTGGACGTTCATCTCCAGGTCTCCGATCTTTGCGGTGCCCCCTGGCACGATGATGTTCGAACGGATCAGCGTGTTGACGATGTCGTTCGGGGACAGACCATATCCCGCAAGCTTGTCCGGGTAGACATCCACCATCACCTGGCGGATTTTGCCTCCGAAAGGAGCCGGGGTCGACAGTCCGGGAATGGTGAAAAGCCCCATCCGGATGAAATTCAGACCATAGTCAAAAAGTTGCTGTTCCGAATATTTGTGTCCCTGGACTTCCATCTGGACGACGGGGACGTTGGAGGCGTTGTACTGGATGATGTTGGGGGGCATCGTTCCGGGAGGTGCGATGCGCAGCAGGGTTTCGCTGACCGCGCTGATCTGTGCGATGGCCGCTCCCAGACTTTCATTCTGGTGAAAATAGATCTTGATCAGTCCCGTTCCGTTGATCGATTCGCTTTCGATGCGGCTGATGCCGTTCACGGTCGTCGAGTAGGCCCTCTCCGCGATCAGGACGATCCGTTCTTCCATATCCAGGGCGGACAGTCCCGGATAGTTCCAGACAACATTGACGACGGGAATATCGATGGAGGGAAAGATGTCCAGGATCATCCGGTTGAAGGAGATGATCCCCATGATGAGAATGATGGCCGCCATCACAAAGATGGTATAGGGACGCTTGATTGCGATGCGAACGAGAAACATGATTCAGGGGCCTCCCGATGTTTTGCCAGAGGACAATCCGGCGGGCGGATTTGGAAAAAACGGGTGCAGACAATGTCCCGTGTGGCCCTTTGATCCCGGAAGATAAAGAGAGAGTTCCTACTGGCGTGTGTTTTGAGCGTTGCCCAGCCAGGTGGAGATAAACTGTCCTGCGGCTTTCTCGTCGAGGGTGTCCATGCCGAGAAGTCTTGTCCATGCCGTCAGAACGATCCGATGAGGAAGCGAAGGATTGGGTGCCACGATCACCGCTTTCCCTTCCTCGAGCCCCAGTGAAGGGGAGTAGGTGTCGAAGGAGGACGCGATCTTTTTGAGCGCCTCGACGGTATGGGGGCAGGTGCAGTTGTACTGGATCAAAACGTTTCCGTGCTCCAGAAGATGGACCTGGATGTAGGCCGGCAGCGGTGAAGAGGGGGTGTAGCTGTCGATAAACTGTTCCATGTGCGGTCCCGACGTGGGCGGATTCGAGTTGTACTGAAACTTCTGGAGACGGGCAAGGTCCCAGTGATCGTGTCCCTGAGATGGATAGAACATTCCCGGATGGGTTGCGTCTGTCGCGGCAGAAACAGGTGTTGTGGCAGGACTGGTGGCGGCGGATGAGGAAACAGTGTTCTGGGGGTTCGACGGATTTTTCTGCCGGCTGACATAGACGAAGAAAACGGTCAGGATGAACAGAACCAGAATGAGAGGCCAACGGGAAAGCAGGGAATTTTTTCTGGCCGGTGCTGCAGACATGAGGGACACGTCCTTTCAGGTTCAGGGTCGTTGGTATTCTTGAAAGAATGAATGCGATATCGGACATCTGTGCGACGGACTGAAGTCACACGGATGATCCGGGACATTTTTTTATTATCGCCGGAGAAGCCCCGTTGATCAATGAGTCTTTGTCTCGTCGGGAGAAAAGCCCGGAAAAACAGGAATACGCCTTCTCCATTTTTCCGGGCGGCAAGAGACAGGGGGAATGTCAGAAGAAGCCGGGCATCATCATGCCGGGGCCAAAAAATCCGGGCCCCATAAATCCCGGGTCCATGAATCCCGGATCCATCATGTCCATGGGCATGGGAGGGGGGGCAGGAGCCTGGGCATGGAGATGGCGTCCCCGGATGACGGGAATGCGAACTCGCCGCCCTCCCGCTGTCTTCAGGTCCGTCGGTCCGATGACAGTTCCGATGACTTCCACCTTATGTCCCGGTTTGTAGCGGTCGGCGGGAAGGAATTCGTCGGTCACGATCTCGAAAATTCCCATGGAAGGCTTTTCCGTATCGGGATGGAGCTCTTTCCCCAACGGATACTCTTTCACGATGATCGTACTGACCATGCCCTTCCGGGTAATGTTCAGAATTTTTCCGCCCAGAATGACATGCTGTCCCTGGAGGGATTCCGGGTGATGGGCGATGTCACGGAAAAGAATCTGCCGATCGGCCCATCGGACTTCCTGTTTGGGGAAAGGTGGCGAATCAAACAGCGCGCATCCTGAAAAAACAGAAAAGACAACGGCAAACATGGTAAAGACGCGGAGTTTTCCGCTGAACCGGAAAAATGGTCTTCCGGGTGGATGGATCGGCATGAGATTTCCCTCCTTCGCGGGTTATTCGGAAAGCCGGAGAAGAGCGGTCGGGAAGTGTCCGGGGAGACGCTCGAAAAACGATGGAACGGCTCCCCGAGAAGTGTAGCACATCCGGTTTCCTCTCTGTGGCGAACAGGAGAGTGCTTTCCTTCCGGTAAGGTCCAGTCCAGCATGATGCCAGAGGATCCGGACACCGGAGAAATGTCTAGGGCATCCGATGGGCTTCGCAATACCAGGAAGATCCCTTGACGCCATTAATGGCCTGGATCACCTCGGATTCCTTGAGTTTGTCCCCATTGCCCTGAACCGTCACCTGATCCTGGGTTTTGTTGTAGGCGACATGCTGCACTCCCGGGACACCCATCAGGGCTTTCGTGACGTCGTCCAGGTAGAAATTGCAGTACTGCCCTCCCAGGCGAAGGGTCAGCTTTTCCGGCGCGCTGAAGGCCGGGGCCGGACCGGAAAGGGATGTTCCCAGGAGCACGAGGGCTGTGAAAGCCAGAATTTTTATCTTCATGACGATCTCCTTCTTTGAGGACCGGCCTTCACTTTTCGCGCTCCCGCCATTCAGGCCGAGAGAGCGTGTCCTGTCCACGGTGAATGACCGGATTGGGGGGATAATTACACTATACCCCTTCGTCCGGACGCGGAGATTCCGGGCGAGAGCGTCAGACTAACGACGTCACTTCCCGAAGGAGTGATAAAGAGAAAGTCAGTGACGGATGTGGCCCAGAAAGCCGATCCAGCCGGCCAGACCCGCAAGGGTTGCAAGAAGGACCGGGACGGTGAGGACAATTCCCACGCGCATATAGAGACCCCACCCGATATGTTCTCCCTTCTTTTCCAGAACATGCAGCCAGAGAAGAGTGGCCAGGCTTCCAATGGGGGTAAACTTCGGGCCCAGATCACACCCGATGACATTCGCATAGATCATGGATTCGCGAATGCCGTCCGGAAAGGAGCCGGCTCCCTGGATGGACAAGGCCCCGATCAGAACCGATGGCAGGTTGTTCATGACGGAGGACAGGAGAGCAGACAGGAATCCGGTGCCGATAGTCGCGACCCAGAGACCATGGGAGGCAAGGTCTGCGAGAAGAGTTGAGAGAAAAGCCGTCAGGTTGGCGTTTTTCAGGCCATAGACGACCAGGTACATCCCCATGCTGAAGAGGACGATTTGCCAGGGGGCGCCCTTCAAAACAGGGATGATGGGAATGAGCCGCCCTTTTCCCCCGGTGTATGCGCGGGCCGCGATCAGGAGGAGGAGGATGGCTGCCGATGAGGTCACAAGAGAGACCGGGATTCCAAGAGGTGCACTCACGAAATAGACGATCAGGAGAAGGAAGAGGAGGGCGAATCCCCATCGGAAGACGACCGGATCCCGGATAGCGTGCCGGGGGGATTCCAGGAGAGACAAATTATAGGATTCCGGAAGGTGGCGCCTGTAGTAAAGCCAGAGAACCAGCAGGGTTGAAACTCCCGAGAGAATGTCCACTGGCACCATCACCTGGGAGTAGCGGACGAAAGAGATGTGAAAAAAG
>JAMCWZ010000046.1:0-13109 GCA_023480765.1 Nitrospirota bacterium
CCGGGGTATCGGGTTTTGTGTCGCGGTGCGCCACGCGGAAGAAATGAGCGACCTGTTCAACCGGGCGGGGATTCCGTCTGTGGCCCTGTCGTCAGAATCTCCCGGAGATCTCCGGGATTCGGTCAAAACCCGTCTATCCACCGGGTCCCTGAAATTTGTCTTCGTCGTGGACCTCTACAATGAAGGGGTCGATATTCCGGTGGTCGATACGGTGCTTTTTCTCCGTCCGACGGAAAGTCTGACCGTTTTTCTCCAGCAACTCGGACGTGGTCTCCGGCATGCGCGCGGGAAGACCCATCTCACCGTGCTCGATTTCATCGGCCACATGCACGGAAAATTCGATTTCGCTTCCCGATTGTCGGCGTTGTCCGGAAAACCGGTCAACCGGATCCAAAACGAAATGATGGACGGGTTTCCCCGCTTGCCGGCGGGATGCGTGATCCAGATCGAGAGGGTGGCCCGGGAACACGTGCTGGAAAACATCCGGCAGTCTCTCAACATCCGTCGCAGCACTTTACTCGAGCGGATTCGGGGAATGGCCCGGGATCTGGAGCGCCCTCCTCGCCTCAAGGAGTTTGTCGAAGCGTTTCACCCGCCTTTGTCGGCTATTTACCGGAAAGAGGGTAGCGATTACACGGGATGGAAGAGATTGCTCGTACAAGCGGAAGTCTTGCCTGATTTTTCCGATCCCGACGAATCGGTTCTCACCCGTGGAATAGGACGCATGCTGCATCTTTCCGGAGGGCGGTATCCGGCTCTTCTCTTGCGGATGTCCGGAGAGGAAGAGGTCGAAAGCCTGGAGAGAGAATTCTCCGAAAGATTTTTTCTGATGGCCCATTACAGTTTGTGGGGAAAACCCCCTGAAAAAATGGGATTTCGCCGGATCCGGGAGACGGTGAAAAAACTTCGGGACAATCCTGTCTTGTGCGATGAGCTGAGGCAAATGCTGGAACTTTCGAAAGACCGGGCTCTTTATCCGGTGTTTCAGGGAGAGAGGACAAGCGACATTCCGCTCGAAATCCACGGTGCCTATACCAGGGATGAAGTTCTGGCGGCGGTCGGTCTGTTTGGTTTTGACCGGTCCGTCGAAGTTCGGGAAGGCGTCCGGTATGTGCCGGACGCGAAAACCGATCTTTTGTTCGTGACGCTCGACAAATCCGAAAAAGAATACTCACCGTCGACCATGTACGAAGATTACGCCCTTTCGGATCGCCTTTTCCATTGGCAATCCCAGAGCACGACCAGCGAGAGTTCCCCGACTGGACAACGCTATATCTATCACCGACGGACTGGAAACCGCATTCTGCTGTTCATCCGGAAAAACAAAAAAACGGCAGACCGTCCCTTTGGCGGATCGGAACCCTATGTATTCGTCGGCCACGTCTTCTACCGGTCTCACCAGGGCAGCCGTCCGATGAGCGTGGTGTGGGAACTGGAGTACCCCCTCCCGGCGCATCTGTTTCGGGAGAGCGCCCGACTGGCCGTCCGGATCTAGAGGGCTATTCCGACTGGAAACCGGAAGATTCGTGGGATCCGTCGCAGAAAGGCTTGATCAGGGATGCTCCGCACCGGCAGAGATGGTGGGCCATCCCTTCCGTTTCCGTGATGTTGCCTTCGGCGTCTTCGATCCGGACCGGTCCCCGCACTTCCAGTGGCCCGTCTTTCAGACAGAGGATTTTTCGGTTCATTCTTTCTTTCCTCCCTGAGAGAGGGTTTCCTTTCCCGAAGAGGCGGCCGGTCCGACGGTAATCCGGAAGTTTCGGGCGTCGGTCCACCATCCGACGGGTTTCTCGAGAAGACCGGGCGACGGTTCCGGATGGACCCCTTCCCGGACCAGAAGGAAAAACTGACCCAGCCGGTCGTCGACGGTGATGACCCGAACCGTCGTTCCCGCTTTGGTCCACCGGATCTTTCCCTGTTTTTCGAGAGGCTGCACCAGATCATTTCTTCCGGCGACATAGGCTGTCCATCCCGCGGACAGGCTTCCGACGGATCGGCCCAGAAGAATCGGGACCCGCTCGTCGTCCGGATCGAAGAGCTGACCGGTCTCACCCGCAAAGATTTCCTGCGCCGGCGGATAATAACTGACGGGTTTTTCTCTGTGGTGACCGCATCCGGCCAGCATCAGTCCGAGCATGAGAACCACCGTTTTTATCCTTCGTCGCATCCCGTCCTCCCCTGGTCAGGAAACTGGAGCCGGGCGGTTCTCTGTCCGGAAAGACAGGTTCGGGACAAAGCGTCCTTGCCTCTGACAGTCTCTAATGCGTGTCGTCGAGGTGGATCGCCCGGGTGCGGTTTCGCCCTTCTTTTTTGGCCAGATAGAGAGCCTGATCGGCAAGATTGTAGAACTCGTCGAAAAGGTCTTCGGAGGACAGGTGTCCGGCCGAGATCCCGATGCTGATGGTCATTCCCTGGTCGGGAGTGTCCGCTTCGGGCCGTACGCCGATCCCCTCCTGTTCGATGCGGCATCGGATCTCCTCCGCGACGGCCACGATTTCATCCAGAGTCTTCCGCGGAAACATCACCAGAAACTCATCCCCTCCCCACCGTGAAAAGACGGCGTTCTTCCCGTCAAGGAGACTGTTTATGACGCCGGCGATCCGCTCGAGGACGAGATCTCCCTGATGATGGCCCTGGCGATCGTTCAATTGTTTGAAATGGTCCAGGTCGAAGATCAAAAGGACGATGTCCAGTCCGATCGAAGCGTGCATCCTCTTCTGGAATCCACGCCGGTTCAGGGTTCCGGTCAGAGGATCGAGGCTCGCCTCGATGCTGGAACTCATCAGGCGCTTGTGGGCTTCCTGAAACTCTTCACCGATGTTCCGGAACCGGTCGAGCAGAGTCCGGGACTGCTGGACGATATCGAGAAAGATCGGGCGCGCCTCTTCCAGACTTTTAACGGTTTTGAAGCGTTCGAGGCTACTTTCCAGACGGACGGATGTCTGGTTGATCAACAGATGGGCCTGGGTGATGATTTCGTTCAATTGGTTGACAGTGTGGTTGATTTCGTGTTTCCGCAGGTGGATTTCGTGGGAGAGGGTCTTGTTTCGGGCGATCGTTTCGTCCAGGATCCGGTCCATCGAGACATCGACCCCGTTTTCGGTCAGGAAGATCGTCCGGGGAAGAAGGCCCCGGAGATCTTCCACCTGTTTGCCGGTCCATTCGTCTTCGTCTATTTGCGAAAAAATCGCGACGAGATCAAAAATCTTTTCCAGGAGACCGTCGGAGCGGAGATCCGTATGACGCGCATAGATCCTGGCATAGTTGAAGGGGGTCGGCGGCTTTTTTTCCCGCGCGAGATCCTGAAGGGTCAGCCGTGCGATGTCCCCGGGGTTCTTTGTTTCAGCCGTATGGTTATGTTCCACATCCATGACCTTTCGATCGATTTCTGTTCAAGGGAGGGGGATTCTTTAATCTTTCATGAAGATGGGCCTGATTCTACCGTGAAAGCTCTCAAGAATCCACTGGAAACTGTTCTGTATTCTCAGGTGGTAAACTAATAGAAAGGATTGATGCCACAGAGTTCGCAGATGACTGAAGGAGGAAAAAATGAGAGACATTTTGCGGCGTATCAGTTTGTGTTTTTTGAGAAAAAGTCCATATTTTGTGCTTATTTTATTAGCGGCTTGTCACTCTTCCGGAGGAGGTGGCGGAGGAGGGACGGGAGGTTATTGAAAGCGTTCGAAGCGGCACTTTCTTCGGGAGAGGATCGTTCGGCAATTTGATGGCTTCGTTGTCTCCGAGGCCGGATCACGGGTATGAAGAGCAGGAGGAACAGATGAGCCAGATTCTGGAAGAAGTTTTGTCCGCGAACAAGAGGTATGTCGAGGGGTTCGGGGAAAAAGGGAAACTCGCCCTTCCCCCCAAACGGCAGTTCGCGATTTTGACCTGCATGGACGCCCGGATCGATCCGGCAAAAATGGCGGGTTTGTCCGAAGGGGACGCGCACGTCATCCGGAACGCCGGGGGACGGGCCAGCGACGATGCCGTCCGGAGTCTCGTCATCTCCTACAAGCTTCTGGGAACGAAGGAATGGTTCGTCATCCATCATTCGGACTGCGGCATGCTGCTGTTCGACGATGGTGTCATGCGGGGATTGCTCTCGAAAAGCCTCGAGACGGCCAGGCTGACCCCCAAGGGATGGGAGGATGTCGGAAAGGGTCCGGGCTCGGACGAAGGCAAATATGTCAACTTCCTGTCGTTCAAGGACCTGGAAGGAAGCGTGACGGAAGACGTGAGGAGGATCCGCAGACACCCGCTCGTGCCGGGGAGGATTCCCATCTTCGGGTTTTATTACGACGTGAAGACCGGGAGACTGGTCGAGGTAGCCGATGCGATGAAAGCGGGGAAGGCGGTTTAGGCCCAGGAATGTCCTCGCTCACGAGACAAGGTCCGGTCCTAATTCCCGTAAAGAAAATATCCTTCATCGGTCGAATTGACTGTCAGAGTATCCCATCCGACACCGATCGTTTTTCCATAGAGAAAGGCGGGAAATCCTGCGTCGAAAATGTTGGAAAGTGGTCCTCCCAGAGATGAAAAATCCTGATTTCCAGTGTTGAAGAGAGTCTGGGCGTTTTCGATGGAAAAGTTCAATTTTACGCTGCTTCCGTTGGTTCCGGTCAGGGTGGCGGACTGGGTTGTCGCCGTGCCGCAAAAAAATCCTTGCAGGGAAGAGGAGGTGCATGTCGGGATGTTCGGATTTTCGATGAACCAGCCATTGGAGCCGGTGTCGAAGAAGGCTTTCAGTGTTTGTCCGTTGTAACTTGCCGTGATGATTGCGGAGCTGTTGGTTGTGAGTTGGGTGAGCCCTGAAGCGGTTCCCGTGCCGAACGTCAGAAGGCCGGAGACCGTCGGGTCTCCCTGCGTCGTGGAGACCGTCGGGAATCCGGAGAGCAGCACTCCGTTGTTTTCGGAGGTAGGCAGAAGAAACACCGGATTCTGGACTTCCAAGGAAGAAGAAATGGTCGTGGGTCCGGACCCGCCCTCGTAATACTGACCATCCAGGGAATCGTCTTGTGGAAAGAGAAGGCCCAGGATGCCGTTGATGTAGGGTTCGAAGGGGGCGGAAGGAATATTGCCCGTGCTGCTTGTCGTGCAGGAGGACGGGGCGGACAAGGACGAGTTCGAGATCTGGACGGGAACCGTCACGGACTGGTTGCCCAGCGTGACGGAGGCGGTGACGACCGGTCCGTAATTGTAGCCGCTCACAAACCCATAGCATTCGGTAATCAGCCCCCCATTTTCGGATTCCTGGGGGAGACTGGAGCTGATGGCCAGGGTGTGGGACAGACGGAGCCCCGTCGATCCGAGGTCGACCAGGATGTTGGAAACGTTCTCGCAGTTGGTGGAGTTGGGGACGCAGATGGTGAGGGTGACGACCGGTTCGTTGACTGCCCCCTGGCAGGTGGACTGGTAGACGGTCAGCTGGGCTGCGGACGGCATTTCGTTTGTGGACCGCGTATCTCCGTTACAGACCACTTCCGGGGCGGAAGACGACGGGCCTCCCCCTCCGCAGCCGGACTGGAAGAGGAGACCGGAAAAAAGGAAGAGAGTCCGGCCGATATTCCAGAGATTCATCCCTTTCATGGGGTCACGGTTTCACGGTGCCTGAACCCGAATCTGGTCCGGATTGAAGCCGGGAGGAAGTCTGGAAGGAATCCAGGCTTTCCCCGCCCGGAATCGTGCCGTTCCGATCACACGAACCCTCAGGTCCGGAGTCCGGACGAACAGTTGATGCCGGTAAGGGGAGCTGTTTTTCTTGGGAACGCTCGAGAACCGGTCTCCCAGAAGGACCGACAGATCTGGAGGAAGGGAGCCTTCCCAGGCGATGGCGAAGATCGTTCCGCCAGCGTCTGAGAACTCCCGGACGGTCAAGGTCTTCCGTCCCCCCATGGACTGTGGGGAGGTGGCCGGAAGGGACAGCGTGACGGTCGAGTATCCGTTTTGAGTGCTGGCGGGACCGGGGACGAGCCCCAGTTTTTGGGCGTCTTCACGGATCTGTGTCCGGTTCCCGTCGAGTCCAGCGCGGACGTTTGCGGGAAGACTGAGAGAGAGGGAGAGAAAAATCCCCAACAAAAGGAAAACGATGCGGCGGTTTTTTTTCAAGGTATCCTGATCCCTTTCATCGGACCTTTCGGCATTTCTTTGTCGGGTCCGATTTCTAATTTTGCCTGAAACGTTCATTCTTCAGGAATACGCAAGAAACTCTGAACCTGGAGGACTGGATTTTTCAGTCTTGCGTTTACCGAAAGAGGCAAAAGGTTATTGTCGAATTATTGTCGGTCCGGGAATGGCGCCGGTTTTCCATAAAGATATCCCTGTTGCCAGGAATAGCCAATCTGTTTCAGGACGAGCGCTTCCTCGGGGTCTTCCACCCCTTCCGCGAGACAGGTGGCTCCCGTTTCCCGTGCCGCGTCGAACACTTCCTTGGCTTTGTCCTGCCTGTCCGGGTGGTTGTGGACGCCTGAAACCCATTTCCGGTCGAGCTTGACGATATCGGGTTCCAGAAAACGCATTCGTTCGATTGTGTTGTATCCCTCTCCGACATCGTCGAGGGCGTAGCGAAAGCCGTTTTTCCGGTAATATGTCAAAATGGACTTCAGGTGTTCGGGGTCTTCCACGAATTCGGATTCGGTGACTTCGAACACGATCTGGTCCGGTGTCAGGGTAGAATCCCGAATCGCCGCCATCGTGGTTTCCAGGCAATGTTCGGCAACGTAGATGACGCTGGGGATGAAATTGATAAAATAGACGACGTTTTCCGGGCGGTTCGTCACAGTGCGAATGGCGCTGATCCGGCAGGCCCGGTCGAGATGGAAGAGCCGGTTTTGGGAGCGGGCCTCCTGGATCAGGACGAGAGGGGGAATGATCTCTCCGGTGTTTTCTTCCCCACGGGCGAGGAGCTCGTACCCGATGATCCGGGAACCGTCATTTTTTCCCAGTTCGACGATGGGTTGCCGAAACATTCGTATGGCCCCCTGTTCGATGAGGGTGTCGATCCAGACAAGTGGCCTGTGGTCGACGATCCATCTCCAGTCGACCGGATCCGGAAGCGAGGACGGGAGTGACTGTTGGCGTTCGAGTCGGTAGAATTGCCAGCGTTCTGGAGAGCAATAACGATCCCAGAACTCGATCATTCCGTAAAAATGCCCTTCTTCGATCCAGACGGTGAGATCATTCCAGAGAACGACAGGTCTGTTTCGGGTCGCAAGAAGATTGTCATTTTTTCCGATTCCAAGAATTTCTCTCCTGAACGGGGTGTCGGATCGGATCAGGAAACCGGACGTTCCGGAAAGACAGACGGGACAGGCGGGCATCAACACCTCCGGGCCATCATGGGAACAGGTGAGTGAATTGAGGAGATGTAAACAACCCCGGCCTAAAGGTCGGGACTTTCGGCTACAGCACGGAGCCCGTAATTGCGACTACAGGCTGGGTTACAGCAGCCTTTGCAGGACCGATAGGCTGCCGCGTGGCAGCGAGTCGACCGCTGAATTGGAGACGGCGGCGATGAGCAAGGTGGCGGTCGGGTTCAAGCCGCAATTTTTCGCCGCCAAAGACCTTGCCCTTGCTCGTGGCGGCGAGATTGTTTTCTCTGTCGCCGATCCCCGGGACATCCCGGACGGGGTCGAAAAACCGTCGCCCCTTGCGGCAAAGCAGTTCCGCTTCTCTGGGCTTGCCACATGTCGGCTGATTCGCCTGACGGTTGCTGAAGACGAACGGCACGACGTCCTCCCGGCCATCCAGGGCGGGGCAGAGAAATGCCGGTCCCCCCGCGTGTACAGGTCGATGGTCGCGCGATGAAAAAATCGCCGGAACAGGGTTGTCCTTGCCGGTGTCGTTGGTCCTGAACGCTTTACAGGCGCTGGCAATATGATGGACGGTATGAGAGATCATCTGTCTGCCCGGTGCCAAAAACTGCTCCCGAATGGCGGAATAGGCCAGATGGTGCAGTGCGACGCGGTTCCGACAGCGATGCCCCGCGAAAATGGCACCACTGCTCTGCAGGCTTCGGAGAGAGCTGCAGATAGCACGAGCAAAATCATAATCTGTTCCGCCGCAGGGTGCAATTTGAGAGAAGCCGTTCTCTTCATAGAGGGAATTATACGCTCACAAAGATAGCTTTATCGAGAAGCGCCGTAAAACTCCGGAGTGCAGGCCGGAGATAAAAGGCGCGTCGTTGACTTTCCATATTTTCTTGCGCAGAACAATGCATCATACTGAAAACACTCCAGTATCGTCTGTATCCGACTCGCAAACGGGAAACCCTTCTGAACCAGCAACTGGAAGAATGCCGGTAGCCTTACAATCCTTCCTTTTCTGGAGCATCGGAAGACGCCTGGGAATGCTATGGAGGCGGACTTTCTGATTACGAACAGAGCATGACTCATCCGGGATTGAAAAAAGGACGCCCAACGCTGGAAAAGGTTTATTCCCAGTCCCTGCAGAACGTGTCCGTCCGCATCGATCTGGCGTTCAAGGCATTCTTCCGGAAAGTCCGGAAGGGCGAGAATCCGGGCTACCTCCGGTTCAAGGGAAAGGGACAATACGCCTCGATCACCTGGCCCCAGTAGAAGATATGGTTCGGGCCGGGCGTTAAGAGGTTTTTTGCCTCTTTTCGTCCTCGTAGTTCAAAAACAGCGGCGGCTTCGAGAGCCAGTTGCTTTAAAGAACTCACGTGGACTTTCCTCCTGGGTTGGGATTCCGGCTCCCTTTTTGGGAATTGGCACAAATCTCCCCTCCAGATCCCCGGTGACGGGGTTCTGCCTTTTGTATTCTCTTCCCAAAGAACGCATCGTAAAGCTCCTGACAACGGACCCATGCAGGAACTCGATTCTCCTTATGGGAGGAATCGGTCGCGCCAATATTTCCGGCCTCTCGGATCGCATTCCGTGACCACGGTGGATGATTCGCGCCTGCCGTGCACCAAAAAAGAATACAAATGCGGCCTCTCTCGGCAGATGGTGTCCGTTCCGGAATCGTTTCGGGTTTCCGATGACCGCCACCAGGGAGGCGGACACCAAGGGACCGATGTCCGGAATCGTCTGAAGACGCCGGCTCGCCCCATCCCCTTATCTCAAGCGTCTTCATCATCATTTCGAAGTGTTCGATCGTTTCCGAAAGATGACGGATCTCGCCCTGAAGCGTCCGGATCAGCGTGCGGGTGACAAGGGTCAGCGTATTGGCCCAGTCGTCCAGAACCTCCGAAAGGCGAGTGTCGAAGGCCGATATCCCGGGGGAAGGGCAAACCCCTTTCCAGAAGAAAAGCCCGGATCCGGGAGGCTAGAGCCGTCCTTTCCTTGACCATTCCCTGGCGGGTGGCGATCAGCACGACAGATCCTGCTGCTCGGGCGTCTTGACCGGAACCGAGGGGGTTTTGGGGCAAAGAGACGCTTCTCCGATGGCCTCCGCATCGTTGTAATCATTTTTTGCGACGTGGCCGGCTTGATGTGATGGGAGGATTCATCCGGCATCAAGGGCCACTACGTGGAACGTGTTCTTGGACAGATCGACGCAAACGGTGACGATGGAGGATTCCGGGATGATTGGCTTCATTTTTGGGGTCAGGTGTCCTAGCAATTTAAAAGTGTCCTTATTTTAGCAAGATAGAAATGTCCTGTTTTTGAGAAAGCGGATCACGAAGATCGTTCCCCGACAGAAGAGTCTTTGTTTCGGGCTTTCTTTTGTGGCAGGAAGGCCTTTTTCCAAGGATGCTCCGCCGAAGGAGGGTGGCCCTTCCGGGAAGGAGCTTTGAAGGGGGACTCCGTCTTTTCCGGGGTCTTGGTCTTTGGCAGTTCTTTCACCGGAAGTCTCTCCCCCCGTCGGTCGAAGAACCGAAGCGATCCCGAACCCGATTCCTCGACGGAAACGGGAGATCCCGGAAGAAGCGCGGGGATGTCGTAACGCTGTCCTTCGTAGGCGATCGTCCGGTCCTTTCGCACGACCCGGCGTTCTTTCCGGCAGAAGATCCGGTCCAGGGCTTCGCCCGCCGGAACTGGCCGATGGAGATCGGAAGACCGGGCGGGTTCGACACGAAACTTCCCGTTGTAAAAGGGCAGGAACGTCTCCAGAAACCGGTTGCCGTCCTCGAGGCTCGCAATCCCCCCCAGGCGCATCTCCTTGACCAGGCGGTCCTGGAGCGTTCCGAACAGCCGTTCCACCCGTCCCTTTCCCTGAGGAGAGCGGGCATGGATCACCCGGACCGACAGTTCCGCCATCGCCCGTTCGAACTGGCTCATGGGACGCGTTCCCGCGACCTCCTCCTCGACCGTCGGGGCCGCCTTGGACTGGTAGGCGCCGTGGCGGTCCAGGTAGACGGCCATCGGAACCCCGTAGCGTTCCAGGTATTCCCGGACCACCTCCAGGGCCGGCCAGGTCCCCTCGTAGGGGAAAAAGCGGGCGAAGACCTCCCCGGTCGCATCGTCGATCACGGCCATCAATACGCATCGCTCTCCGCGCTCCTCGAACCAGGCATGGTGGGACCCGTCCATCTGCACCATCTCGCCCCGGTGGGCTCTTCGTTCCCGCCATCGGCGGCCCTTTCGCCGCTTCCGTGTCGGATAGGCCTCTCCTTCTGACTTCAGCCATTGCCGGAGCGTCTCCCGGGAGATCGACACCTTCAGCCCCTCTTCCAGCTTCTCCGTCGCCAGGGTGAGACCAAAACCGGCATAGACCGACCGGTACGCCTCCAGAACCTGTCTCCGCACCTCCGGCGGCGTTTTCCGGTTCGAGGGTTTTCCCCGGCCCCGGTGGACCACGCCCGCGTCTCCGTCCCTCCGGACCCGTCCCACCAGACGCCCCATCTGCCTCTCGGAGATCTCCAGCAGATCCGCCCCCTCTTTCCGGCTCACAGTCCCTTCCAGAACACTTCGCAGCACATGCAACCGCTTCCGTTCCTTCGCCGTCATCCCGAGGATGTCCTTTCCATCTGCCATCGCCCCTCCCTTCGGAGAAGGTCTTGCCAGATTCAGGAGGACATTTCTATCTTGCTGGATGAGGACATTTCTATATTGCTATCACACATTTTTGGGGTCAGGTTGACTGGATTTTTAAGATCTGGTAATCTCCGCAGGTTATGCAAAAGGAGGCTCCATGAGCAAGGTAGCAGTAATTTTGAGGGAAAATATTGAGAAGCTTGGATCCGCAGGAGATCTTGTCCAGGTCTCAAAGGGATTTGCCAGAAATTATTTGATCCCTCTCAAAAAAGGAATTGAAGCGGACAGCCAGAATATCGCTTTGGTCGAACTTCAGAAGAAACATGCACGGGAGCGCGCGGAACGCCATCGTCAAGAAATGGAAGAGATTTCAAGTCGGATATCCGCTACAGAAGTGACCGTCCCGGTCAAGGTTGGTTCGGGCCAGAAACTTTTTGGCTCAGTGACGGCTCACGATATTGCCGAAGCCTTTGGTCAAGCAGGAATCGTCCTTGATCGAAAGCAGATCCATCTTGAAATCCCCATTCGAGAGTTGGGAACATTCGAGATTGAAGTTCGTCTTGAGTCGGGCTTGAAGTGTTCGACAAAAGTCATTGTTGTATCTGAATAGTTCCCTTTTTTGTCCACTCAATTTCAGGACTGCTTGGTTCATGTATTCTGGTTCTGTCGAGAGAAAATTTAATGTTTGGAGTTTATGATGTCTTTAACTTTCAAGCCCAGTAATCTCAGACGTAAGCGCACTCATGGTTTTCTCAAAAGAATGTCGACCCCTCAGGGTAGGGCTGTTATAAAAAGACGACGTGCGAAAGGTCGACATCGTCTAACAGTTTGACCAGTCGGTTTTTGTTTTGAAATGGGTTCCTCTTACCAGAGGGCAGATTCAAAACCTGATTGCCCGTCCGGCTCAAAAAATTACCTTGCCAGTATGTATCATTTTCTATCAGCCTTCTCAGGATTTGAAGGTCTCATTTCTGGTTGGTCGCAAACTAGGCAAGGCACATGACCGTAACCGAATTCGTCGCAGGTTGCGGGAGGCTGTGCGATTGGCGGGAAATCCCGTATCAGGCCTATGGGTAATTATAGGCCGATTTCCGGCAAAGAACTCAGAGTTTGAACAGCTGAAACGATACGTTCGTGAAGGAATTTTGAAGGCTAGTGCGTGGGAAATCCGGTCGCCTCAATAGTCAGGTCCTATCAGCGATGGATATCACCATTCCTTCCGCCATCCTGCCGTTTTACACCTACCTGCTCTGAGTATGTCCGGATATCTTTTCTAAACTATCCTTTTCACCGCGCTTTTTTCCGTTCAGTCAAGCGAATTCTGAAATGCCACCCCTTTCATCCGGGTGGATTCGATCCACCATGACCATTTTAATATTTTCTCAAAATTCTGAAAGGTCCGAGAGATTATGTGGAAGCGTCTACTTCCGATCGCTCTGATTGTGATCTCCTTCAATCTGATTATCTATTATTTCTGGGGTCCACAAAATCGTCAGAAAGTTTCCTCGAACATTAAGCAGACAGTCTCCGCCCTCTCCCTGCCTATGGTCAATGATGCTTATGATCAATCCCTTCTTATCAATAATAAAGACGTTCGTTGGTCGATATCCATGCGGACCGGTCAAATCTGGAAGTGGACACTTCTTGATTACCATCATTCCTCAAATCACGAACACCTCTCCCTTCTGGACACACAAAAAGGCTATGCCGGCATGGGCCTTTTTTCAAGGGATAGCGGAACCCTCGTCCCTCTGATACCTGAAAGTATTGTATGGGAAAATTCTCCGGGCCATTCGGGTGCTGTGAAGGTTCCTTCCACTGGAGGACATCTGGTCGAGAGATATAATGTCCACGGGAAGTTTCTCACGTTGCATTATTCCTTTCTTCCTGCCGGATACCTCGTATCGTCTCATCTGGACAATCCATCTCACGTAAACGTGGTTTTCGGTTCCGGTCTCAATTTTGGCGTTTCTGCCTTAAAACAGACTTATGGGACCGAATTTCAAGGTCCCGTTTATGAGTCCACCGGAAAATTTCAGGAAATGAAAAAAGACGGATCTCTTTTCTTTGATACCGGGATGAAATGGGTCGGGAACGAAGACAAATATTTCATTGGATATGTTGCGCCGAAGTCAGCAGATTTATCTGTCGAGATCAAAAAAAATGGCTCATACA
>JAMCWZ010000046.1:13119-21792 GCA_023480765.1 Nitrospirota bacterium
TTCTTGACTCAGCTGGTTTCAGATGTTGTCAAAAAATTCGATGGATTTCAAAATATACGGTGAACCCAAACGTTATAGTTTGTTAAAGGAACAGGATGCCGGCTTAATCGACACTATTGATTTTGGCTGGTTTATGTTCGGACGGATTCTTCTGATCAGTTTTTTGGCAAAACCGATTTTTCTTCTCATGTCTTATCTTGTAGGAATTGTTCATAACTATGGAGTTGCAATTATTCTGGTAACAATTCTGATAAAGATCATCTTCTCTCCCTTGGCCTATATGAGTTACAAGAGTATTCATGAAATGCAAAGCTTGCAGCCAGATATTAAAAAGCTTCAGGCTAAATTCAAGGAAGACAAGGCCGCGCTGAATCAGGCACTTATGGAGTTGTACAAAGAAAGGCGAGTCAACCCGTTGGGCGGATGTCTTCCTATGCTCGTCCAGATCCCTGTTTTCGTTGCGTTATATAATATTCTGAACAACACTGTCGAGCTACGACAGTCACCCTTTATTTTCTGGATTCATGACTTGTCGCTAAAAGACCCTTATTATGTGTTACCGATCGTCATGGGAATAACTATGATTCTTCAGTACAAGTTAAACCCGTCATCACCCGATCCCGTCCAGCAGAAGGTCATGATGTTTGTACCGGTTGTGATGACGTTTTTCTTTCTAAACTTCCCGGCGGGTCTTGTGCTGTACTGGCTTGTTAATAACGTTTTGACTATTGGTCAACAATATCTGACTGTAAATTATCTGATAAAAGCTAGAAAGGCTTAAACTGAGGGTCATTATGGACCCGATTGTTTCCGCGGCAACACGTTTGATCTCTCAACCGGTCGGCATCGTTCGACTTTCGGGAAAAGATCTTTTTCCGTCCTTTTCAGCCTTGATGGTGCCCCCTTTAAAGGAGCCGGAACCTCGTAAGGTTTACCGGATTCGGGTGGGGGACATCGATGGCAGTATCATAGACGATGGTCTTCTCCTGTATTTCCGGTCTCCTCATAGTCTTACAGGGGAAGATGTTCTTGAGTTGCAACTTCACGGGAACCCTCATAGTCTACGTAAAGTGATCGCTCATGCCATTCATCTGGGGGCCCGGCAATCGCGTCCTGGTGAGTTTCTCTATCGAGCCTACCTTCATCACAAAATATCTCTTCTCAAGGCAGAATCTCTCAACAGGCTGATACAAGCTCCGTCTTTTGAAGATTACCGCTCCCGATTTAAAGAATATTCCGGTGAGGTCCAGTCTCCTCTTACCATATTGAGACAGAAATGGATGGACTTGCTGGCGTTATTTTATGTGGTTCTAGACCATGGGGATGAGGATGTCGGACGTCTTGAAAAAGATGTTATCTTCCGCCATATAGAGGATCTTTTGAAGACAATTCGAAGTTATCGTGATGATTACAGACGTTCGAAAAAGCGTTGGAACGGTTTTTCAGTCCTGATAACGGGTCCTGTCAACTCCGGGAAATCTTCCCTTTTCAATAAGCTTCTCGGGGATGCACGCGCACTTGTGTCAGACATTCCGGGTACAACGAGAGATCTTCTGGAAGGGAGAATCTCTTCTGAGCACGGTGATATTATCCTTCTTGACTCAGCTGGTATTCGCAAGACGGGGGACAAGATTGAAAAACAGGGGATTCGGCGAGCTTTGGAGGAAGCTCGGAAGGTTTCCTTGGTTCTTTGGGTCAATTCACCGGATATCAATACTGATCCGGGTTCTATATTGGGAGTTCGGAAAGAGGGTCTTGTCCGGATCTGGAACAAATGTGATGTTCGCCCGTCGCCTTTAGGGCAGTCCGATTTTGAGATTTCTTCTCGCACGCGCAAAGGTATTTCCAGCCTCTACCAATTTTTGGAAGAAAAGGCTCGTACGTATTACCTGGAGGAGATCGAGAAAGACGATCGCTCTGAAGGCGTTCTTTCCAGTCACAGGCAGTTTCTGTTCCTCGAGCGACTGGCGAAACATCTGGCAAACTTAAAGGATTTACTCGATCATCGATCCTGGGAAATTTTGTTGCACGACCTCGAGCGTTATAATCAGGAAATGCAGTTGGCCACGGGAATGGTGACCCATCATATGATCTATGACCGCGTCTTTCAGACATTTTGCATCGGAAAATAGAAAGGTTTCTTGTCCTGTGAAAATTTGGGATGTTCTCATTATCGGAGGAGGGCATGCTGGCATAGAAGCTGCCTGTGCGTCTTCGCGCATGGGCCTCCAGACGTTGCTGGTCACAATGCATCTTGATCTCATCGGACAAATGTCTTGCAATCCTTCGGTGGGAGGGATTGGTAAAGGACATATTGTCTCCGAGATTGAAGCCATGGGCGGAGCTATGTCCAAATTAGCGGATGCATCCGGTCTTCAGTTCAAAATGTTGAATACCCGAAAAGGCTATGCTGTTCAAGCTTTGCGCGTACAGTGTGACCGCTACAGGTACCGACAACAGGCCCGTATGTACCTCGAGAGCTTTCCGAATCTCTTTTTCCGGCAAGGAGAAGTTGTTGGATGGAATCTCAAAGGTTCACACGTGCATTCTATTTTGTTGCATGACGAGACGGAAGTCTTTGCCCACTCCTTTGTTCTGACGTCAGGAACGTTCCTTTCCGGAAAATTACATGTTGGGAATCATCTTGTCGATGGCGGGCGGGGCGGGGAAAAAAATGCCTCCCATCTTTCTTCCCGGCTTCAGGGTGAAATGGGTCTTTCTGTTGGCCGCCTTAAAACCGGAACCCCTCCTCGACTTTCCGGCAAAACAATCGATTTTTCCCGCATGGAAATTCAACCCGGTGACTCCCCTCCAAGTTTTTTTTCGCATGATCCGTTGAAACATCAACTTTTTTTCGGCGGTGACCAATATCCATGCCATCTGACAACCACGAATATTCATACAGCTGATATCATCCGGTCCAATTTGTCCCGCTCTCCCCTTTATTCCGGAAAGATTAAAGGAATTGGACCGCGATATTGTCCGTCGATCGAAGACAAGATTGTCAAATTTCCAGATCGTGAAACTCACCATGTTTTTATTGAGCCGGAAGGTCTGGGTGTCGATGAATTTTATCCAAACGGTATTTCGACAAGTCTCCCCGTGGATGTTCAGGAATCGTTCGTTCATTCTATTGCTGGTCTTGAAAATGCCCAGATCACTCGTCCCGGGTATGCTGTCGAATACGATTTTGTTTTTCCGGACCAACTGGACCACTCCCTGAAGGTTTCACATCTGGATAACGTCTTCCTCGCCGGTCAGATCAACGGGACTACCGGATATGAAGAAGCAGCCGGACAGGGGCTTGTAGCGGGAATCAATGCGGGGTTGATGGTTAGGGGGGATCAGCCGTGGATTCCGGACCGTACAATCTCTTATATCGGGGTCATGGTAGATGATCTGGTTTCTCAAGGAGTCGACGAACCTTATCGGATGTTTACATCCCGGGCGGAAAACAGGCTTTTTATCCGCCATCATAATGCGGATGACCGTATGACACCTATCGCCAGGGCTCTGGGTATCATTCCTGATTTGCAATGGAATATTTTTGAACAGAAACGGCAATCATATGATCGATTGAAGAAAATACTCAAGACCACTCGAAGAGATGCAAAGAATCTTCTGGCTTTTCTCAAACAACCTGAGATTCATTTAGAAGACGTTCTCGATCAAACTTTTTCTGAGGAATATTCTTCTTGGCCTAACGGCTGGTCCGTCGGTTTTGAGTCGGAAATCAAGTATGAAGGGTATATTCGAATTTCGGAAAAAAAAGGCCATGATCTAAAGGAAGAGGATTACCCCATTCCAGTTGATTTCTGGAGTTCTCCTCCTCCTGGAGTTTCCAGGGAGATTTTTTCGCGACTGGTTAAAGCATCCCCTCGCACTTTTCGGGAGGCAGTGAAAATTCGAGGAATGACTCCTGGAGCTCTCGAATCCCTAAGAACAAGCCTCCGACATCGCCGGTGATCTCATGACGAGGAAGCCGCTGGAATCAGGAGGGGTTTCTCCATTTTGTCTTGAAAGCCGGATAAATGATCTTTTTACGGAATACGTTGATATCCTCCATTCCTGGAACCAACGAGTCCGTTTAACGGGTTACAGAGAACCCGTTGAGATTCGTCATCACCTGGTAGATGAAGCACTGTTGGCCGCTACGTATTTTGATTTTTCGTCGTCAAAATCTTCCATCGTTGACTTCGGTTCGGGAAACGGAGCTCCTGGAGTTATCTTTGCGATCTTGAACCCATCCCTTCCAGTTCGTCTTGTCGAACGAAAACAAAAAAAACTCTCTTTTCTTTCGTACGTCGTATCCAGACTGAGCCTTGATAATGTAACGCTTTATGACAATCTTCTAACGGCTTTATCCGTCCAACGGCAATCTGTTTCCCAGGAAATCTGGATGAAAGCCATCAGTATGCACTCGCTTCTGGATGCGCTTTCATCCTCCAAAAATAGGTCAGATGTCTATCGAATAAGGAAATTTGGGGAATTAGATCTCGTTCCTGGTTGCCAACCAATCCAAAAACATGTCATAAATTCGGAGGTTTGTTCTCTCTACCCCGTTTTTACTATCACGGTCTCAGAGGGTATTCTGACTGTTTGAAAGTGTTAAAATGTTCCACGTGGAACATTTACCCAAAGGGGGAACTCTTGGCTAAAATTGTAGCAGTGGCGAACCAGAAGGGCGGAGTGGGAAAAACAACGACGACTATAAATCTGGCCGCCTCGATGGCAGTGGAAGAGAAAAAAGTCCTCGTAATTGACCTTGACCCCCAAGGAAACTCCACAAGTGGATTGGGAGTTTCCGTTACGAAAACGATTCCAAGCGCCTATGATTTTTTGACAGGAAATAAAAACACAGAAGAAACAGTTATTGGGACACATCTCAAATATTTGCATGTGCTTCCTGGATCCTTGAATATGGCAGGATTTGAGTCGGAAGCTGCAACTGTTAAGGGATCTCAGGAACTGCTTCGAAACAAGTTAAAACATCCTTTTTTTGATCAATACCAGTATGTTTTTCTTGACTGTCCTCCCTCTCTGGGTTACATCACACTGAATGCTCTTGTTAGCGCAAGCTCCGTTCTAATCCCAGTGCAGTGCGAATTTTTTGCCCTGGAAGGCCTGTCTCATTTATTGAAAACGATTGAAAGAGTCAGAAAACAGTGGAATCCTGATTTGGAGGTCGAAGGTATCCTCCCCACAATGCATGACAAGAGGAACAAATTGTCAAACCAGGTTCTGGAAGATTTGCGCAACCATTTTCCCGAACTGATATTTAAAAGCGTGATTCCTCGAAATGTAACTCTCGGCGAGGCTCCCAGTTACGGTAAACCTGTGTTGTTGCATGACGCTCTTTCAAGAGGAGCTCAGTCCTATCTGCATCTTGCCAGGGAGATCCTAGCATATGGCTAAACATGGATTGGGAAGAGGTCTGGATTCCTTGTTTGAATCGGACGGTCCAGAGAAAAAAGATGAGGTCTACCTGATCCCGTGCGATTCGATAAGAGTTAATCCTTATCAACCTCGAAAAATATTCCGGGATGAAGAAATCGAGGAGATGGCACAATCTTTATTAAATCATGGATTATTGCAGCCTATAGTCGTCAGTCGTAAAAAAAATGGGCAAGAAGAAGGAGATTATGTTCTGATTTCGGGGGAGCGCAGGTTGCGTGCCGCCAGAAAGCTGTCATGGGAAGCAATACCGGCAATAGAACGTACAGTTTCAGACAAAGATCTTCTCGAATTGGCTCTTGTTGAAAATCTCCAACGATCAGACTTGAATCCAATAGAGATTGCTGAAGGTTTTAACCGATTGATTGAAGAATTCATGTGGACCCAAGAAAAATTAGCTCAGAATCTTGGAATGAAAAGATCGACAGTGGCAAATTTTCTTCGAATACTGACGCTTTCTCCGGAGACAATTCAAAAAATTGAAACAGGTGTGATCAGTTTGGGGCATGCCAAGGTTTTATTGGGGGTAAAAGATTCAAAGGAACTAAATTCCATAGCGGATGAAATTGTTCAGAAAAAAATGTCAGTTCGAGACCTGGAGCACCGCCTTTCCAATAAAAAAGAAAAAAGGGGAATGCCTAGTTGGGCGGAAGAAGGGAAAGAGAAACTGACAAAATTTTTCTCGCGGCCGGTCAGTCTTGCTCTTGCAGGAAAAAAAATTCGAATCGCCATCGTACTTGAAAACGAAGAGGATTTGTCTCAGCTTATGCGAAGACTTACCGATTCAGACGTGTCCAAGAAGCTCAAGACCGGAGGAGATGAATGAAGCCGATACATGGTGATACAAAGCAGAATAACATTATCGCTTTTTTGGGCAAGGAAACATACTTCAAAGGATATTTGCATTTTGAAGGAACGGTAAGGATAGACGGAAAACTTGAGGGAGAAATCGTTTCCAAAGATGTTCTGATCATAGGGGAAGGCGCAAATATCAAGGGTGATATCAAAGTACAAAAGGTAGTCTGTGGAGGAAATGTTACTGGAACAATCGAATCTACTGAAGCAGTACAACTTGTGAAACCTTCGAATGTCCATGCGGATATCAAAACTCCTGTTCTCAGTATAGAAGAGGGTGTGATATTTAACGGCAATTGCCGTATGGAAACAGGTTTTACAACGAACGAAGAACTGTCTTCCAATGAGACTACGTCGTAAAAATGAAACCTCAGGTTCTTGTCGGGATGAGTGGAGGGGTTGATTCGACTATAGCGGCTTTATTGTTGAAAGAGGCTGGATTTGACGTGTATGGTGCGATTGTGGAAATCTGGTCTGAATCAACAACTACGGATAAGACCGGCGGTATCAGAGAAAAACCTTGGTATGAAAGAGCGTGTTGCCACCTTCCGATGGTAGAGTATCTTTGTGAAGAATACCTGCATATTCCTTGCATCAAAATCGATCAGAAACAGGAATTTCAGGAAAAGATCGTGGATGTCTTCAAGTCAGGCTATAAAAACGGTCTCACCCCTAATCCGTGCACAGATTGCAACGCCGAAATAAAAATAAAAACATTGGTCGAGTGGGCGGAAAAGCAGGGATTCCCATATGTTGCTACTGGCCACTATGTGCGAAATTACTACTCGACAAGAAATCGAATCTGGGGGATCGCGCAAGGACTGGACCAGAAGAAGGACCAGTCGTATTTTCTATCGAGGGTCCCGGAAAATATTATGACAAAAGTTCTGTTCCCCTGAGGGAACTGGACGAAAGAAAAAGTGCGGGAATACGCTCGAAGGAAAAAAATCCCGGTGGAAGAAATGGTAGAAAACATGGAAGCCTGTTTTTTATCCGCAAAAAATGTCACAACGTTTTTAAAGCACGAAGAGAATCTGTCATCACCGGGAATATGGAAAGTCAGAGACATTAAGGGCACAGAGATCGGAGAAATTTCTTCCGGAATCGGTCTGACGAAAGGACAGCGCAAAGGTATCGGAGTAGCGAATTCAGAAAGAATGTACGTTAAAAAAGTGGATATAAGAAATAAGGTTGTTATCATGGGGACGAAGACGGATATCATGAATCAGTATTTTCGAATTCGAGATCCTATGGGCCCATTATTCAGAAAAAAAATCATGGGGAAGCTTCGCGTCAAATTCCGGTCTGTCATGGAGGCCGTTCCTTGCGTCGAAAAAGAGGGATTGGGGTTCGAGCTATTTCATGCAAATGATGGTGTGACTCCTGGACAAGTCGCAGTCTTTTATGATGATGAAGAAATGGTTCTCGGATCAGGAATTCTTGAAGAGGAAGCGTCTTGAAGGTCACATTTATAGATGTCGAAACGACCGGGTTATTAAGGGATTCGCGTGCAAGGGTTATAGAGTTGGGTTTTAGTACTTGGGAGAATGGAAAACCCATTCACAAGATTTCCACCTTGATCAAAAGTGTTGAAACTGTTCCGGAAAATATTACGCGTATCAATGGGATAAGCACTGCAATGCTGAAAGATGCTCCGACATTTGAAGATGTCTGGGAAGAAAACAAGAAATATTTTCAGGAAGCTTTATTGGTTGCCCATAACTTGGCTTTCGATATCGGAATGGTAAACAGGGAATTGATGAGGGTAAGTCGGGTCCCGTTGGGAAATATGGGCATTGATACATTGCCTCTTTCCCGTAAAATGTTACCGGAGCTATCAAGCTACCGGCTTGGAGAAATCGCCAGATATTACTGTATATTGAATGAAAATCCTCATAGAGCTTTGGGGGACTTGGAAACTCTTGAAAAAATTTTTTCAAGACTGCTTGGCTCTCCCCCAAGTACCTATGACGAAGGGATTATGCGATTGTTCTGTCTTTGGGGTGGATATCCGTCACATCGTTATTTCAAGGATGTAATTCAGTATGCTTTTCAAAACAGAAAAAAAATTTCCGTGACAGCAGACTTCGCGTCGGGGCTTGTCCAGTCGAAGGCCATATTATGGATCCACTTGATACAAACGCAGTGAGCCTGACTGGAGAAATCTCGGGGGAAAAAGTCGAAATCCCTTTTGATCGAATGCTTGCGTTGGAGATTGAAGGCGTATTATCCGGAGAATTGGCCTAATCCATCAATAAGAAATTCAAGATTTCTTATTGATTATTATAAAGTAAAGCAAAGAATTCTTCTAATGGTGCATTCTGTTTATCTTGAACAGATGCTCTCGATACAAAACCAACCTAC
>JAMCWZ010000033.1 GCA_023480765.1 Nitrospirota bacterium
CCATCCATCGGGTTTCCGGAAATTTTTTTACCTGGGGAGACACCTCTCCTGGTCTCCGGGATTCCCGGACCGGCAACCCTGGGCGGACGGTGACCACGACATCCTCGCCGGATCGTCCTTTGCCGACGGCGGAGATCGATCGCCTCGTCGGAAGAACTTCCACCGTAAAAGCGCGGTAGGCCTCGTGAACGAAGGGATGGTTCGCGTTGGTCAGGATCACGTGGCATCCGCGGGCATGAAGACGTTCGATTTCGTTTGCCAGGGCGGCATGATCGTCCAGAGAGAAAGGGTCCGGAGTGTACCGGCGAAAATCGGCATACCGGGAAACGGGAAGATAGGGGGGATCCAGAAAGAGGAAGTCGCCGGGGCGGGCGATGTCCGAAAGAACCTCCCGGAAATCGGCGCAGAGGATCGTCGTGTCGGACAGCAGGGCTTTTGCCGCTTCAAGCGCCTCCTCATCCACGACAAGCGGATTTTTGTATCGGCCGAACGGAACATTAAACCGGCCTGCACGGTTCACCCGATAGAGCCCGTTGTAACCGGTCCGGTTCAGAAACAGTGTCCGGGCCGCGGCTTCGGAGGGAGACATCGCCTGCCAGTTCTGGAGGCGGACGGCGTAGAACTCTTCCTCGTCATTCCGGTACTGGCGGAGTTGCCGGATAATGCCGCGGACATCCCTGGAGACGGCCCGATAGAGGTTGATGAGTTCGGGATTTTTGTCCGCAATCACCCCGCCTGCGGGCCGGAGCGAGAAGAACAGGGCCCCCCCGCCCACGAAGGGCTCGATGTAACGGCGGTATCGCGCGGGCATCCTCGCCCGGATTTCCCCCAGAAGCTGGGTCTTTCCGCCGGCCCACTTCAGAAGGGGGCGGCAGGGCAATGATTCCCCGGGGACAGACTCGGGTTTTTCGGGCACTCTCAAAATCCTCACCCTGTCGGACGTTTCCGGATGATCTTCCGTTCCTGTTTTCTTTTCTGCAACCCTCCGGTCCGGAGGGACTCCATCAAAATACTATAACCGGACTTTGCAGAAAAGACCGGTCCTTCTGCCCGGCAACTGCTCCGGTCCAGGGGCCAGTCCTCTTTTTCGAACGCTTTGTCCGGCCAATCGGTCCATAAAACCCCGCCGGGAAAGGATGTTCCCTGAGGGAAGAGGATGGAAAGGCGGCGGGAGAACCCCGCCGCCAGGTGGAACGGGAGTCAGGAGGTGTGAAGTTTCCGGAAGGCGTGTTCTTTGGCCGCATGCGCCTCATCGACCGCCGAATCCGGGATCGGGACATCATGCTGCTCTTCGATGAGCTCGGAAAATCCTTCCTTCATTGCCTCGAGGACCCGTGCCCGAAGCTCGGGATCCTCCTCCTCCGACAGGATGTCATGACACTCTGCCCGAAAATATTCCTTGACGTTTTCCTTCCAGCGCTCCACCCCGTGGTGCGTCAGATCCGGCAAAGGGTCCAGAAGGGCGCTTCGTCCGCGATGTTTTGCTTCCGACAGGGTTTCCTGCTTCCGAGAAGAGTTTTCCATATGCATCCTCCTGATCAATAAAGAAGGTGAAGGTTTCCCCTGGATCCGGTCCGCCGAAGTGTGAAAGGGCCCTCCTCCGGTTCCTGGTTGAACCGGAAACGAGGACGAAAAAAGAGAAAGGGAGTCGCGCCCGAAAAAGGGTTCCTGGACAAAGAGGCGCAAAAGTCAGTGGGAAACGGCAGACGTAAGGGATTTCGATTGTGACGAGCAAGCATCGGGGAGAACCGGAAAGCGCCTGCTCATGATTTCACCTTACAATACGGGAGGGAGCAAATTCAACCCCCCGGTTACACGCCGCATTCGGAGACGTGTCGTTCAGGATCCTTTCTTTTTTCTTTCAGAGCCTTCATTGTCTTTTTTCTTTCAGAGCCTTCATTGCATCTCCCGAACGTTCTCCCTACAATGAATCCGGATGCCAGAAAGGACAGCTCCCCCTTTCCTCCGCACACCGGCAACGGACCCGACTTTGACCCTGTTCATCAAAAAAGTTTGTCTTTCAGGCGAGGACCTCTTCGCCGATAAGCCCTTTCCATGGAACGACCCGGGAGAGATGGTGAGACAAGACGATTTCGAGATCCGATTTCCTCCCCAACTCGGAGAAGACCGGGAATTTCTCCGGGAAAGGGTCCGCTATCTTTTTATCGGCGGCTGGGTCGGCGTCTTCGCCTCCATCTCCATGTCGATCATCGAATTTCCAAGAATTGGTCTGATCCGGATCTTTCCGGCTCTTCTGTTCGCGGTGGTCGCACCCGTCCTCCTCCTTCAGCTCCACCGGCACAGGGAGGACTACCGGAGGATTCTGACCCGGTTTTCGGCGCTCATCTTCGTCCAGCAGGTGATGGGTTCCCTGATGACCTTCAACGAAGTCCTGATGCTCCTCTGGTATCCGGTCTTCCCCCTGACCTACTTTTTTCTCCTGGAATATCATCAAGCCCTGCGATGGAATACGTCGGCCCTCGTCATCATCATTCTCGGGTATTATCTCTTTCCCGTCCTGAACGGCATACCGGCCGTTCCTTTCTCGGAATTCCTGAGCGCGGTCCTCGCCTACGCCGTCTCCGTCGCCCTAGCCGGCTACCATTACCGTCTGGTGCATCTCTATCAGACCCGGCTGAAAAAAGAGGCCCTGTTCGACAACCTGACCGGAGCCCTTCTCCGGAAAGCGGGCCTGTCGGAGCTGACACGCCGGATGGCCCAGACGGACCGCCGCCCGGACGTGCCCCTGTTCGTGGCCCTCTTCGATATCGACGACTTCAAGCGCATCAACGACCAGGACGGTCATCAGTCGGGTGACCGCGTGCTCGCGGCAGTGGCCGAGGCGACCCGCCGGACCATCCGGAAAGGAGACACCTTCATTCGCCTGGGAGGAGAAGAGTTTCTTCTCGTGTTTTCCGGAAACAGTTTCGATCAGGTCCGCTCCCTGGCGGAAAACCTTCGTCAGCGCATCGAAAAAGAGATCCAGCTGTCCGACGGCAGCGGCGTCACGGTCAGCATCGGACTGACCCAGTACAAGATAGGAGAGTCCCTGAGCGAACTTCTCCACCGGAGCGATCAGCTGATGTATGACGCCAAGGCTTCCGGAAAGAATCAGGTCTGCTGGCAGGAGCCCAGGACAGGTCCCCTGATCCCCGCGATTCTCCCGGAGACGGATCCCCCTTTTCCCTCCTGAAAGCCGCTCCCTTCCTGATCCAACGACCAAACGGGAAACAGAAGGGGGTGGACAGCTCCCCTCCGGTCATTTCACTATGGACAGACGGCCGGATCTCCAACCGCCTCCAGGAGAGAAAAGGACTCCTGTCCATCTTTGACCTGCTCCCAACCGAGACCAAAAGGAGGAATCGCATGCCCCTTTCGCACATCGGTGATCAGTCCTGGTCCCGCTCTCTTTTGTTGCTGCTGTTCGCCCTCATGGCCGGAAGCCTGATCCATACCCTTGCTTTCGGCATCCTCCGGAGAAAGAACCGGAATGCCTCGCCCGATGCGCCGGACGCTTCTCTGGAACCGATCCGCTGGCCAACGTTTTTTCTCTCCATGGAAATCGTCCTTCTGATCCTGCACCCGGCCATCCCGTTCCCGGGGGTGTTCGAAGCCATCCTGTCCCGGTCCCTCGTCCTCCTGACCATTCTGACCGTGGCCTGGACCCTGATCGCCCTGACCCGTTTTCTGGGCACTCAGCTTCTGGGACGCCCCCTTCCCGGTTCCTCCGACGACCTGGAATTCCGGAAAATGCGGACCCGCGTTCTTCTGGTGGAACGGCTTCTGGTGGTTCTGATCGTTCTGATCTCGAGTTCGGCGGCGCTCATGACCATCCCCCGGATCCGGGCCGTCGGAGAAAGCCTCCTGGCGTCCGCGGGGCTCGCGGGTCTCGTGATCGGTCTCGCGGCCCGCCCCCTCCTGACGAATGTGATCGCCGGGATCCAGATCGCCCTCACCCAGCCGATCCGGATCGACGACGTGGTCATCGTCAACAACGAATGGGGGTGGATCGAAGAAATCGGGATCGCCTATGTGATCGTCCGGATCTGGGACCTTCGTCGTCTGGTTCTTCCCCTGTCCTACTTTATTGAGCAGCCCTTCGAAAACTGGACTTACAAATCCATGGCTCTTCTGGGCACGATCCACATCTATGCCGACTACGGGATCGATGTTCCCGATCTGAGAAACCACCTGAAAACACTGCTGGACAGTTCCCCCCTCTGGGACCGGCAGGCCTGGAATCTCCAGGTGACCCAGCTGGATGAAAAAGCGGTTCAGATGCGGGCGCTGTTTTCTGCAAAGGACTCCGGAGCCCGGTGGGACCTCTCCGTCTCTCTGCGGGAGGGAATGC
>JAMCWZ010000041.1 GCA_023480765.1 Nitrospirota bacterium
ACCGGACAAAACGGTTGATTCTTGAGGCGTGGGACCGGTTGTATGGAAAAGGATGAGATCGCCAATGAAAAAAGAAGTTCTCCCAGAAAAAATGCCGCTCTCCATTGAGCCCAATCCCTCACCTTTGCAAGATATGACTTTACTTCAGAGGGATTATGTCTCTGGAGAAGTTACACTCTTCTACCTCAGGAAGAAAGATCCTGGCGGGAGAAACGATCTTATGTTTTGCGTGATCGAATTCCTTCCTCCCTGGCTTGAAAAAGGTCCCGAAGAGGATACCGAGTACCGTTTAGGGGGAAGTTCAAATTACACGGTTCACTTTAGGCGCGTTCACCTCCCTGTCAATGATGCTCTGCAACTTTACCAGGATTTTCGAAATGATGACCCACATTCGAGAAGAGCGGATTGGGCAAAACAAGATGGCAGGAACCGATATGAATGGGACGAGATTCCAAGTCGAAATGGAGCTTTCTCATCAACCATTCGGGGAGGAACCGTCATGGCCGCATCTTCAATGTGAGCCTGTCGGTGATTTTTTTTGGGAAGCATGTCCATTCTGGGGATTTCGACCAGGGGGAGTCCGGAGGCATCAACTTGTTCCAATTCGACGCTCTCATCCACTGAACTCACTCAATCCTCAAGAAAGAAGGAGATGCCGGGAATGGTTGATGAGAAAGCTCCATTTCGACTTGGAATCTCGTCCCATTCATATCGGTTCCTGCCATCTTGTTTTGCCCAATCCGCTCTTCTCGAATGTGGGTCATCATTTCGATGCCGATCGAACCAGGATGCATATTCGTCTGATGCCGTTTCCGGGAGCAGACCTGTCCCCTCCCTCGATCATACTTCGCGAATTTCGTCCCGGCGGAATGGGACAAGTTCATTCCTGCTCCCTAGACAATAATGTGGTTACTGTCTCCTTCGGTTACGATCCCTACAAATTGGGGTGGGATGTGGTGTGCTCCCAGAGGGGGGTGCTCTTCAGTTTGGGTCCAAGCATGTTTATTCGTTCTGTTCATTTCAACCTGGGGATTGTGACACAAGCCCGAAAGATTTATGTTCCCGACAAAGAATTGAGACGGATTGAGGAAACGTATTCCACCAATGTTGTGACATCAAGCAGTCCAATCGTGGTGGGAGAGCAATCAATTCCTTCAGGAACCGTTGAAATCATCAAAGATATCGTTGAATACGATCAAAAAAATAAGTATGCCTGGCATCAGGATTGGTTTGATGATGTATCGAACGCAAAAAAGAAACTTCGAGAGTTGATCGGCCGTGCTACACGACTCGTACGGATTGTCGATCCTTACTTGGGAATAAGAGAATTTCAGAGCTTTGCTCTTGCCACGACTAATGCACAGGTAACGATCCAAATTCTGAGCTCGGCAGTCTACTTGAAAGTCAAGAAAAAGGGGCACAACAACGAAAACGGTGAAGAACTTCTGAATCATTTGGGTGGTCTTTCTCGATCGGGAAAGATCAATCAAGTGGATGTTCGGGTTATGCCAGGAAACAAGCCGGAAATCCATGATCGTTTTCTGGTTATCGATGATCAGGTATGGGTGCTGGGATCTTCGCGTAATGAGTTCGGGTCGCGAGGGACGGTCATGGTCCGCCTTCCTTACCCTGATGTCATTCTGTTGAATATCAATAGGATTTGGGAGAATAGCTCAGAAAAACTCGAAAAGTTTGTTTCTTCTCGTAAGTGATCAAGGAAAGGCAACCCATGATTCC
Organism: Nitrospirota bacterium; assembly: GCA_023480765.1. The sequence continues at coordinate 1,738 of JAMCWZ010000041.1, forward strand.
TTCTGCTATTTCTCCGATCGTTCCGCCGGTTGCACCAGAATTTCAGCCCAAGATTTATTGGATCTGGACAACAGGCGGATCTGATACCCCGCATTTTCCAATTCCGGGCAAAGAAAGGGCAGTGGAAGAATACTCCTGGAAGCCGAAGCCCCTTCAGCCCTTTCTCGATTCCATTGCGGAAGCAAAAACAAGCCGGATCATTTTTGATCCACACTTCGATGAAAGAGTCGGAATTCGGTCAGTTTGGGAGTATCTCAAATTAAATCCTGAGGTTGAGACAAGAATCATCGTAGGTAAGAAGACTGTTTTTGATGAGCTTTCTTCTTGGAAGTTTTCACAAGACGATTCATTGGCCAAATATGTTCAAATCAAATCTTCGGATCTGGATTTTCACGACCGATTCGCAGTGATCGATTTTGAACTTTGGCACTTCGGTTCGACGGTGGGTGGTGCGTATCCCAAGTTCGGGGCTGTCACGAGAGGCTGGAGCGGAGAAAAATTCAGGGAAGTCTTCAATACAATATGGAAAAGACTATGATGGATCCTCGCTTTGATACTCGCCCCGATTCCTATCTCGAGCGACTTCGGACTGTCGAACAAAAAGCTCGGGAATTTCTTAATGGGTCGAAGGAAACAGTGGAATTCGTTCAAGAGCTTTCGGATTGGTGGAATTTACTGAAAAAAAAGAAGCGGAAAGAGCCATCCCGCCTAGGGCGCCTTTCCGAAAATGAAACCCCAACGAAGCATCTGAAGAAGGGCCCCCCTGAAATTCTGGCCGTTTTACACCGAGTCTGCACGGTCGGCGCTTCGGAAGAGGCATGGGAGGATGTTGCCGCTTCGTTGTTATTGGGCAGAGCGCTAGGGTGTTCTATCGTAAGTCGTCCTTCCCTAAAAACATTTGCCCAGGCGGCTTTTTTCCTGGAGATCAATCATCTGGCGCGGGAGAACTTTCTTGCTGTGTTTCAGGAAAAACTGACTAGCGCAGAACCTTTAAAAAACCGATGGGTCAGATTGCTTCAAAAGGAAAATGAGCCATTAGACTGTTTCATCAATCAAGGAGTCCCATTTGAAACACTGAAAGAAAAGACCAAGGAACAGAATCTCCTATCCAATCTGGATCCATTTTCTTGTTGGAATGAACAATTTCGTCCATGCAATATTCCTGTTTTATTGGAGATGAAGCTCGATCTCTTGAGCATTCTTGATGTTCCGACTTTTATAAATTTCATCGAGCGGCTTCCTTTACACGAAATCATCAAAACAATCCTTCTGGAACCCAGAGTGTCCCGTGATCAGGATTTGATCCAAAAAATGATTGCTAATGCCTCTCCAGCTTATGGGCCTGATAACAAGTGGACAAAGAAAGTTATTTCCATTTTTCTTCCCCAACTTATCATGCAATACGCGGTTAAACTCAAAAACTCAATAAGATATTCCTCCCAACAGCTTACTGGATTCGAGCAGACTACAGCACTAAATTCTGTTGAGCTTAATGCATTCTGTAAAGAAGAAATGCCGAATTGGTTTCGGAAAGTTTTTGGAGAGTTCCTGAAGCGGGAGGATGGAGAGTTTATCATTAAACAATTTAGTGTCTACTTGGTCAGCACGCAGCTGAATTCAAATGAATTTACCGATCCAGAGAACCCCTCCCTGATTGCCATGAATATTATTGAAGAATTGCTTCGGGAAAGTAAGATTGGTGTCAATTGGCTTCCTGAAGAATGGAAAGGAAAGGATCATGAAACCTCCGCTCTTTTGACCTATTGCGTTTTGGATTCCAAAGATCCTAAACGTCAATGGGACTGGTATGTTGATCTCCTGAAAAGAAGAAACGAGAACACGTCGCTTGGTATCAGTCCATTCAGCCAGTTTCCGGACTGGATCGGTAATCTCATCGGATATCGCCTCGTGCTGCTTCCGGAACCGCTTGAGGCATTCAAGGACGCTTGGCGCTCTCTTTTTCCAGAGCGGTTGTCTGCAAGATTTCGGATCGAGCACGATAGTCTAAGTGCGTCTCTCCATCTCTTGGAAATTGGTAAAGGAGCGTTGCGCTGTCTTGTCTCTAACGTCGAAACACACCCGGAAGGATTTTCTCTTACAAAAGAATTTTGGATCTTTCTCTACCACTGTTATGAATCACTTTATTTAGGGTATTCCTTTCAAATGAGTCAACCAATCCTGAGAGCATTCATCACGTTGTTTGCGTATGTTCCTCTTGTCTTTAAAGCCGATTGGAAAGAGGCGATTCTTCAAGCAGAAGGGATTTTGCGTTTGGATGCAGGATTTGGAGCTTACGCATTCAAAGCTATTTCACAAAATGGCGTCAATATAACATATCTTTCGGAAGCAGTCAGCGAGATCTTTGGTGGAGTTGGAGAGTTCGTAAACAATCTTGAAATCCTCAAGCGTTCCGGATTCAAGTTGTATCCAGAATTTTTTTCATATGATCAGCTAATTTCAGAATGGGATTCCGTCCGATCCAGAATGGGTTGAGTTAATACTTGGCAGAGGGTCCTATCCTCCGATTCTGGAGTAAATATGGTCAAGTCCTAAAAGT
>JAMCWZ010000030.1 GCA_023480765.1 Nitrospirota bacterium
TTTGCCGGAGAGACCGTTGTCGTCACCCACTATGCTCCGTCTCCCCAAAGTCATTCCGTATTTCACGGGTCGCTTTTGGGGGGAGCGTTTGTTACTGATCTTGAGGGGCTGATCCAAAAACACCAGCCGACCCTCTGGATCCACGGGCATACCCATGACAATTGCGATTATACCGTCGGAAAGACCCGGGTCCTGTCCAATCAGGCGGGATACGGCTGGGAAGAGGCTCATAAAGGGTTTAGGCCCTTGAGCGTGGAGATCTGACCGGCATTCGTTCGAACCTTTTAAAAGGATCGTAAAAAGATTCGATTGGGTTAAACCGAATTAAAACAGGAAGGAGAACAAAAGCGGGAAAACAAGCATACACGCCATTTTCCCTCTCCGACATTCTCCGACACTTTTCCGACACTCAGGGGTTAAAATAGGTTAAAACCGGTTTCAATGGATTAATAAGAAATCAAGAACTGCATTGGATTTTTTAAAAATCTCCATGACGTTCTAAGGTGATTTTTGGGACTTAAAATCCCTCGACCGCAAGGTCATACCGGTTCGATCCCGGTCTCCGGCACCAGCATGGAAGCCAGTATATCTCTCCATAAAAAAGCTAAACCAGAAAAGCCAATCTATTCCTCTCCAACCACCCCACCTGCAGGAACAAAAACGATTCCGTGATCTCCCTCGATTCTCCCGGACGTCGGTTTGAGCGCAGTCTCCGGATCATCCGGGATCTTCAGAACCCCGTGGGATAACAGAAACCGGTTCCTCCAGTCCCATCCCGCATTGTGGGCTCCCCCGTCCACCCGGGCACAGAGAGACGACCCCGGGCGGAGACGTTTTCCATACTCTTCCACAAAAAACCGTCGAATTTGCCCCAGAAGGCGAGGACACTCTTCCCCTCCCCTGGCGAACACAAAGAGAGATGACCCGTCCGGCGTGAACAGAATCTGATGAATTCTTTTTTCCGGACGGGAAAACCGCTGGATAAAAACAGGGGTACGACCAAAGGCATCGCCGGATTCGAAGGTCATCACGGAAGACGTCGCCCCGAAGGTCACGATTCCGCCCAGAATGTTTCCGTTCATCAGACTCTCCGGAGCGACAAGACCCCGGACAGGACCGGGGGTGGACAGACTCTTCCCCACCGGATGAAGCCTTCCGGAGTCAGGGTTGATACGAAACTCCTCCAGAAAACTCTGTCCCCTCCCCGTAACGGACGCGACAAGATCCTCTCCGTTCGCATTGATCCCGAGACTCAGGATTCGGTTTCCGACAGGAAGAGGCGTCCGGAGAAGGTGGCTGATCTTTTCCAGTTGCCCGGACCGTCGCACATGAAAACCGATCATCGACCCCCGGTCCCCTCCTGTATAGAGGAATCGTCCATCGGGCGACAACACCATGTCGTTCGGAACGTCCCTGTAGAGACCCGCCCCCCAGGAACCGAGGTAAGTCCCGACCAGAAAGAATCGGGCGTCGGGTGTCGTTTTTTCAGGAACGACCAGACCGTTGATGATCCCGGAACGGTGACACAGGGAATAGAGATAAATCTTTTTCCGGTCGACCCTGTCATCCTTCAGAAGGGCGATCGCCTTTCCGTTGCACGAAACCCCGATCACCCCGGCATAGCGTGTCTCCCCGCCGGAAAAGAGGAGTGTCGCTACGATTTCTCCTTCGTTGACGCGATTTTTCAGACTGTAGACAACCCCCAGGTACGTTGTTTGCGACCGGTCTTCTGGAGTCCGTGAAACAGGTTCCGGATACGAACCCGCGCACCCGGAAAGCAGCATCAACACACCCAGCATTCCGAGGATACTTCTCGTCATCGGCCCACTTCCTTTCTGTCTTCCCCGCCTCGGGGGATTCCACTGAACCGGTTTGGGAAGACCTTTCCCCTTCTGCCAGTTTATTCCCGGAGAGAGAGTTCTGTCAGTTCCCGATCTGGAGAGTCAGGAAAGAGGCAAGGAAGGAATGGAAGAGCTTTTCCGGGATTCTTTCCGGATGAAGGGGATCAGACGGGAAGGAAGATGTGAAGGAAACCCAGAAAATAGCGGGGAGGGTGACGGGGAAGGCGCAGCGTATAGAAAGAAAAGAAAAAACAGTCCTTTCTTGAGGACATCTGGTCAATCAGGGCCGGTCCCAGAAAAGAGACGACCTGATCTCCGAAGGCACCTTTTTCCAGATGAAGGTTCTTCTTGACATGAACAAGGATAAACGTGTCGAACTCCTGTTTCCCCGGATTGAAAGACGGCATCAGGGCGACAAGAACAAGCGCCACCGCCACAATTTTTTTCACCTCGTCCTCTCCTTCCCTCCCTGTCGCCGCGCGATCCGGAACACCCTCCGGAGACCGTGCGCCGGCCTTTGGATCCGGACCGTGTTGACCGGAAGACCGGAAAAAACTTGGACTCGACAACACAACACCCTAGAATAGGAAAAGAACCTTTTGTCCAGGACGCATCAAACCCATTCCACAGGACAATGACCATGGCCAGCATCCGGAAAATTCTGCCCGCCAACATTCCGGGGGAATTTTTTGTCGACAGAACCTGCATCGACTGCGGGACCTGCGCATGGCTCGCCCCGGACACCTTTGCGGACCGAAACGGGTTTGCCTATGTCTGGAAGCAACCGTCAACGGAGAGGGAACGAATACGGGCACACATGTCTGTTCTGTCCTGCCCCGTCGGCGCCATCGGATCCCGGATGGCCCAGGATTATACCCTGGCGGAAGAAAAACTGCCCGAACCGATCGACCGGAACATCTTCTATTGCGGCTATCATTCCTCCAAGAGCTACGGAGCCGCAAGCTATCTGATCCGTCGGCCGGAAGGGAACATTCTCGTCGATTCGCCAAGGTTTGCCAGACCCCTGGTCAAAAAACTCGAAGACCTGGGCGGGGTTGACCTGATGTTTCTGACGCATAAGGATGATGTGGCGGACCACGAAAGGTTTCATGGTCACTTCGGATGTCGCCGGATCCTCCATGAAGCGGATCTCGGACGGGAGACCGCATCCATCGAAATCGTTCTTCGAGGGGACGACATTCAAAATCTGGCCCCGGAGATCCGGATCATCCCTGTCCCCGGCCACACAGCGGGATCCTGCTGTCTGCTCTGGAAAGAGACCGTTCTTTTTACAGGAGATCATCTGTCCTGGGATCCCGGAAAAAAGTCGCTCCATGCCTCAAAACACACCTGCTGGCATGACTGGTCCCGGCAGATTCATTCCATGAAACGCTTGTCCGGCTTTTCGTTCGAGTGGGTCCTTCCCGGTCACGGAACCCGATGCCACCTCCCTGTTCCGGAAATGAACCGGGAAATGGAAAAGCTGATCGGCCGCATGACGGCAACTTCCTGAATCTTCGTCCACCAGAACAGGCGAACCGGATGATCCAAAGCAACCTGTCCGGACTGGTCGACGCCCCTGAGACCTTCTTCCCTCTTATGACAGGAGCCGTTCTTTATGTCCGAAACTCCCGAAATCTCCTTTCGAAGCCAGCTGGGCCTGAATCTTCTCAATTTTTTTCTGGGAGAAGTCATCGGAGTCGCCGTTCCGTTTTTGACCGATTACCTGAAAAACCACCACTGGACTTTCCAGGCGATTGGCCTGGCCACGGCCATGATCGGGGTCGGAACACTCCTTTTCCAGGCCCCGTCGGGAGTGATTGCCGAAAAGGTGCCCCGACACCGGATCCTGACAGGCATTGTCCTTGGCGTGTATGGTCTGGGGTTTTCCCTGATTCCGCTTTTCACCTCCAGTGAACAGGTGACGGACGCCCTGCTGTTTCTCTCCGGAGCAGCCAGCTCCTTTTTCATGACCTTGTCTGCCACGCTGGCGTTTTCTCTGGCAGGTCGTCATCGGTTTGCCCAAATCATGGGACAAAACCAGATGTGGAACCACGCCGGATTTCTTGTGAGTGCCATGGGAACGTCCTACCTGATCCACCACCAGGGTCTTGCCTGGGGGTTTTTTCCCATCGGAGCCGGGAGTCTTCTCGGCATTCTCTCTCTTCTTCTGGTCCAGAAAAAGGAACTGGTCTTTCACCAGATCGGGAAAAAAAGCACAGAAAAGAAATCCCCGGAGAACGATCTCGACACCATTCGCGATTCCCGCACCCTGGGGAGGGTCTTTCTGGATTTTTTCCGTTCCCCCGCCATCCGCGTGTTGCTGATTTCCACGACTCTGTTCCAGATCGCCAATGCCCCGGTCATGCCCCTTCTTCTTCTCTACCTGCGCTTTCTCCACGGCGGAA
>JAMCWZ010000117.1:0-699 GCA_023480765.1 Nitrospirota bacterium
TCACTCCCTCCGGGGAAGCGCACTGCAGGGTTTCATCAAAGGTGTGAGGTAAGCGCTCTGCCAGGGGGCCGAGCCGGCTTTCCATCAGATCCGGGACGGTGAGCTTCTCCGCTTCCCGGCAGAGATGGGCGAGTTTCAGGGCCCCCAGTTGCAGTGCGCTTCCCCGGAGGGAGTGAAGGGCTTCCATCAGAACAGGGTAGTCTTTCTGACGGCACGCATCCTGGAGATTGTCCATATGTCGGTGTCCTTCCGCGATGAACCCGTTCACGAGTTTCCGGAGAAAAGACGGGTGAGGGCTGAACTCGCGGAGCGCCAGGAGCGTACCGGTCTCGATGAGGGGAAGAACATCTTCCGGAAGGAGAGTCCGATTGGAAGAATCGGAAGCGATCCGTCCGCATGTGACCGCCTGTCTCTTGATGATCCGGTCGATGGTTTCCAGGAGACGCCGGGTATCGAGAGGTTTGGTCAGAAAAACTTCGGCTTTGGCGTCCAGACTGTCGAGCCTGGCCTCTTCCGACTGGTTCGCCGTCAGAATGATGGCCGGTACAGGATTTTTCGACTCCAGAAAGCGATGGGCCTTCAACACATCCAGTCCTCCCCTCCCGGGCATGCACAGGTCGAGGATCATGAGATCGAACCGGGCGCTGTTCTTCTCCAGGAGGTCGAGCGCCGACTCCCCGCCATCGACGGGGAGTCGGC
>JAMCWZ010000117.1:709-2559 GCA_023480765.1 Nitrospirota bacterium
CTCCCTCTCCGCATAAAGCCCCCGTCGATGGCGGATATCACCTGGTACCCTTTGCTCTCGAGAAGACCTTCGAGGACAGTCCGGTTCACCTCCTGGTCGTCGACCACAAGAATTGTTCCACCTGTTTGCTGTTGTGTCGGGAGGGTCGGTGCGGGGGCTTTATGCGGAGAGGGAGAGCCTGTTGAGATCGGCCATCCAAGAATCCGGCTGACAGCTTCCGGCGCAGGCGGGAAATCCGTCAGGACAATCCATCCTCCGGTCTGAGGAAGATCCACCCGCGCAAGAGACATGGATTTTTCCACCGAAACGATCGTCAGCGGATCTTCCCGGTCCAGGCGTTTCAGCTGGGTTTCGAGATACTCCCGGAATGCCGGAAGGGTGTCCCGGGTGATGGTTGCGAGCAGGGGTTTTCGGGGAGGATGAGATCCGAGGGAGGCAGAATCCGCTGCGGAGAGATTCGAATCCGGTGCGTGCGGATCGATGCCCAGGAGCGCAAGGAGTGTCCGGATTTCTTCCTGTCTTTCGGGTGGAGCCCAGACCGACACCGGGGTCTGAGCCGTCCAGTCGGGTTTCAGAAGCGACAGATCGTTGTCGACGGTATAGGGAATCGTACACCAGAAGATGGACCCTTTTCCGGAATGGCTCAGAAAGCCCAGTTTTCCTTTCTCGAGATCCACCAGCTGCCGGGTGATGGCGAGCCCGAGGCCCGCCCCGCCATATCGTTTTGTGACGGAGTCGTCGCCTTGGGAGAAGCTTTCAAAAATGCGGCTTTTTTCTTCTTCGGCGATGCCGATGCCGGTATCGGAGACCTCGAATCGGACAGAAAGCTCCCGTGTATCGGAGGTCAGGACGGGAGTGACCGTGAGAGCTACTTCTCCGGACTCTGTGAATTTGATCGCGTTTCCCAAAAGGTTGGTCAGGATCTGCTTGAGGTGGAAGGGATCTCCCCGCAGGGAAGATGGAAAGCGCGCGTCCATCAGAACTGTCACGGGAAGGTTCTTCTGGCGGGCGAGAGGCAGGAGAGCGCTGACCGTTTCGGCGACGACCTGGCCCACATCGAATGTGACAAGGCTCACCGTCATCCGCCCCGCTTCCAGACGGGAAAAGTCGAGAATCTTACTGATGATGTCCGACAAATGGCGGGCGGAGCCCTGGAGAGTGTTGAGCAGCTCGTTCTGTCGGGGGGAAGCCTGTTCCCGCAGGAGTTCGGAAAGACCCATGATGCCGTTCAGGGGCGTGCGGAGTTCGTGACTCATGTTGGCCAGAAAGCGGGACTTTGACTGATTGGCGGCATTGGCCGCCTCGATCAGTTTTTCCAGTTTGGTGAGCAACACGGCCATGTAGAGAGGGAGAACGATCATCCCGATCAGCTGGGTGTCAAAAAGGACAGTGTGTTGTTGCCACCACGGGTTGACGCGGTAAACTCCGATAAACTCCACGGCCGATATGCCGGTCGCAATACCGAGATAACGAGGGCCGAACCGGAACCCGTTTCCCATAATGACCCACAGATCCACGACGCCCAATGGAAGACCTTTAACGCCGGTCAGGGCCATGACAAGCATCACAAGGGACAGGTCTCCTGCGATGCCGAAAAGGATCCGGACGGGGTGATATCCCGGAAAGAGATAGATCGTGGCAAGAAGAAGGGTGGTATAGGCAATGACAGGAAGGATCATGGAATGCGCGGAGACAGGAATGGCTGATACTCCGGGGACATGATGCAGGGTATAAAGGTAGAAGGAGGCAATCATTCCTACAATGACGCGGATGATCCCCTGCTCCCGTTCGGCATTTTGCATCGAAAACGTCGAGCGTCCCTGAGGTTCAGAGGGAGAAAGATCGGAAGA
>JAMCWZ010000117.1:2569-4173 GCA_023480765.1 Nitrospirota bacterium
CTGTGTTGTTCTGAACCTCCCGGTCCTTGAGCTGGACAAAAATCCCGGTAATGATGTCGAGTCGACACAGGAAAGCCGAGACGCAGTCCGGATCGAAAAGGGTTCCCGATGCGCCTTGAATATGTTCCAGAGCCTGCTCGAAAGACCAGGCCGGCTTGTAGGGCCTCCGGGAGGTCAAGGCGTCGAAGACGTCGGCCACGGCGACAATCCGTCCTTCTATGGGTATATCCCGTCCCGAAAGACTGTGCGGGTAGCCCGAACCGTCGAAGCGTTCCTGGTGGGTGAGTGCGATCATGGCCCCCAGCTGGATCACGGGTGACGTGCTGCCCTCCAGGATCTGGTGACCGATGCGGGGGTGAGCCTTGATCACCTCGAATTCTTCCTTGGAGAGGCGGCCGGGTTTTTTCAGAATGTTGTCGGGGATGCCGATTTTGCCGATGTCGTGCATGGGAGAGGCGAGTTCGATCATCTCCGCCTGTTCCGAAGGAAGTCCCATGGCGTCGGCAATCTGTCGGGCGTATCGGGACATCCGGAGGAGATGGTTCCCGGTTTCGAAGTCGTGAAACTCTCCCGCCAGGGCGAGACGAAAGAGGGTTTCCCGTTCGCGTTCCCGCAGGAGCAGTGTCTGATTTCGGACTTCGTCCGCCAGGATGCGCGCCTGGTTTTTTTGCCGGAGAGTGAGCGCCCGGAGTTCCAGAAGATTCCTGCATCGGCACTGGCATTCGATCCTGTCGAGGGGACGTGTCAGAAAATCGGTGGCCCCCGCTTCCAGAGCCCTGTAGCGGATATTTCTGTCATCCACCACCGTCACCATGACGACCGGGACGTCCTCTGCTCCTTCGAGTGCCCGGAACCTCCGGAGAAATTCGATGCCGTCAATCCGGGGCATTTTGTAATCGACAAGAACCAGGTCGGGAATCGTTCCCGGCAAAGAGCCCAGAGCTGAAACGGGGTCTTCGTAGCTTTTGATGCGCATCTTGGGATCCACACTCCGGATGATTTCTTCCAGAAGAGTCCGTCCAACCAGCTGGTCGTCGACGATCAAAACAAGAGGCGACCCCGAATACGGATCTTGTGTTTTCTGTTTTGCCGGGAATAACGGAGAGGCGATTTGCATGCGGCTTTCTCCTTGCTTGGCCGAAGATGGAGCGGCAAGAACTTCTTCGAAACCCTTCGGTTCCTGCCCGTCTGTTGGAGTCAGCGGGCTATTGGGAGAGGAACGTTTTTTCGATCCCGAAAAACCCAAGATCCTTTCCCGATAAAGATCGCTGGGAATTGAATCAATTGTTCTTATAGCTTACACCCGAAGGGGAAAAATCGAAAGAGAAATCTGGATGGTGCGAGAAAAAAATGGGACATCTAAAAATAATGCGAGAATCCGGAAAGAAATTTCCGGGCCAATGATCAAGGAAGATAGTGAGAGGGCTTTCGGATGATCTTGGGGAAGGGGGGAGAGTGTGTCCGGACAGGATATTCTCTCCCTTTCACATCTAAATCAGAAAGAGTCGCTTTCGGATCGTTCTGCGGAAGAACGGGAGAATCATCAGGAAACCCGTTCCGGCCAGGAGAACGGAGGAGGGTTCCGGAGCCGCCGGAAAGACAGA
>JAMCWZ010000027.1 GCA_023480765.1 Nitrospirota bacterium
TCCGGAAAAAGCTCGGCGCCTATCAGGATCGGGTTCAGACGGTGAAACAGATCGGCTATAAATTTATGGACAGGGAAGACTTCTAGGAGGACGTCGATGGGCTTGCGCCTGTTCTTCCTCCTCTGTGTCCTGGCCTCTTTTTTTGCAGGCTGGGCGGTCGGGACGATTCCCTCACCGGAAAAAGCTTTCTGGGCGGGGATTGCTTCTCTGGGCATCATCGTACTTGTCGGCATTTTCGCCTACCGGAAAACTTCGAAACAAATCCTGTCCTTCCTTTCGCGGCCTCAAATGACTCATTTTCTGAGCTGGGCCACCGATCTTCTCGACCCTCTTTACGAAGGTACCGTCCGGCTTTACCGGGATCGCGAAGAGGCCTCCAGGAAGCTCAAGGAGGCGATGTCTCGCTTTTCGGCGGTCATGGACCATATGGAAGAGGGAGTCGTCGTGACGGACCTGAAGGGGAAGATCCTTTTGGTCAACCGGGCGTTTTTTCGTTTCTTCAAGGTGGAAGGGGATGTCCGGGGAGAGTCTTTTGGCCTTCTGGCACGAAAAACCGGAATCAACGACTTGATCGAAGACGTTCTTCAGAACCACAGAAGCGTCCAGAAGGAAGTCACGTTTTCAGAGACGACACCCGCGAGGACCTGGAGCCTGGTCGGAACAACCGCGCGGGGTTCGGGAGAAACGGATGTGTTCGGGATTTTTCTTCTGTTCGACCTGACAGACATCCGACAACTCGAACGGATCCGGAAAGATTTCGTCGCGAACGTCTCCCATGAGATCCGAACCCCCCTGACATCGATCCGTGGTTTTGCCGAAGCCCTGCACGACGGGGGAATCAACGATCCCAAAACGGCGCGGGAGTTTTCAGGGATCATCCTGTCGCATGCCGAAAGACTGGGAAATATTGTTTCGGATCTCTTGCACCTGTCAGAACTGGAGACGGGAAAAGCCGTCATGCGGTATGGAAGTGTCTCTCTCTCACGCCAGATTGCCCACATCCGGGATGTCTATGCCGATCATGCCAGGAAAAAAGGGATTCGTTTCACAGTCCAGCTTCCTGAGGAGACTCTGACATACGAAACAGACGAGGGAAAGATGGATCTGGTTTTGGGAAATCTCGTCGACAATGCACTCAAATACACTCCGGAGGGAGGGGAAGTCTTTTTTGGCGGATGGAAGGAGGGCGATGCAATCGTGTTCGAAGTTCGGGATTCGGGAGTTGGTATTCCGAGAACGGAAGTGGACCGGATCTTCGAACGGTTCTATCGTGTCGATCGGGCCCGATCCCGGGAAATGGGCGGGACCGGGCTCGGGCTGTCGATCGTTCGCCATATTCTTGAGATTCTGCAGGGAACAGTGCGCGTGACCAGTTCGCCCGGACAGGGGTCAACCTTTTTTGTCCGTGTTCCGTCCAGGGAACCTGCTCCTTCAGGGATTCCGGCGGGGTCTAAATGAGTCCCCATCCCCGCGAGCTGTCTTCCATGATGCGTTCAAGGGAGGACCGGGAGGGGAACCAGGGAAGGGTCTGCCGTGCACGGGTTCCGCTGGCGACAAGCATCGAAACATCTCCGGGTCTCCGCGCTTCGATCCGGTAAGGGACTTTTTTACCGGTGACTTTTTCCGCCGTCCGGATGACGTCGAGAACGGAGTGTCCCTGTCCCGTCCCCAGGTTGAACGTGCCGGAAATTTCGCCTTTCAGAAGACGTTTGAGGGCGACCAGGTGTGCCTCTGCAAGATCCATGACATGGATGTAGTCGCGGACTCCCGTGCCATCCGGTGTGGGGTAGTCGTTTCCGAACACCCGGAGGGCAGGAATGCGACCGGAAATGGCATCGAGCACCGCCGGAATCAGGTGTGAACGTGGAATCGCATGCGAGACCAGGCCGTAGGATGGTTCCAGTGCGGCGGCATTGAAGTAGCGGAAAATGACAGAGGACACGCCGAAGGCGTGGCGGCATGCCTCGACAAGTCTTTCCGCTGCGGCCTTCGTTTCGCCGTAAGGATTCTGCGGGTCGATCCGGTCTTCCTCGGTAATGGGACCATCGCTCTTTGGGGAATAAACGGCAGCCGTAGAGCTTAAAATCAGGTTCCGGACGCCGAATGACCGCATGGTTTCCAGAATCCGGAGCGTGCCGTTCAGGTTGTTGTCCCAGTATTTGAGAGGATCCTGCACAGATTCCCCGACTTCGATCGCGGCCGCGAAATGGATGACCGCCTCGATCGGGTAGTGGGAAAAAAGAGAGGTGAGGGCACGGGGGTCGCGAATGTCTCCCACGACGAGGGGGGCGCCTGTCTGGACCGCCACTTCTTTGGTTCCATGCGAGAGATTGTCCAGAATGACGGTTTCAAACCCGTTTTCGATCAGAACGCGGACCATGTGGGATCCGATGTAGCCGGCCCCGCCAGTGACAAGAATCATACAGCCTCCCCCGAAATTCCTGTTGGTTGAAAAACGACAGAATTATAGGATACTCAGAAAGCAAATCCAATGCCGGAAGAAAGTCCCTGGAAGAAGAGTTCTGTTGAACTGAGGCACCGAGTTGGGGTATCAAGATATTCGGGAGAAATCTTCCAGGTGTCTTGCCGTCTCCCGGAAGTTTTCGGGAGACAGCAATGTCCAGTGGGTCGGGCCAGGTCCTTTCCTGTCTTTTGCGGAAGGTTCCTTCGGTACCGGGAATGCGATTCCCTTTTCGCGATCCAGCCCGTTTTCTCATCGTCCAAAACATTCGAGGCGTCAAACGTGATGGCTGATTGCGGGCCCATGACCCGGACAACCCCTCGTTCTCTTTTTCTCGGAACGCATGTCTCCATCCGGGGAGGGCTCGCCTTGTCGATCGAGCGCGGAGAAACCCTGGGGTGCGGATCGATTCAGATCTTTTCCCATTCCTCCCGGACCTGGGCTGTTCCCGCCCTTACAGAAGCAGAGGTCAACGCGTTTGTCTCCCGTCATCAAAAATCGTCGGTGGGTCCCGTTCTGATGCATGCAAGCTACCTTGTCAACACGGCGACCTCCGACCCGGAGAAGAGGAAAAAATCCGCCGCCGCTCTTGAGGAGGACTGGATCCTTGCGAATCGCCTGGGAGTCTATGGCCTTGTCCTTCATCCCGGATCTGCGGCGGGGCAATCGGACGCTCTGGCCATCCGTCTTTCGGCAGAGATGATCCGGGACACCGTTGATAGGGAAAAAGGGGGGAGCACCCTGCTTTTGCTTGAAAACACGGCGGGTGGAGGACGGACACTGGGACGGGATCCCGGGACGATGAAGCAACTTGTCGACCGGGTCGACAGACCGGAAAAGGTCGGTCTTTGTCTGGATTCCTGCCATCTCCTTGCTTCAGGAGCCGAAATCCGGAATCCGCGCTCCTACGAGGAGGTTCTCTCGGCCTGGACAGAGGCCGCCGGCCCGGGGGGAATCCGGGCGTGGCATCTGAACGATGCCCTTTTCGAACGGGGATCCGGACGGGACCGGCATGCGCACATCGGAAAAGGGGCCATTGGTCTGTGGTTTTTCTGGACCCTTTTGCGAGACCACCGCTTTACAGGAATACCGATGGTTCTGGAAACCCCGAAGACGGACGATATCCGGGAAGACCGTCTGAACCTCGGCATCCTCGAGAGACTGTCCCGTCAGGAGACCTTTTGGCCGGAAGACCCCGAAATCGTCGACTGTCTGGCGGAGCTGGAGACAGTCGCCTGATATGGACTTTTTCCGACGGAAGATGCTGGATCTCTTCCAGTCCATGGGGGATTTTACACTCATGGTCTCAAAGAGCTTCCGTTACATGGTCACCCATTTTCGCACCGGAGACACCTTGATCCAGATGGACCGGATCGGGGTCGGGTCCATTCCGATCGTTTTTCTTGCCAGCATTTTCGCCGGACTCGACATGGCCCTCCAGTTTGAAGTGGTCATGGCCCCCTATGGAGCCCGGGCATTGCTCGGAAAAGTGGTGACAACCTCGATCATCCGGGACATGGGCCCCGTCCTGGCTTCGCTTGTCATGTCCGCCCGTGTCACGGCCGGTATTTCGTCC
>JAMCWZ010000044.1 GCA_023480765.1 Nitrospirota bacterium
GTCACCATGACCCCGTTGTCACGCAGAAATCGGGCCGTTCCTCCGGTGGAGAGGATTTCAAATCCCAGGGAAGCCAGACGCTTTCCCAAAGAGGCAAGGCCGGTTTTGTCCGATACGCTCACAAGAGCCCGACGGCTGGAAGAACCCATTCTTTATTCTCCTGGCAATTGATGGTGAAGAAGCTAAAGATCACTGGTAACGAAATTGTGACACAAATCCTTCAAGGGAGAAAACCATCCCGAAAGGGCTGAATCAGGTAGACATCCACCTGGTAGACAGGGGCCTGGGAGCGCGCCCATCGACGGGGAACAGCGATGGTTCCAAGATACCGGGCCGGTCCCCAGCGATCTCCCAGTTCCTTGTAGAATCCCCCGTGTGGTCCGTTCTGGATCAGGAGAACGGGCTTTCCTGCAAGAGATCGGGCTTCGGAGGGAGACAGGACATCCGTTCTGAACTTCCGGTGCGGATGAATATGGTAGACCGGAAGTCGGCCATACTCCAGAAACTTGAGCTCGGATGCGTTCTGGTAACCATCCACCACCCAGGCCACAGGTCGTTCTCCGGCAGGAAGGCGGTCCGCAATCGCCCGGATCCGTTTGTCCATCCGATGCATTCCATGCAGTCTTCCCGTTCCGTCAACCTGTGGGTTGATCGGCAGGATCGGATAAAGAGCCTGGATCGTGACGACCAGAATCATGAACATGGCGAGTCCGAGACTTCCCCACGTCCACTTTCTTAAAACCGCACTCTTGTCGAGGCGTTCCGACAGAACGGCCGCGGTCAGGACGAACGCGGACAGATATCCTTCCACAGGCCAGTTCGCTTCCACCTTGGCCTTGAAACTCGAGTAGGCGAAAAAAAGGAGGACCGGATAAGAGGTCAGCCACAAGAAAAGAACGGGGGGATCCTTCTCCCGAAACGCCCGGGTAAAGGTCACGAGCCCCGTCCAGAGAAGAAGAAGATAGAGTCCTGGCGTCAGAACCAGAACCTGGCCCCCGAGATAATCCAGGAACGTGGCCAGGGGCTTGTCCTGATGCGCCTGCATTCCATGATGCCACTGAAAGCGGAAGGAAACCCAATGATGCGCGCGATTCCAGAAAACGTCCGGAAGAAAGATCGCAGCGGCCAGGAGGAGTGAAGCCCATAGAACGGGTCTTTTAAGCCAGTGGCGGTAAGGGGGGGAGAGAAGAAGAAACAGAAATAGCAGAGGCGGGAGAAGCACCATCGTATACTTGGCCAGCAGACCGAATCCCAGAAAGATTCCGGACAGCAGGATGAATCCCCGCTTCTCTTCGGTCACTCCACGGATAAACGCCCAGAGAGTCAGCGCATAACACATGACCTGGGGAGTGTCCGGTGTCATGAGAAACCCGCCGGCCGCAAAAAGAATATTGGCATTCAGAAGAACAACGGCCCAGAAACCGGCCCAGCGGTCCCGGAAAAGGCTCTTGGCCATCTGGAAAAGGAGCCAGGAAAGAAGAACCCCGGAGAGGATCGGAAGAATCCGGATGGAAAACCGGTTCGTCCCGAACACATGCGTTGTCGTCCACAAAATCCAGGCCGTCAGGGGCGGATGATCGAAGTAACCGGCGGCCGGGTGGAGAGCCCATGTCCAGTAGTAGGCTTCATCCGCAACGAGCTCTGTGCCGAAAGCGAGAAGAATGTGGATGGCTGTTGAAATTGCAACGACCGCAATGGCGAGATTTCCCGCCGGCCGTCTCCACAAACCGATCAACGGGCCGGATCCGGACGGGATGGCGACAACTTCCGGTAGACGTTCCGGAAGAGAAGGATTTTTCCGAGGCTGTCTCGCAAGATCCGGCTGTTGAGTGTCGAAGTTCCGAGCACCCGGTCCCGGAACGTGATGGGAACTTCCGCCAATGATCCTCCTTTTTTGAAGACGATATAGAGAATTTCCTGAAGGACGGACGGTCCCTGGCTGACAAGATGGTCCCAGGGGACGTCCAGAAGAATTTCTCTCCGAAAAATACGGTATCCCGATGTGATGTCCTTCAAAGGCATGGCGAGTACCATGCGAATGTAGAGATTGGCAAGCCTCGTGATGAGCGTTCTCGAAAAAGGTCGCCCCTCCTCGCGCCCCCCGGGAACAAGACGGGATCCGATGACTCCGTCAACCCCCGGCAGCCGCCTGACCATTGCCGGCAAGTCTTCCGGTGCGTGGGAGCCGTCCGCGTCCATTTCCCCGATCACGGGAACCCCCATTTCCAGTGCCTTCTTGTATCCGTCGATCCCCGATTTACCCCGTCCCCTGTCGACATACCGGTGAAGAAGATAGACATGGGCGGACCGCTTTTTCTGAAATTCCTCCACCAGCGCCCAGGTTCCGTCCGGGGAATGATCATCCACCACCAGGACGCCCCAATGCGGAGAAAGGGCCAGAACCCGTTCGATCAGACCGATAATGTTTTCCGATTCATTATACGTCGGAATCAGCATCAGAAGATCGAGGGAGGCGGAGGGTTTTTCAAGAGGACCGGAAAACGCGGGAGATTGTCCGGGGGACTCCAGGGAAGAATGCGGCAAAATGGCCTCTCAGGTTCGGGAGCTGTGCGACAGGGCGAGCTGTCTGCGCACAGCGTCCATGACGGTTTCGTGGCGAATCAGTTCCATGCAGGACGGATGAATGTCGCAGGAACGCCGATAGCAGGGGGCGCATTCGATCGGGGTCACAACTTTCTCTCCCCGGCCGAACATCTCGATTTCATGCGGCTGGGTGGAGCCAAAGATGGCGATAACGCGGGACCGCACCGCCAGTCCCACATGCATGCCCAGAGTGTCGCCGGTGACGATCACGCGACAGTTTTCCGCCAGGGCGGAGAACAAGCCCAGCGAGTGCTGCGTTCCCACATCTTTCACATACGGGCTTTTCAGACGGCGATGGAGCTCGGATACGCGCTGGGACTCCCGGTCCCCTCCGAGAAGGACAACGGGAATTTTTTCCCGGTCCAGTTCCCGGATCAGGTCCAGATAACCAAAAAAGGTCCAGTCCTTGTTGACGAAGACACCGCCGGCGCCCGAGTTGATCCCCACAACGGGCTGACCCGGCTCCAGACCCTGGGCTAGGAAAATACGGCGCGCCTCTTCCCGATCCTTCTCCGCGATATCGAGATGATAATCATCCCGGGCGGGATCATAAGGAATTCGAACCGCCTCGGCAAGCAAATCCGGATACGTCCGCCGATTGACATGAAACTTCAAATGATTGTCGAGTCCCAGCCGGAAATAATAAGCCATTTCCGGGTTCAGCGGGTACACCGCTCCCCGGTCATTCACGCCCATCCCCCTTTTTTCGGGTGCTTTCGCCAGCATGGCCAGGGCGGCCACTTCGGGTTCCTTGTCGAGAGAGAGCACGAGATCGAAGGACTCGACATGCAACCGGCCAAGGGTTTCCGGCGAGACCGGCCAGACACGATCCACAAGGGAACGTGGAACCAGGGGCATGGCGGAAGTCGCGGTGATCCATGTGATATGGCTTTCCGGAAATTGTCGCTTGATTCCGCCGAGAAGGATCGTTGTCCGGAGAACATCTCCGAGCGCTCCGGTCTTCAGAATCAGGATCCGTGTCCCTTGCGGGGAATAATGCGGACATCCCGGGCAGTCCCGCTGGAAGCGGCAGGGACGGTCACCGATATAATAGCGGCAGTCCAGGGCGACAGGAAACGGGGAAAGTCCCCGGACAGCCTGAAAGTCGACCAGTTTTTCCGAAGGTGGACCGGATGGAAAGGCCCCCTGGTCTTTGTTCATTGTGCGCGTTCTCCTTTCTGCCAAGGCAGATGTTCCAGTCCGATCAGCCGGTAGACATAAAAAATGCGGGCCAGATGTCCTCTTCGGTAAATGGCGTACGGAGGTTCAGCAACAATGTCCCGAAAGGTTCCGGCCGGGTAGAGGGACCGGGGATCGGTGGGATATTTGTCCGTTGAGACAAAGATACCGTTCTCGCCCATGAATTTGGAAGGGGGCGTCCAGAAATCGAATTGGGTGGGTCCTTGCACAAGACAGAGTGTC
>JAMCWZ010000015.1 GCA_023480765.1 Nitrospirota bacterium
TTCCGGTCGTTTCTTCCTCGAATGATGTCAAGGATGCCGTTCCCGGTACGGTTCTGCATCTCAGGAGGCCGACCGGACAGGTTCCCGTCGGACTTTCGATCGTTCACGACCGCAAGAAAATCTCGGTGAATCTTACCCGCTTTGTCAAATCCTACAACGATCTCGTCGATTCGATCGAAAAGTTTTCCGGTTTTAACAAGATGACTGGAAGAGCCGGTCCGCTTTTGGGGTCGTTTACCGCTACTGAAGTCCGCAACCGTCTTGCGACGGCGTTGACGGCCTCCGGGGGGAACGGCGGGCATTATCGGACGCTTGCGGATATCGGTCTCACGTTTCAGCGAAACGGCCGGCTGTCCTATGACAGCCAGAAATTTGACAGGGCGTTGTCTTCCGACTATCGGGGTGTGTCGGACCTTCTGGCAGGCTCTTCCGCCCACCCGGGTCTGATCACCCATCTCCACGACATTACGGTTGAATTGACCAATCCGGTCAACGGACCGATCTTTGGAGAGCAACAGGCCATCGGATCCCAGTCCAGGGCGTTGGGGAAGGAAGTCGAAAGGAAGCAGGACGAGATCGCGGATCTCCGGGAGAGGCTGGAGGAAAAATACGCAAATCTCCAGGGCGTGCTGGGCGGTCTGAATGTTCGCCAGAACTACGTCCGCCAGCAAATAGCCCAGGGAAATATCTGAAGGATTCCGATCAGGAGAGATGTTTATGTCGCAAGGAATGCCGATCCATGCTTATCAGAGCGCCGTCGAACATACCATTACGCCGGCCGAGCTTCTGATCCGGCTTTACGAAGGAGCTATCCGGGCCGTTCAGATTCTCGGGGAAGGGATTCGCGAGAAGAACGTTCCCAAAAGGAGCGATGCCGTTATGCGCGCGACGGCGATTCTGGGAGAGTTGGCTGTTGCGCTGGAAGGGCAGGACCAGATTGACTGGGCTCCTCGTCTTCTGGCCCTTTACATGTTCCTGATCGAGGAAATTACCGTCGCGAATCTTAAGGACGAGCCGGAGCGCCTCCATCCTGTCCAAAAAATTTTGGGGGATCTTCTGGATGGCTGGAAACAGGCTGCCGGAATGATTCCGAAGTCGGTCTCGGCTCCGTCTCTTTCTCCGGAGCCCGCTTCCGCTTCGCGTCCTGCGGGCCAGCGGCTTTCCCTGAAGGGGTAATCCTGTGACAGAAGAGAATCGTCAAGAAGATGACATCCTGCTGGAGTCGGCTCTGGATTTTCTCGATCCCGAGCACGCCGGACACACGTCGTTCGAACGAATTCTTGAATTCGACTTCCGTCCCCTGGAACGATTCCTGGCCCGGGAAAACGTTCCGGTTTCCAACGATCTCGGGATCAACCTGATCCGGTATCATCGAATGGAAAGACTCAAGGCCCTCCTTCTCCCCTTCTTGGCCAAAGACGGGCCCTTGGCCCGGGAGATCGCCCGGGTTTCCCGTATCACTTCACATCCTTATAGAAAAAACACATCCGTTACCGGGTCTGCCGGACTCTCGTCCTCCGTTTGAATTTTCCGGTGTAACCGGCAGAACCTGCCTGTGACAGGGGGCAGTTTTTGCCGGTCTCCCTCCTCGGTTCTTTTTTATTTCATTCTTATTCCTTTAAAAAAATAATTTTTGTGATTGGCATAAACATTGCTCAAAGAATTGCTTATAGAATGGCAAATTCCGGAGAGTCATCCACGGAGGAGACCTCATGAACCTTTTGCTCAGTTATACGTCCATTCCTCACACGACCGGTGTTTTTCTGGAAAAGGCCCTGAGACGTGTGGCGTCTGTCGTCACATACGGTCCGACGGCAGGAGAGGACGTTTTTCGGGCCTGGAACCTCCTTTCGCTTCTGTCTGCCCGAAAGTCTCATGATATTTTCCTGGGAGACGGAAGCTTCCGGGAGCTGTGCGATGGAATGCCGGATTCCTGGCGTCCCGATGTTTTTCTGTTCGTCGAATCCGGGATTCTCTACCGATGCGAATTTATGAAGAAGCTCGAATGTCCGAAGGCGTGTTATCTGATTGATACCCATCTCCATGTCGAATCTCATCTGGCCATGGCCCGGGAGTTCGACGTGGTGTTCCTGGCGCAAAAATCCTTCGTTCCCCGGTTTCAGG
The DNA here is from genome assembly GCA_023480765.1 of Nitrospirota bacterium. The sequence goes on from JAMCWZ010000015.1 coordinate 2,125, forward strand.
ATGTGTTAAAGAGACCGGTGGTGTGGTTGCCTCTGGCCTGCGATCCCGATATTCATTCTCCCCATCCTGTCATGGAAGAGACTGATCTGGTATTTGCCGGAAGTATTCAAAGCCCCCTTCAAGAACGGACCCGGAGACTGAAAAGGCTTTCGACCCGCTTTTCCGTCCGGACAGAACGCGTTTTTCTCGAAGAAATGGCCAGGTTTCTCTCGACCGGACGAATCCTGTTCAATGCATCCGTCAGAAATGATCTCAACATGCGCGTATTCGAAAGCCTTGCCATCGGGAAGTGCCTGTTGACTGACGATGTTCCGGGTTTGCGGGATCTCTTTGTGCCGGGAGAAGATCTGGCAATCTATGACGATCGGTCATTGACAGAAGCCGTCCGTACTCTCCTGGAAGATCCCGGCCGGAGAGCCTCGATGGCCGCCTCCGGCCGCAAAAAAGTCCTTGCATTCCATACCTATCTTCATCGGGCCCAGACGATATTGTCCGTTCTGGAATCCTTTTCATCTGTGCTGCCGGAAGGAGTCGACCATGACGAACATACTCACGTTTAACTGGCATGAAGGCTATATCGCACTTTTGGGGAAGATTCCGGGGATCGCGCTGACCATTGTGGAGCGGAACAAGGGGGGATACGACCGCTGGATGCATGAATTCCGGCCTTGTCCTCGCGGGAGCCGGCTGGTTTCTCTCAAGGAAGCTCTGGATGATCTTCGAAAGGAACGGTTCGATCTGGTCGTTGCCCACGATCCGACGGACCTCCTTTCGACGATGGATTCCCCGGTGCCTCAGATTCTGGTGCTCCACAACCGTCTGGACACGATGATCGCTCTTGGCGGGGACGCCGTGGACAGACAAGGGTATATCGACTGGTTCCAGAATCTCGTCCGTATGGTTGCCGACCTTGAGATCGTATCGATTTCCGAATCCAAGCAAAAAAACTGGGGGGTTTCCGGGCCCGTCATTCTTCCCGGGGTCGATCTTTCGGAATGGGGCCCCTGGACAGGAGTCCGGCCGGCCGTTCTTCAAGTCGGAAACTTCCTGAAGGAAAGAGATCTGATGCTGGGATACAAGGTCATGGAAGAGGCTCTGGAAGGTCTCCCCCGGACACTCGTCGGCATCAATCCGTCCATTCCGGAGTCCCGAATGTCAAGGAACCAGAGCGACCTCTCTTCCTTGTTCCGCGAACACCGCGTCTATCTTCACGCCTCGGTTCACCCGTATGAAGACGGCTACAACCTCGCACTTCTCGAAGCGATGGCCTCAGGAATGCCCGTGGTGGCACTGGAACACCCCGATTCACCGATCGTCCATGGTTGTTCGGGCCTTTTGTCGGACAGATCTTCCATCCTGGGAGAGCATCTTCGTCTTCTTTTGGGCGACCGGGAAAAAGCCCGTACTCTGGGAGAAAACGCTCGTCTTGAAGTCTCGAAACGATTTCCCCTCGACCGATTTGTCGATAACTGGGCGTCGCTGATCCGGAAGAAGACCTCTGCCTGGAGTATGTCCCGCAATTACCGGGAAGAACGTGGAGAGCTGATCGACCGGATTCCATCGGGTGCCAGAACCATCCTCGATGTTGGATGTGGCGCCGGAAAGATGGGGCGGGGAATCCGCCAGAAACTGGGTTCCGTGGAACTGATCGGTATCGAAAAAAACCCCTTGAAGGCAAAGGAGGCCCAGTCCCATTACGATCGAATTCTGGTGGAAGATGCCACACAATGGGTGCCGGACATGCCAAAAGAATCGGTCGACGTGATCGTTTTTGCCGATGTCATTGAACATGTCGAGGAACCCGGGGCACTCATCTCCCGTTACCTTCCCTGGCTCTCACCTTCGGGGGTGGTGGTGTTGTCGGTTCCGAACATCCGGTCCAGGATTCCTTCCTCTTCATA
>JAMCWZ010000096.1 GCA_023480765.1 Nitrospirota bacterium
CCAGAGCCAGAGGGAAAGGGTGGTCGTGAAGAGAAGCTCCCCGTCCGGATGGAGCAGCGAATGGATGGCGATCAACGTCGTGATGGCGCTTCCAATCTCCACGACGAACATGACGGGGTTTTTGACCAGTTTGAGCGGATTCAGCATTGCAAGGGCCTGGAGGGAGGCGGCCAGAATAACGTTTGGGTCCAGAAGCATTTTTTTCTTCATCAAAACCTCGTTTTGTCCTGAATCATTTTCTCTCTCTTTCCTCTCCGGGATCAGAGACAGAGAATAGCCACGGTCGGAAGACGATTCAGTATAGGAGGGAAAGGGAGGGGGGAGACAATTGGCCGGATGGCCAATCCCGGTCTGGAGCCGAAAAAATGGAACCGGGGCCTTCAAAAACAAAAAGGGAGCCCTTGCGGACTCCCGGAGAAGACGTCAGGGGACGGGTTGGAGAGACCCGTCCTTCAGGATGTCAGGCTTTTTTGGGGAGGGGAGCAAGCGGCGTCGGGGAAGAGGAGTGAGGGAAGGACGATTTCCGGTGGGCCTCCTGGGAGGTTGGTTCCGGCCAGAGGCGGAACATGTCGGCCTGGATCATCCTGAGCGACCTGGAGCTTCTTTCGAGGGACGGGACAATCTGTATCCGGTCTTCGAGGGAACGAGAGACATCTCCCAGCCGATTGATGGACAGACCCCGAACGGAGAGGCAGTCACCGACGGATATTTTGGGGGAGGGAACGGTTTCGGGAGAGCCCGTCACGACAAGGGATCCGGAGGAACGGAGATTCGACAGCCGGTGCCCGGCCAGAACTCCGACGAGATGCCCGGTCGGTTTGGAGCAGAGGGGATGGCCGGATGCGTCTGTCGGAACAGTGTCCACGAGAAGTTTTGTCGATCCGGAGGACGAGACCTGTTGGATGTGAACAACGATGCCGGCAAACGATTTCCCGGTTTTTCCGGAAATCCCGTAACGTTCCTCTTCGCTGCTGCCTGCAGCGAAGGTCTGGACAGGAAGAAGCGCGCTGACACCGATAAAGAGACTGGCGGGAAGAATATTTCTGATGATTTTTCGAAGAATTGGCATTTTTGTCATCCTGCTGCAGGCTGGTATGTGTCCGTTTTCTTTTCACTTTTTTCATTGACATCCAGCAATTCGTGTGCCTTTATGATTTATCCTTGTTTAAGAAAGTCTTGAAATAATTTTTTCGGTGTCGTGAAATCGAAATTGTTTATTAATCACCTTTTTTGTTGGTCATGCCAGACATTTTTGTCAGTCTTTCAGGAGAGGTGCCGGGGGAAGACTCCGGAAAGGAGTCCTGCCTCCATCGATGGAACCGGAGTCCACGAACGATTCGGACGCGCGTATTCCGTGTGTCCAGGGTCTTGGTGATCCGGATCCTGTCTTCGTCTGCTGGCGAGAGGATGTCGACTCTGTGGATGTCATTGCCCTCCACGGTCAGACAATCTCCGACGGCCAAATGCGTTGGCAGGGGATCGGACGACCTCGGAAGGACGACAAAAGCACTCGGTTGTTTTTTCCGCGAGAAGCCTTTTCCGGCAAGAACGGTCAGAAGCCTGCCTGTCGGTTTCCGGCAGCGCGGAGTATCATTTGCTGTCAGTGGTACCCGGTCAAGAAGAATCCGGATGGTCCGGGATCCTGTCCATCTCTGGAGATGGACGACGAGTCCGGCGATCACTGTTTCGGACTGGACCCCCGGACGGGGATTTTCTTCGTCCGGTCCTCCGGCGTAGCAAGGGACTGCAAACTGTCCTGTCAATGCCAGAAAAAAAGCCAGCGCAAAACGGGAAAAGGGTTGGACAACACCTCTGTGAAAAGTCTTCCTGCACCAGGATTGTCTCGAATGCATGGCGATCATTGCTCCTTGGAAGAATTGTCTCCGACATGCGGCGGATTGGGTCTGACGATACCCTTCTTCTTTTGCCCGGAACAATCGGCCAAGTGGCCAGTGTTGCTCAAAGGAGCAGGACATTCTTCCCGAAAAGAAGCTTCCTCCCGAACCTCCGGAGAATGCCCGCGTCTGATCCGGTATTCCTGTGTGTTGTTTTCGATTCTCCTCCCGGGCGATGAATATCCGGTCAAGAGGTGGTAAAGGACAACAGAGGGAGAATATTTCCATGCGTTCAGGGACCGTCGGAGCGGGAGACGAGCGTCTTGTCCGGGAAGCGCTGTTTTACCGGCCTCAGGAGGGCGGAAGAGACGGCTGGAAGAGAGGGTTGGTCCGACCATATTCCCAGAAAGAATGCCCGGAGGGGTTTTGCATTCTTCTTTTTTTCCTGAAGGGAGGAGACGATCCGGATGTCGTTTGCGGCAGGGTTCGTCCTCCGTGTTTCCAGGCGGCCATGGACGGTCAGACAGTCCCCGACAGTCAAAAGATCGGACAGAAAATCAGGACGAGCGGGAGGGACAACGAAGGTGCTGTGTTCCCCCTCCCGGCGGACAGCGTTTTGCGCCAGAACGGAAACCTTTTTTCCGGAAGGTTTCCGGCAAAGAGGCACGCCGCCGGGCCCCAGGGGAACCCGGTCGAGCAAAAGGAGAAGGTCGCCGGGAGAGCGGGACGGTTCGATCTCGATGATGATGCCTCCCAGATTTTCAATGGCGCCTGCCGCAGAGGGAAGCGCAAGAGAAGACGCAAAAAAAATCAGAAGGTGCCCTATCGGGGGAACGAGTCCGGAAAAGAGGGGTTTGAGCCGTCTGATCCGTCGTCGTGCGGGCAAAAACATTCCGCTCCTGCGGGAAGGCCGGAGAAAGGGCATGGTCGTCGTTCCTTTCAAGAGAAGGGGTTTCTTTTTGAATTCTGGAGTCGTCGCGGCGCAGGGAAGCTTTGGTCAGGTGCGCCTCATTTTTCATGGTCAGGCTAACTCGCCCGGCCAGAGTTTATCTCCTGCGCGCATCACGCTTTTTTTTGCCGGACGTCACGTGATCCAGAGAGTTCGTCGGCCTGTGGGAGACTCTGTGAAAGGAACAGACGGCTGATGGGGGAGTCAGAACCGGGGGACGGGAAGAAAAAGGAGACCCGGCAACGGACAATGGCTCCTGGGCCATTGTCCGTTGAGTCAGGCTTTCCGGTGCTTGCCGGCCGGAAAGAAGGAAGGGGTGACTTTGGGAAGCAGATTCCCGGAATGGGCTTCCTGCGAAAGGGAGGGGGTTTCCGGCCAAAGCTTCAGAAAGAAGGCCCGGACGACCTGGACGCCTTTCTCTTTTTTGGCAAGGGACGGAACGATCTGGATGCTGTCTTCCGACTGGAGCGTAGGACGGGAGACTCTGTCGACATCATTGCCGTCTACCGTCAGGCAATCTCCCACCATCAGGTTTCGTGGAAGCGGATCGGACGGGTCGGGAATGACCACAAATGCACTGTGCTCCCTGTGGTGATCGAACCCTCGTCCTGCCAGGACGGAAACCATTTTCCCCGAGGGCTTCTGGCAGACCGGAGCGCCGTTTGCAGAAAGGGGAGTCAGGTCGATGAGAATGCGAACATCGCCGGAAGAGGCCAGTTTCTGGAGATGAACGACGATGCCGCCGAACAGTTTGCCGGATTTGATCGACGTTCCCTGTTTTTCGTCGTCGATCCCTCCCGCGTAGCACGGAACCGAAAAGGAGCCTGTCAGCCCCAGGACGATTCCGAGGATCAGCTGGAACAGGGGAGCAAGGATTCTCTGACTGAATATGTCATGTGTTTTTCGTATGATGTTCGTCATCGGAGTCTCTCCTGAAAGCAGGTGTTGAATCACGCATAAAAATAAGCAATGAATGTGCCATTTTCTTAAATAGATTAAAAGTATTGAAATTTTTTTATAGACGCGTTTTTTGTCCAACGCTTGTTTGTCGAAAAGTGCTTTCTTTGTCTTTTGGCTGACAAAATTGTTTTCTGTGTAGGGAGGATTGTGGACGCATGAGTGCACCGAAAAAGGAAGATCTTTCGGCTCGAAAGGTTCTCCATACGCTTTTGTCGATGGGGCCGGGACGTCTCAAGGTGTATCTGGGATGGGCCCCCGGGGTCGGAAAATCCCG
>JAMCWZ010000038.1 GCA_023480765.1 Nitrospirota bacterium
ACCGGCACAGTCTGGGGGACATGTCGATGAACCTCCCGGCCCGGTGACCGCTCGGGATCTTTCCGGAACTTTCTTTTCTCTCCCCAACGCATTGATCAGGAGTATCGTTTGAAGAAGCCACTGACATTTGTTGCCATCCTTCTGGGCGTGGGGGCATTGGTCATCGGGGGATTCCTCTGGTGGAACCACAGCCGCCATGTTGTCTCGACGGAAGATGCCACCGTTTCGGGCCGGCCCTATCCTGTCACTGTACGCATTCCCGAGACGGTGATCGATGTTCGCGTCCATGACAATCAGCCGGTCCGAAAGGGCCAGATTCTCTTTCGACTGGATACGGGAGACTATCAGACAAAACTGATGTCGGATGAAGGCAGTCTGGAAATTGCCAGGAAGAGAGTGGACGTTGATCAGGCACGGATCCAGGAGGTACAGGCCGAAGAAGAGCGCATAGAGTCCGACCTGAAACGGATCTCCCGCTTAAGAAGGGGCGGGTATTCGTCAACACAAAGCCTGATCCATCTGCGACTGGCGCTGAAAGGGGCGAAGGCGCGTATACAGAGCCTGGAAAATCAGATCCGGGCGGACCAGGGGATGATTGAACGCAGGACGGCCCAGGTGGCCGAAGATCGGCTGAATCTTTCCTACACGACGGTCCTTTCTCCCGTGGACGGACAGATGACGGTGAAGTCGGTTGTCCGTGGACTGTATGTTTCCCCGGGGACTCCTCTGGGGTATGTTGTCCCGTATCATGTCTGGGTGATCGCGAATCTGAAGGAAAGCCGACTGACCTACGTCCGTCCGGGAAATCCCGTGGATATTCGTGTGGATGCCTATCCGGGGAGGGTTTTTCACGGGCATGTCGCAAGTATCCAGCAGACAACCGGCGCGGTCATGTCTCTTCTTCCTCCGGAGAATGCCACGGGAAACTTCACCAAAGTGGTCCAGCGGGTTCCTGTCCGGATCGAGCTTGATCCCGGGACCGACCCGCGGCATCTCCTGCGACTGGGTCTGTCTGTGGTGCCGGTGATCCATGTCAACCCCGACGATCCGCCCTTTCAGACAAGGACGGGATCCGGGTCTGGACGACCATAAGGGAACTGAGAATCCATGGAAACGACGGTTTCAGAGGTCGAAGACAACCATCCGGGATATCCCCTGTCCCTTCGCGTTCCTCTCACTCTGACCGCGATCGGTGCGACCCTGATCGAAACGATAGACTCGACAGTCGTGAACGTCGGACTTCCGAAGATGATGGGAGGTCTTGATGCCTCGGTCGACGAAATTGCGTGGGTCATTACCGCATACTCCATCGGCAACGTCCTGATGATTCCGATGACCCGGTTTGTCAGTGACCGGATCGGACGCAAAAAATACTTTACGGTTTCGATTCTGCTTTTTACTCTCTTCTCCTATCTGTGTGCAGTGTCCACATCCCTGATGTGGGTTGTCGTTTTTCGCCTGTTGCAGGGAGTGACCGGCGCGGCGTTTTTTGCCACCAGCCAGACACTTCTGATCGAAGCATTCCCCAAGGAGCAGATCGGACTGGCCAATGCGCTTTTTGCAGTTGGAATCAGTCTCGGTCCGGCTCTGGGGCCCGTGATCGGAGGCTATCTCGTCTATCACGAAACCTGGCCCTGGATGTTCTATATCAATGTGCCCATCGGCATTGTCCTGACAGTGATGTCCTGGAGGTTTGTTCCGGATTCTCCTTACGCCATCGAGAAGGAGGAGACGGACTTCTGGGGGATTCTTCTTCTTTTGACCGGGGTTCCCGCTCTTCAGACCTTTCTGGAAGACGGTCAACGGTTCGACTGGTTTTCCTCCCCCCTGATCCGGATCTGTTTTTTGATCTGGATCGTGAGTCTGCCCCTCTTTGTTGTCCGCCAGTTTTTTGCCAGACATCCCCTCATCGATCTCCGGGTGCTGAAAAACCGCTCCCTGTCCGCCGGGTCCATAGGACTTTTTCTGTTGGGAACCGTGTATTTCGGAACGCTTTTCACCGTTCCCCTCATGGGCCAGAGTCTCCTGGGATGGAACCCTCTTCTGACCGGCATCGTCCTGTTGCCGGGGATCCTCGGATTTGCTTTTACGTCCATGCTTGTGGGGGGATCCATGGGAAAACTCCCGCTGTTCCCGATCCTTCTTCTCGGAGTGACAATGGTGGAAATCTCTCTGTTTCAGCTTTCTTCCATTTCTCCTCTGGTCTCTCCGGACGCCTTTTTCTGGCCGCTGATGTTCCGGGGGATGGGACTTGCCTGCCTCTTTCCCCCGATCATGACCCTGGCGATGGCGACTCTACCGAGACAAATGGTGGCCTCCGGCGCCGCCATCGTCAGCATGATGGGACAGCTTGGGGGTGCCATCGGCATCGCCGTTCTTGCGACTCTGATGCAGCGGGACGCCCAGCTTCATCGGAGTTACCTTTCCGCCAATCTTGTTCCCTCCGGCGTGACCCTGAACGAGAGGATCGATCGACTGACCACTCTTCTGGCCGGCCGGGGAATGTCCTGGGAGGAGGCAAGAAAGGCAGCTGTTGCGATGATCAACCAGAGTCTGGACGGCCAATCACTGATGCTGACGTACGGCAATTTGTATGTTGTTGTCGGAACCGTGGCACTTGTGCTCATCCTTCTGGTGTTCCTGTTCGAAAAGACGCCGCTCTCCCATCCCCGACGAACCCGGACGAACCTTCTTTCCCCGCAAACAGGGGGAACACCGGAGGGATCATAAATCTTCTTTCCCCTTTTTTCGGAAGCCTTCCGGTCAGAGATGTTGCTGAGTCCCGAAAACTGCAGACGATCCCGGCCCCGATATCCGGAACGTCCTCTGCGGAGGCGTTCGGAAAGGAGAAAAAACGGTTGAAGAGCCAGATCATCTTGACAAAAGCCCTCTTGCCTGATAAGGTTTTAGCACTCGGTGTTATTGAGTGCTAACAGGAGGTCGCTGTGTCCGAACCGCTGGATGAAAGAAGCTGGACAGTCTTGAGTGCGACGGTCAACGGGTATATCCGGATGGCTGCTCCCGTAGGGTCACGTGTCGTAAACCGTCTGTTCGGCCTTTCCTATTCTCCTGCGACGATCCGGAATGTGATGGCTGATCTGGAAGAAGAAGGTTATCTGACGCATCCCCATACCTCGGCCGGCCGTATTCCGACAGCCAAAGGATTTCGTTATTTTGTCGACAATTCCTCGTTCTCGATGCAGGAGACCCTTCCGGAGTCGGCATCCCTGTCTTCGTTTCTGGATGTCATTCTGGACGAGTCCTCCCCGCTGGACCTTGTGGATGTGCTCTCGAGCGTCATGAATCTCGTGGCACGACTGACGAACTATACCGCGATCGTTCTGGAGCCGGGAACACGAAACGAAGAGAAATTGTTATCCTTCGAGCTGATTCCTGTGGGAGAGAGGCATATCCTGGCGATCCTCGTGACGGATTCGGGGGCGGTCTACAAGCGCACAGTGCTCCTTCCCGAAGGTTCCCGCACGAAGGAAATTGTTTTTCTGGGGGATTCCCTGAACGCTTCTTCCCGCAATGTCCAGCTCTCGGAAATCCGGGAAAAGCTTTTTGACGAGATGGAGCTTCTCGGAGAAGCTTACAGAGAAACTCTTCAGCAACTTTTTTTTCTGAACCGGATGCCGGAAATGAAGCTTTTCCGGGCTTCCCGTTTTGCCGAAATGCCAGAATTTTCGGATTCTTCGATCCTTCATTCATTGATGGAGGTTTTTGAGGAAAAAATGGCTTTGCTGGAGATTTTTGAAGATCTTGTCCGGCATGGGGGGGTTTCCGTACAGATCGGGTCCGAAAATCCGATTCCGGGGTTGAAGCCCTGCACGCTGGTATCGGTTCCTCTGCTGAACGGTGAAGTCTGGCTCGGTTCGGTTGGACTGGTCGGTCCTGTCCGGATGCAATACGATCAGGTGATTCCGGTCATGCAGTATCTGTCGGTCCGGCTGAACGACTGGATCCAGAATACGTTGCCTTCTCAATCACCTTCCTCGAAGCCT
>JAMCWZ010000007.1 GCA_023480765.1 Nitrospirota bacterium
TGATGATCGGTGTGCGAAAAAGTTATTTCTTGTCCACCGGATGGTGCACGACGGGATGGACAACCGGACGGGCTCCGGCACGGAGGGAGTGGCTTGCTCCGGATTGAAGATCAAGTGCTGCCAGAACGTGGGTATTGGCTGAAACACTTGTCGTGGAGACCGATTTCGACAAGTCTGCCTTGTAGGCTGTCTCATCTTTGGCAATCGTCGAAACCAGCGCCTTTCGCGCAACGACGTCTTTCTTGATATCGGATCTCAGGAGTGTTGTGATGTCTTTCTGCTCTTTTGCCAGGTCCGTCATCGCATTTTTAACGCTGGCGATGGCGGCCTTGTCCGCTGTTACGGCAGCGCTGTTACCGGACTTCAGGCCAGAGCGCATATCGGCCACAAGCCTTTTGAGCATGTCGCGCATCGCATCGCTCTTTCTCAATGAGCGCTGAAGGGCCAACCTGTATTTCAGAATATGGATTTCAAGCCCCATCGAATCTTTCTGATCCGCAGCGATGACTTTTTTCAGAGCGGAAGCAGAAGCACTGCTGGAAGCCACTGTTGTCGCTGATGACGAACCGCTCGAAGCCGTCTTCGCAGGTGAAGAAGCAGAGGACGAAGAACTGGACGAGGCGGTACTGGACGGGCTTGCGCTCGAAGACGGTGAAGACGAAGACGCGGTATTGCCCGACTTCGATGTCGTGCTTGTTCCCGTGCTGCTTGCCGTCTTTGTTCCGGTTGAAGTGGAACTGGTTGTAGAAGTCTTCGACGGACTGGTGCTCGAAGACGGGGAAGATGAAGTCTTGGATGAAGATGCAGAGGCTTTGGCAAGATCGGACTTGTAGGTCTTCTCGTCCAGAGCGATTGTCTTTACCAACGCTTTCCGTTTGGCAACATCCTTTTTGATATCAGAACGGAGAAGCGTGGCAATGTCTTTTTGCTCTTTTCTCAGATCTGCCAGCGCCGACTGAATGGATTTCAAGGCTGCCTTGTCGGCGGCAACAGCCGCACTGTTTCCGGATTTTTCTTCTGTCCGGATGTCTGCCTCGAGCTTCCGGAGCATGTCGCGCATTCTGTCTTCTTTATTCAGGTCGCGTTGAAGAGTGAGACGATATTTCAAAATATCGATTCGCAGACGTGTCGATTCATTTTCGTCTGCCGTAATGGTCTTGCTTAATGAAGCCAGTATCGTGCTCGACGATGTTGAACTGGCACCAGAGGGACTTGAAGCAGTCGGTGTGGCAGTGCTCGTTCCGGTTGTCGATGACGCGAAAGCGTTTCCGGAAACAAGAAGTCCCACGAAAACTGCAGCCATTCCCATGCGTCCAATCGCCATCGAAATGGTCTTTCCGGGTCCATTTTGCATTGTTCAGACTCCTTTGTTAAAAGTGTAAGTTATTCCGGATCTTCACCACGCTTCATTCTCCAAGGAAGAATTCCTTGAAAATAAGATCCGGTGCGCTGTTTCCAGCGTGGCTATACATTACAGGAACAATTCATCCCGTTTCTGTACCCTGCATCAAGGGAAACTGGCTCCCGTATTACACGATCCGTTGACCAGGGTCACAGCACCGACTCTTAAATACAGCTAGTGCCTTAAAAAAATTTTTGTGGGACACAACAAGGCCCTGTCAGAACGACACCGGGCCGGCAAAGAATCAGGAATTTTTATGAGGGCAGAGAGATGCGGGCGTCAGTCATTATTTACTTGCGGTGCTGAAGTGGCCCCGTTCCCGTGTCAGGGAATCGGTGAAATTCGGCAAACAACTTCGAGGCAATGTTCAAGAATTGATGAGAATCGGTCGGGACGAATTCCCAGGTAGTCCAGGGAATGGAGCAGAACCGGTTCGACAAACAGGAAGTCCCCATGCACTGCCCCCACGATGGTAGCGATCTGGTCCCCCAGACAACACACATGTGTCAGCTCCTTGTTATGGATCGCTTTTTGGGGTTCATGATGCCAGAGGATCGGATCCAGAATGCTTCCGGGAAAGTTGAACATCCGTCCATACCTTGCTCCGACAAAACAGTGGTTGATCCCCAGATGCTCTGACTCCTCCCTCCAGTCCGGGGAGCGCAAAGGATCGTTCGCCGTCTGATGAAGATCGTTTGTCAAAGATCGCATCTCCAGGATCAAAAAAACTTTTCCAAGATCGTGCAGCAGTCCGGCGGTTTCGGCTTCTTCCTTCTCCACACCCGTCACATGGCGGGAAACAATGCCTGCGCAGGCCGACGCCGCCTGGCAGTGATACCAGAGGTCGGCAATACCGGAGACGTTCCTGTATCGGCTGAAGATGGGGAGCGTGAGACAAAATCCCTTGAGCATCCGGAACCCAAGGAGCCGAACAGCCTGGACAACGGTCGATACATGGCCCGCTTCCGCATAGATTCCGCAATTTGCCTGCCGGACGAGTTGGGCGGAAAAAGACACATCTTTCTGGATTAACCGGGCCAATGCTTCCATCGAAATATTCTCGGCGTCGATTTCGTGGATCACATCGGAGAGCACTTCCGGCAGAGAAGGAAAAGAGTCGCGGCTTTCAAGCTTTTGGGACAAACTCTCGAGGTCCAAGGCATAAACCTCCACGGGGAAAAGAAAAAATGGAGAAAAAAAGAAAACGGCCTGAACCCGCATACGTGAGGATGAACACATCCGAATGAAACAATGCGGGTTATTCCCTCCACTGCCCCCATCAGGAGGTTTTTCTCTTTTTTCAGAGCTGAAATTTGTTCATGTGTATATCTTTGTCAGTCTCAGCAGATTGCAGGTGAGATATCTTTTATTTCTTCCGATGGTAATACCGGCTCACAGTTTCTCGAACGCGACGATAAAACTCCTTTCCCTCGTCAAAACTCTGAAAGAGTGACATCCGGGTGTTGAGGGCTTCAAGTTCCCTTTCAACGGCAAGACTATCCTCGACTCTTGGACTGGAACGCCGGTCTTCGATCACGACATCGACAATTCCCCGTGAGAGAAGAATCTTTTTCATGCTTTCGTCCAGAGATTGGGGAGCTTTCAGGAGAAGTCTCCCGAGAGAATCATGGACATCAGAAACGATTTCCTGTCCAGGCGCCAGAGACTCGAGTTTGACGGTCACCAACCTCATACATCCCTCCAAACCGGACAGCCTGTGCCTTCCACCTGAGCTCTTCAAAAACCGTCTGAATCGCTCCCAAAATCCTGCGCACAGACAAAATAAAGAATCGATTCTATTGATTTTTTTGAATTTATTCTCCTGATTATTTTTGAGCGGACAGGGGGCGGTGTCAAGGACAGGAAACACTTTCATACACATAAGTTATAATTATATATAAGTCTTATCCGCGCATTCTCTTCCTTTGTCACGGATATCGATTTTCCGATTCGGGCAGACTCTCCCCGTCCAGGGAGTTCATCTTTAAGTACGTCCATGACAGGAGCTGTTTAAGGATCGGTTTCTTGACAGCATTCCGCTCCACCCCTAGTATTAAAGATGAGTTCTGATATATACCCTTATATTGAAACAAAGAGTCTCTTTCTCCTTCCCGGGTCGCGGAACTCCGATGACGGAACCTCCCGCCCTACCAATTTGAGGTTGACTGCATGTCGATATCCCTGCATCAGGCCGTAAAGGTCGGTTCCTATATTTTTCGCCAGAAAGTGAAAGGCAAAAAGCGCTTTCCCCTTGTCCTCATGCTGGAACCTCTTTTCCGGTGCAATCTCGAATGCGCGGGATGCGGGAAGATCCAGTATCCGGAGGAAATTTTGAACAAACGCCTGACACCGGAGCAATGCTTTCAGGCGGCGGATGAGTGCGGTGCTCCTGTCGTTACCATCGCGGGAGGGAAGTCCCTCATCCATAACGAAATCGGGGAAATCGTCCAGGGTCTCGTGGACAGGAAGCGATTTGTCTACCTTTGCACCAATGCCATCCTTCTGGAGAAGTACCTGGACCGGATCAAGCCTTCGACCTATCTGACCTTGTCCGTCCATCTCGATGGCCTGAAGGAGGAACAC
>JAMCWZ010000092.1:0-966 GCA_023480765.1 Nitrospirota bacterium
GAACTGGTAGGGGGGAGGTTTTTTGTTTTTAAGATAGAGAGAGTAGTCGGAATTCAAAAAGAACAGGGCAAGTCGTTCTTTCTGGTCGAGAAGGCTCTTGTAAGCTTTTCGTGAGAGTCTGTCATACGGGTAGAAAGGTCTCTTGAGAGTGATTTTTACTGGATAAAGAAGATAGGCGATGTGCTGGGAAATTTTTCCATACAGTTTGAGATTCAAAATTTTTTGCGGTTCATAATGCCGGCTGAAGAGGGAGAGGGGAACCTTTCTGGTCTCATTTCCGGTTTTGATGGTCTTGTCGAGATAAATCCTGTATGGAAAAACCTGAACGATCGCTATATGAAACGTGATGGTGTTTTTTCTGATCCACATGGGAACCGACAGCACATTGCAGGGAGGATTCGAGCAGCTTCCGTTACTGGAAATCGCTTTGTCCGTGACCGTGTGGGAGAGAATATGCAGCAGAATCAGCACATTGGACTGGGTGATGTGGGACAGATTTTCCAGAGAAACCGGATTGTCCGAAAAACCGGGGGAAAAATCCACCGGAACGGCTTTGATTCCCCCAATGGATTCCAGGTTTCTGATCAACGTTTTTTTGAACAACCGATTTTCCGGACTGTTCAACGGCCAGATCAGGACACCGATTTTCTGGGCGTTCGTCAACCGTATCGGAGGGTTGATCGTATCGTGGAGCACGATTTCGGGTGTCGAACATCCGGCCAGAAGAAAAGAGAAGAAAACAAAAAAAATCCGTGAAATCCGAAAAGAAAGAGGCATGTTCACCTTTGTCTTGCCAATGGGCGAGAAAACAATCTTCCTGAAGGAACGTTGTGCCTCTCGCCAGGAGGAGGCAAACCGGACGACCGTTCCCCGATGTGTTCATTGTTCTGCTGGAAAAATTTGGTCCTCATCCTATATAATCCTTGCGTATCCATTTTTTCCTGTCAAACGGGGCGTGGCGCAGCC
>JAMCWZ010000092.1:976-3984 GCA_023480765.1 Nitrospirota bacterium
CGCAGCCTGGTAGCGCACCTGCTTTGGGAGCAGGGAGTCGAAGGTTCAAATCCTTTCGCCCCGACCAGATTTTCCAATCCGTTTTTCCTTATTCTGATCACCACGGGTCGTACTTTTCGAGATCAAGAAGCTTTGCCTCATATGGAAAAACAGACATCAATCCGGGAGGGGAGACTGAAGAGAGCAAGAACGTCAGGTCAATCCGTGTCTTTTCTTTTGTCGATTCTGCTCGCTCTTGTTTTTTCGGGTGGGTGTTCCACGAGTCCTCAGGGAGGAGGACAAGAGGGCATCCGGGAAGCGGCAAGAATGACAGGAACGGACCTCATCCGGGGATTGGCCCATTGCGAACCACGAAACCCCTATCCGGCCGTCGAAGTGGGCGAAGTGGGCGGGAACTTTCATCGCCCGCCCGGATTTGGTGGAATGGCTTCCCGCCGCCACTTTGAGGACAGGGAGGATGCCAGACGAGCCATGATCCTTTTTCGGGAGTTTCTGGTAGACCGGCTGGTCAACTCCCGCTCCGTCCAGTATGTGACGGCTTCGGAAGTCAAACGCAGGGCTCTTTCAGAAGAACGTCTTTATCAGATGCAACACGCCAGCAGTTCCACGGTTCATGCTCCGGGGCATCTGATCGGAGCAGACTTTGGAGTGGTCGCCCGTTTTTCGCGGGAAAAGGGTCGCGTGATATCCGCCCATCTGGAGGCTCTTGATTTCTCCAACAACAGGGTCTGCTGGTCTCGGGTCCAGCAAATCCACTATTGAAGGCGGAATGGACCTTTTTGACGTCACCCCGGATTTCAGGGAGGGTGGATGAATGAAGCATGTGCTGCTGGTCGAGGACGATCCGGTCATTTCCCAGACTCTTGTCATGAGCCTCCCCTACAGGGGATATGAGATTGATTCTGTCGCTTCCCTGTCTGACGGATGGAAACGCTTGTCGGAAGGAAAATACGACATGATCCTCCTGGACATCCAGCTTCCCGACGGGACCGGATTCGAACTCTGCAGGCGTCTTCGTGAAAAGGACAGCATCGTACCGATTCTGATGGTGACGGCTCGTACGGATGAGCCGTCCGCCGTTCGGGCTTTGTCCATGGGGGCGGATGATTATATCCGGAAACCCTTCGGCCTCGATGAACTGACGGCCAGAATGGACCGGATGGTGGAACGAAAGCCCAACAGAAACGCCTGGCTGACGTATCGGAACATCCGCATCAACAGGCCGGAACGGATGGTATGGGTGGACGATGCCGAACTTTCGCTGGGACGCAGAGAATTTGAAATTCTCAGCCTTTTGGTTCGACGGGGCGGGGAGGTTGTCACCAGGGAAGAGATTCTGGATGCATTGTCCGATCAGTCCGAAATGTATGACCGCACAATCGATTCCCATCTCTCTCACCTGCGAAAAAAAATACGGGAGATTGCCGATAACCGGATCCAGATCCTGCCGGTTTATGGTGTCGGCTATCGTCTGGAAGCCTAGGACGGCGCATTTTGAACCGCAAGCTTTTTCTGCAACTCCTCCTCATCAGTCTTTCTGTCTCCTTTGTTCTGGGAGCTGCCATCATCACGGGTATTCGCAGCCTGAACGAGGCCGGAGAGGGCCCTGTCCAGAACCCCGCATTAAAATTCATGGCGAGAGTGGTCGAACGCGGGGGATCATATCAGGCCACCCTTCAGATCTTCGAAGCGATGCGCATCAAGCTTGGACTCGGGATCATGCCTGTCTGGATCGTGGGACAGGATGGGGAAATCTATGCCGAAACATCTCCGTACGGACCTCTTCCGGTCGAATGGAAATCCCTTGTCAAACCGCGGAAGATCCATGGCATCGTCGCCCACTACCGCCCTTTTCATCTGACACCGGATTACATGATCATCCGTTTGGATTCTTATGTGCCCACGTATCTGATGGTACGCATTCCCAATGCCGGCGCCCTTCAGCGCACGCTCCTCGGTCAATCGGTCTTTCTGTTCGGAACGATGGCGGCATCCGCCTTTGCCGGTCTGTTGATCACATTCGTCTACCTGCGCCAGAAATCCCTTCAGGCAAAGGATGTTCTGGGTCGTCTTGAAAAAGGGGACCTGAAGGCCCGATTTCCGATTTCCCGTCTGGACGAAGCGGGAAGTCTCATGACCGATTTTAATCGGATGGCGGACGCGATTGAACGACTGGTGGCCCGGGTCGAAGAGACGGACAGGGCCAGGCAGGAACTGTTGCAGGAGCTGGGCCATGATCTGAGAACACCGATGACGAGTTTGCGGGCCGCCGTCGACACTCTCCTGTCGCACGGAAAAGTCATGTCGGAAGAGGAAAGGGAAAAGTTCGTCCGGATTATCCAGGCGGAAAGCCACTATTTTCTCCGGATGATTGATGACCTGTTCTTTATTGCCGAAGTCGGCGATCCGCGATACCGGAAGACGGCGGAAGAAGTCGATATCACCCAACTCCTCAAAACCGAGATCATGCAACGGGAAGACAAGGACCCCCAAAAGCAAAGATCCCTTTCCAGCAGGCTTTTGTCGGATCAGAAGCCGCTCAAGATCATCGGAGATCCGATCCTTCTCAAGAGACTTTTTCGGAACGCGTTGCAAAATGCGCGTCGATACGCAACGACGTCCGTCGAGGTGTCGATTGAAAAAATCAAATCCGAAGAGGGCCTTTCCCGCGCGCGAATCCGGGTTCTGGATGACGGTCCGGGAATTGAGCCGGAAGAAGCAGCGATCTTCGGAAAACGCCGGACAAGACGTTTTTCAATCGACCGGACGTTATCCGATTCGGAAATTTCTCTTGGTCTCGGGTCGGTCATCATGGCCGAAATCGTGCGGGTTCATGGAGGATCCCTCTCCGTCCGAAATCTGAAGGAGGCGGGACTCGACCAGACCGGTACCGAACTTCTGATCGAACTTCCGGTTTAGGAGGGATTCTCTCTTTCCATCATTTTTCCAGAATTGTGTGGAATAAATAGGAGGAGCAGTGAGGGGAAGTGTGTCGTTTTCCCTTCGTG
>JAMCWZ010000018.1 GCA_023480765.1 Nitrospirota bacterium
GATCCCCCCGGGGGAAATGTATTCAGTCCCCTGGACGAAGTGCCGTTTTCAGCTAGGTTCCCCGGAAAGGGCCTGATGGAAACCGGTTGGGACTTCATTGGCTATCCTTTTTGAATGACAGAAAGCGCGGCCAACGGACAAGAAAGAACACAATATCGGCAGAGTATACAGAGTGCGTCTTTTTTTTCTCCCTGAACGGAGAGGATTCCTGTCGGGCAGATCTCCTCGCATTCTCCGCAGTTTGTACACAAGGAGTCGTCGACTCTGATCTTTTTTCCTGCAATGACTTTCATGATATCACACCCGCCCAGTCCTTACCTTCAGGGCGAACCGGACAACCCCAATTTTTCCAGAACAAGAAAAAGCGCCACAAGAGATTTTGCGTCCGTAATGTCCCCCGACCGTATTTTTTTTTGAACATCCTCCGGACGGAGAAGGAGAATTTCCTCGATTGCCTCTCCTTCCTCCGGGTGACTGTCTTCCAGTCTGCCTTCCGTGGAAAGAAAAAGATGGATTCGTTCGTTGCAGAACCCCGGGGTCGTCCGAATCGATGTCAAAAATGAAAGATGTCCTCCAACCACACCGGTTTCTTCCGAAAGTTCCCGCTGGGCAGCCGCCAGAAGATCTTCTCCCGGATCCACTTTGCCTGCGGGAATTTCCAGAATAGATCCATTCACAGAAGGACGGAATTGTCGTATCAGGAGGATTTTCTCCCCAACAACTGGAACGATTGCGACTCCCTCTCCAAACAGAACTGTCTCATGGAGATAAATCCT
This sequence comes from Nitrospirota bacterium, assembly GCA_023480765.1. Next base: position 777 of record JAMCWZ010000018.1, read on the forward strand.
GTTCCTGGAATCCTGCCACTCCTGCACCGCAACGGATATTCGTTTTCCGTTAAAAACCTGGACATCCCTGGAGGAGAGGTGGACCAGGGGAGTCGAGGTCTTGCCGGAGTCCGAAGTACCAGAGCTGTCAGGGGACGGCATTGCGGTTTCGAACCCGACTGATGTAATAAAGGACAGCCATCAGGGCAAGGATGAGGAATGACCCGATTCCCGACAGGGCGCCAATCGAGGAACGGAATCCGTAGGAAGGAGTTCGTGCAGGGTTGTAGATGATAAAAAGCATGGCATACACCGAATAGGCAGTGATCACGGAAAAGATGAAACAGATGAGCGTCACCCATCCCAATCTTCGATGGACCAGCGGATTTTTAACGAGGACCCTTTGTCCGCTCTCAACAGTGCTGGAAATAAAACCGTTGAAAACCACGATTCCCGTCAACACCAGCGCAGCTGTCGAGACAAGGGAATGAAAGATGATGACCGGATAATACACCAGATACTTCACAAAGTCCGGTCCCCCAAAACCGATGATGCCAACGATGTACTGCTGGGCAAGATACATCAGGAACCATGCCGCAACCAGAACCGACGAAATCAACATCGTGTTGTGATGAAGCGTGCCCCGGTGTTTTCTTCCAAAAAATCCGCCAAGTCCAAGAAAGCTGAAGACAACCGTCTCGGAGGTTACCGTCAGATCCCACCAGAAATCTGCTTTTGTCCCCAAAAATCCGTGCATGATCCTTCTGCCCCTTTCAAGCGCCATGATGCCCTGGAGAGTCTTTGCTTTCCAGAGCACGGCAAACAAGATACCAGATAAAAAACGGAACAACTCCGGCAAACAGGAAGACCATTCCGAAGAGAATTGAAAAACCGAGAAACGCATCACCCGGTGTCTTTCCGACGAGCCGGAAAAAGGAGTAGAGAAAATGACCGCCCAAAAGATTGGGAACCATGAACGTGTAACCAAATCCCCAAAAAGCGAAAATAGCCGTCATCAAGGGATGTTTTTTTGCCAGCGCGAGCACAGGAGGGCGAGAAGACTCTGGTGCCCCGTCCGTCTCAGTTTCTGCTTTTCTCATTTTCCCGAATCTGTTCAAGCTCCTTCAGGAGCGTGGTAAACTGATCTTTCGTAACCGAATTCCTCCGGATGGTCGCCTGAACCCTTCTCTTGTCTATGGTATCTCCCCACACACCAAGAATTGTTCTCCCTCCCTGAAAGTTCAGCTTCCGAACAATCTCGTCAGCATCCCCGTTTTTCCACTCCAGGACGACACTTTTATCGGTGGTCGTCACCGATTTCAGAGACCTGGGAGTCAGCAAGAGACAATTGTTGAGAACCGAAGTGTACCCTGAAAACAACGCAAGCCAGAACGAAAAGAAAAAGACATAGAAGAGAACGGAAGGATGACCCTGACCATAGTATTCATAACTCAGAATTCCCGACATAAAGAGGGCGGACCCATGGAAAAGTCCGCTCCAGAGAGCACCTTTTTTGTCCGGAATCAGCACATACCGTTCTTTTTCCATTCCTTGACCGTTCTCCTCGTTTGAACTGACATGAGTTTTTCATTTTGCCGACCAGCCCGCGTTCCTTTCCGGACCTCAGGAAGCGGGAAGAAAATACGTTGCATCCTGACTTATCTTGCCTGGTTTCCCATTCAGGGAACGAACGGTGATTGAAAATGGATGGACTCCCGTTCCCAGAATCCGGGCACCATTTTCCACCTCAAACGGAAGGACGACTTGTCCCCCGCCCGGAACGCGGACCGTCTTGCTTTGCCAGGAAGCAGACCGGACCGGTAATCCGGTTTCACGAATCCGGTACAGGTGGGGATAAGGAGTCTTGTTCGTCAGCCGGATACTGTACTGGTTAAGCTGCCCGGGAATCTGGCTTAACGTCATGTGGAACGGCATATATGTCACAATCCCGTAAATGAACAGAGACAACGGGATCAGACTGAAGGACCCGGCCATGACAAAACGGGTCAGGACCGGGGAAAGCTTGTTGATATGACGTTTCCCGGCCTCGTCAATCCGGATCCCGTTAAAGTGGAATGTCAGGAGGGACGGAACACCCCTTTTCGCGGAGTAGTCCTCGCACGTGACAACACATTCACCGCAATTGATGCAACGCGTATAGTTTTTTGTGTCCCTGGGATCAATATCGACAATGCAGGATTGAACACACAGATTGCAACCAGTGCATTCGCTTCGTCTCGAATCCTCGAACGCGACCTTCATGGTTCCTTCCGACTTGAAAAAATGCTGCCAGAGAGGATAGGGACAAACCCAGTTGCACCAATAGTGCCGGATAAGAAACAAGTTCAAAAGCATCACCGCACTGATGCCGCCCATCACCCACATCAGTTGACGGAGGTTCTTGCCTGTCGTGAAATCTGCCAGATTTGGGAAGGAGGAATGAAGTAACCCGCAAAAACAACTCCGGTCCCGATAGAGATTAATGTCACAAGACCGATAAAAACCGACCACTCGCGGACTCCGATATTGGAGGGAAGTTTTTGCGGACGACTCGTCAGTGTGTCGAGACCAATGGCATGCTTATGGCGCTTGAAAATTTTTTTAACCAGGAAATCAACGAATTCTGAGAGGGTATTCTGGACGCAGGCCCATCCGCAATACACCATTCCAAGGACCGAATAGACGGTTGCTGCGCCGGATATCAAAAAAAGCCAGAACGGCAAAACGAGAAAAAAGTCGCTCCACCAGATTTGATAACCATCCACCAGGAATCGGCCGGATCCAAGATCGATCCGAAACAATCCCGTAAAAGGCAGCCCCGCGAGAACGATCAGAAAAACTCCCTGAACAACGTATCTGGCTGTCGTAACACGAAGATATTTCCGAAACCCTGTCCTTTTCTGAACAGTCGGCATCGGAATAAGAGAGGGATTCTTAACTGTCGCAGACATATCCAACTCCTCACCTGAACAGCATCGTGAGACCGAAATTTCTCCGGAAGTCTCCTGCAAGCTACCGGCTTGTTCTACGGAAGGCTACTCTTCCGTCTTGTCATCCTTGCCCAGTTTGTTCGCTTCAATTTCATGCCGCCAATACCAGGAGACACCCAGATACAAAAAGAGCGGCGTCAGGACTCCGAGCATAAAGATCAGATAGGCAATCCAGGGTACGCCGAGGGTGACATGGACATATCGCGGCATATAGGCAAAGGCATCTCTTTG